>CAZUAZ010000039.1:7643-11433 GCA_964618445.1 uncultured Aquirufa sp. | reverse complement strand
AATCCCTGCATATCCGTAGCAAAAGTCTTCCAAAGTCGGAAACTAGATGAGCCTATAAAAAGGATTTGACCCTTAGCGGGCATGGCTAAGGAATCTTGTTTCTCGTAAGCAACAATTTCCTTTTCAAACGGATGTTGAGCTACTAATGAAGTGCTTACAAAAAGCAATAAGGCAAAGAGTATCTTATTCATTTGGATATGTTAAACCGATTTGTGAACGAATTTCATCTAATAAACCCATCAATTCCTGACTAAATTGATGCGACATCCAGGCATTTTCCGTGCGCCCTGCATGCAAATCTACTTGCACGGCATCCGCTTCATAACTGTAGCCCCAACCTAAACGCTCCGTCTCTATCACAGTCTCTTCTCCCCCATAAATCGTCAAAGTCATCCCCTTCGTTTCATGAAAACGCGGATGCATATAAATTTTCCCTAGCGTTCCATATACCGTGCAGGTCGTATCCGTTTGCGCAGCAAACGTCGAAAACAAACTTGCCGTAGCACCAGAGGCATATTTCGTCGCAATCGAACAATTCATGTCCACCCCAGATGGTGCCATCACACCCGTCGCCTTCATTTCCAGCGGTTGGCCTAATAACAGTTTCGAAATAAATAAAGGGTAAATACCGATGTCCAACAACGATCCTCCGGTCAGATGTGGATTAAACCAACGAGCCTCCTCATCATATTCAGCCTTAAAGCCAAAATCAGCCACCACATGTTTGATATCACCAATAACTCCTGAAGCAATGATTTCTTGTAATTTGGCGATAGACGGATGAAAACGCGTCCATAATGCCTCCATTAAAAACAACTTCTTTTCGCGCGCCTTCGCAATCATCGCAGCAACCTGCTTGCTATTGATAGCAAATGCCTTTTCGCATAATACAGGAATACCCGCTTCCAAGCACAGCATGGTATGTTCATAATGCAAGCCATGCGGCGAAGCAATGTAAACCACATCAATTTCTCCACTGGAAAGCATGTCTTCATATGAGCCAAATGCCTTCACAGAAGGGTCATAATGGGAAGCAAATTCCTGCGCCCGTTTGATATCTCGGGAAGAAACAGCGGCTAAATGGCCATTTTTGGCATGCGTAAGATCGTCGGCAAATTTACGCGCAATGCCTCCGCATGCGAGTATCCCCCAACGAATGGGTTGATCTGTTTTCATAGTAGGTTTAACTTATAACGAACCCAATGTAGCTATTAAAGCCTCCACCTGGTCCAAATTTACTGCAGGAAAATTCGCAATCCGTATTTGAGTCTCCTTCATTTTTCCATATCCCGCTCCCAAAATAAAATCACTTTTTGCCTGTACTTGTTTGATGACATCGCCAGCCATCTGCTTGCAGTTTAAGACCACAACAGTCGCCGAACGATGTGACTCATTTGTTACAAATATGTCAAATTGGTCCGACTTCTTGGCAAAATCATATAATGCCTTTGCTTTGCGATCCGTTTCCTTCCGCATGACATCTACCCCAATTCGATTGAAATCCTCGGCCACTTTCCCCAACACATAAATCCCCATCACATTGGGCGTTTCAGGTGTTTCAAAATTCTTGTAATTCTCCCAAAGACTCGGTAACGAATGATAGGTTCCCACCGTATCTCCGTGAAGTTTCATGCGCTCCGCCTTCGCCAGCATCTTTTCATTCGCAATCCAAACACCTAAACCTGCCGGCATTCCAAACGCTTTTTGCACCGAAAACATCGCCGAATCAACTAAATTGAAATCTAAATTCGGATAAGGAGCGGATGAAACCATGTCCACCATCACCAACTTATCTTTGTTTGCCTTCTTAATTTTATGTATCTCTGCTGCGCGCATCTGAACACCGGAACTGGTTTCATTGGCCGTGCAACAAATCAACTCCGCATATTCAGGCACCGTCACTTCTGCCGCATCAAAACCCTCACCAAAAGGCTTGTGCATCGCATGCGCATACTTGTGAAGCTCTTGGGAAAAATCAAAAAACTTCTTAGAAAAAGAGCCATTTACTAAGTGAAAACTTTCATGCTCCACAGAATTCATAATCGCTCGCTCCCAAATTTCCGTAGCCGATCCTGTGAATAACACCGCAGTCTCTTTTGGCAAGGCAAATAATTGGCGCAACTGCTCATCGGTATGTTGGTAAATCTTACGAAATGCCGCCGAACGATGCGAAATCGATCCAATATTTTGACGAAATGCCGCTGCATAATGTGCCTCAACGGTAGGGAATAAGGCTGCAGGACCGGGTGTAAAAAACGTGCTCATATTAATATAACATTCTGAATTTGATCGTATTATCAATCAATTTCAACTCATTGACAATTTCCTCCGCATATTCTTTCGCGACATCTGTAATCACATAACCTGTCCGCTCCGTCGTTTTCAAATATTGACCGATGATATTCACATGGTATTTGGCAAACACATTATTTATCTGAGCCAAAATACCAGGCACATTGTGGTGTATATGCAATAAGCGGTGTGCATTTTCCAAAGGTGGCAATTGTAATTCTGGAAAGTTCACAGAACCGTATGTACTACCATTGTTCATAAACTGCAACAACTTCGAAGGCACAAACTCCCCAATATTCGCTTGCGCCTCTTCCGTACTTCCACCAATATGTGGCATCAAAATGACATTAGGTAAGCCACGCAATTCATTGACAAATTCCTCATCATTCGTTTTAGGCTCATATGGAAATACGTCGATTGCCGCACCCCAAATCTTACCTGATTTAATCGCATCCACTAAAGCTGGGATTTGAACGACGTGTCCTCTTGATAAGTTTAAGAAAATCACATTGTCTTTCATCCAAGAAAACTCTTGCTTTCCGATGATATCTGTATTCGATTTGCGTCCATCTACGTGTAAGCTCACGAAATCGACGGTCGACAATAATTCCTTTAAGCTATTACATTTTTTTGCGTTGCCGAGTGCTAATTTGTCTACGATATCGAAGAAATAAACCTCCATACCTAAAGCCTCCGCGATGACAGAAATCTGTGTACCGATATTTCCGTAACCCACTAAACCGATTTTCTTTCCACGAATTTCGAATGAATTGGTCGCTGATTTATCCCAAACACCAGCATGCATCTTCGTCGATTTTTCGAAAATATTACGGGTCAACATCACCATTAAGCCAATCGATAATTCAACGACACTACGTGTATTTGAATAAGGTGCATTAAATACGGCTATCCCGCGATTCTCACATTCCGCCAAATCAATTTGATTCGTACCGATGCAAAAAGCACCCACACAAATCAATCGGGATGCATTTGGATGTTCGAGTACCTTCTTTGTTAAATTTGTTTTTGACCGCAATCCGATGATCGAGACATCTTTGATTTTCTCAATCAATTCTTCCTCGTCTAGTGCCCCCTTCAACAATTCAACCTGGAAACCTTCCTTCTTAAATAATTGAACAGCCGCAGGATGCACGTTTTCCAATAATAAAACTTTGATTCGTGATTTTGGATAGGACTGTGCCCGGCTTAAGCCATTGAGATATAAAAACTCATCCAATGAGGGAACCACAAAATCCGCTTTATCAGTCACCGCTTTGCGTGAAACGTTCTCTGTAAATGCGAAAAACTTATTGGCTAACCCAGCCTCGCGTAATTCATAATCTGTATATCCATCACCGATCACATAGACTTCACCGTCTAAGGCTAATGATTGCAATAAACTAACTTTACCGCGATCTTGAGATAGCAGATTAGCTTGATCATATCCCGTAATGGTACCATCGGCATCATACGTAAACGTATTCGCATAGACATTCGC
>CAZUAZ010000039.1:0-7543 GCA_964618445.1 uncultured Aquirufa sp. | reverse complement strand
ATCCCGTAATGGTACCATCGGCATCATACGTAAACGTATTCGCATAGACATTCGCCGCGGCAATACCCATTTCTTCTACGACAGGTACGATAAAATCTTTGAAGCCGCTGGAGACAATTAAAATTTGATCTGCATGCTCTTTGATAAACGTTTTATTGCGCTTAAATGATTCTGAAATTTTACCCTTTAAGAAAGTGATTAATTGGTCTACATGCGAACGATTCGCAGGCAATAACGCCACGCGATCTCGCAACGAATCTGCGAATGAATAATTTCCGGTCATCCCTTTGTCGGTGATTTCGCGAATCTTCCCCACGATCTCAGCTTGTTTGGCATTCCCTTCTAACGCGATGCGCGCTAATTCATCGAGGCCCTCGACCTTGGTGAATGTACTGTCAAAATCGATGACAATCGTTAATTGTTCCAGCTCCTTAGTAGACATATAATCAAATTTCAATTTCCTTAAACCAATTCGCAGTCCGTTGCTCGGACCAAGTTTCTCCTCGATAATTGCGCGGATAAAATCCGCAATGTCCTCCTTGTTTGGGCAACTCAATCTGAACATGATCAGACTGAATCGCTTCAGGAAGACATTCCTGCGACAAAAAAGGATCGTTTTTCGCATTCACCACGAGGGTTGGAACACGAATACGATCGAGAAAATACAAGGAACTATTTTGTTCATAATAGTCCTCTGCATCCTTAAATCCATGTAATGGGCCTGTTATGACATCATCAAAATCGTACAAACTGCCAATAGCCGAAAGCATAGACGGCGTAATATCCTGTGGATATCGGGCCGACTTTTCAGTCACTTTTTCTAATAGCGTTTGTAAGAAGCGATGTGTGTAGAGGCTGTTTTCCCGGCGAGTCAATTGCTGACTACTGCTGGAAAGGTGTAAAGGTACAGAAAATGCTACAGCTTTTCGAATGAAATTTGAAGCTTTTTCAGCGTGTTCGCCCAACCATTTTAGCGTTAAGTTGCCTCCTAAACTGAATCCTGCTAGGTAGATATCACGTACGCCCAATGAAACGGCATGTCGAATCACCTGATCTAAATCGTCCGTTGCTCCACTGTGGTAAAAGCGTAAATTTCGATTGGGCTCACCTGAACAGCTTCGGTAATTCCATGCGAGCGCATGAAAATTCGGCAATGCGCGAATCAATCCCGTCACGTACGGTCGGCGACTACTCCCCTCCAATCCATGCGACACAATAACTAAGGGTTTTTGTGACAGCGTACCCCCTCGGATGTACCAATCCAAATCAACAAAGTCGCCATCTGGCAATTCCAATCGTTCCGTCTTCGGAAGCATGTCTGGAATTTTTCGAAAAAGTGCCGGGTAAATACTTTGTGTATGACCTTCAGGTAACCAAATAGGAGGCTTGTAACTGTGCATTAAATAAAAAAGTCTGGAATTAAAGAGCGATCATCCACCGTAGGATCCACTTTGTACGAGCTGAAGTCTGTTACACCTTCCTCGGCCAGGACTGCATCATCGATAAAATAATGACCTGTACACGTCTGATGATCGCGTGATAAAATGACCGCTGCGGCATCCGCCATGATACTCGGCTTACGCGCATTGCGCATCATATCCGCATTACCCACTGCAAATTCGATGGCAGCTGTCGCGATAATGGTACGCGGCCATAACGAATTAAAAGCTACTTTACCCTCAAATTCTGCAGACATTCCTAACGTTACTAAGGACATGCCAAATTTTGCCATCGAATAGGCGACATGATGTTTAAACCAACGCGCCTCAAAATTCAACGGGGGCGAAAGGGTGAGGACGTGTGGATTTGCCGACTTCATTAAGTGAGGTAAACAGGCTTTTGAAACCAAAAAAGTCCCACGGGCATTTACTCCATGCATCAGATCGAATCGCTTCATCTCTGTCTCTAGAGTCCCCGTCAACTGAATAGCTGATGCATTATTGATTAAAATATCGATGCCTCCGAATGTTGCCACCGCTTGATTGACCGCTTCAAAAACCTGATTTTCATCACGAATGTCGACCATGCAGGGCAGGGCACGACCTCCTAAGCGTTCAATCTCTGCTGCTGCAGAAAAAATAGTCCCTTGTAATTTGGGATGAGGTTCAGCTGTTTTGGCAGCGATAATGATGTTTGCGCCTAATGAGGCTAATTTTTTAGCTATTTCCAAACCGATACCCCGAGAGGAACCAGTGATGAAAACTGTTTTGTTTCTGAAGTCCATGTGCGTAAAATTAAACTTTATCTAAATTACGATTTTATTGCAAAGACTTGTCAAATTTTAATTTTTGCGTTGTACTTTTGTGAACTAGTTTTTGCACGAATAATCGAATGATCACACCGTTTAAGTCAGTAAGTATTTCTCATCGCAGCGCACCACTCACCATTCGGGAAATGGTCGCATTGAGCGAGGAAGAAAGTCGGGCATTTACACTTAAGTGTAAAGATTTATTCGGCCTACAAGAATTATTGATTGTATCGACGTGCAACCGCACCGAACTATACTATACCTCACAAGAATCCATCTCACATGACCTCATCAAGGCATTGTTAATCGAAAAAGGATTAACAAATACCAGCGATTATGTGCATTACTTCATCCAAATGGATGAAACAAACGATTCCTTGAAACACCTTTTTGAGGTTGCTACTGGCTTACAGTCCAAAGTGGTAGGTGATTTGCAGATTCCAAACCAGATAAAAAAAGCGTATCAATTGGCAGCCGACCTGAACATGGCGGGTCCATATTTGCATCGCTTAATGCATACCATTTTCTACTCGAATAAGCGAGTTGCCCAAGAAACATCGTTCCGTGACGGAGCTGCCTCTGTTTCATATGCCACCGTTGCACTTGCCGAGGAACTAGCACAAGCCATTACAACACCAAAAATCTTAATCTTAGGACTAGGAGAAATTGGGATTGATGTATGTAAAAATTTAGAGGATAAAGATTTTGCTGAGGTGACGGTGATGAACCGGACCATCGAAAAAGCAGATCGTGTGGCACAAGGCAAAAACTTCCGCGTCGCTCCGTTTGAAGATATGTGCAAGGAAGTTGAAGCTGCCGACATTATCATATCCTCCGTGCGGACAGATGCTCCTATCATCACACAAGAGAAATTGAAAGGCATGCAATTGCTTTCATTTAAATATTTCATCGATTTATCCGTTCCTCGGAGTATTGAAGAAGCCGTTGAAAAAGTATCAGGTATCTTGTTATACAACATCGATTCATTAAAAGAACGTGCGGATGAGGCATTAGCTGCCCGCATGGCATCCATTCCAGATGTGCGTGTCATCATCGAGGAAAGTATCGAAAGCTTTAATGATTGGTCCAAAGAGATGGAAGTTTCACCGACCATTCACAAATTAAAAGGTGCCTTGGAGCAAATCCGCAAGGAAGAAATCAATCGCCACCTCAAAGGTCTAAGTGCAGAGGAAGTAGAGAAACTAGAAAAAATCACGGCTTCTTTGGTACAAAAAATCATTAAGCAACCGATCATTCATCTGAAGGCAGCCTGCAAACGTGGGGATTCTGAAACGATGGTGGATGTATTGAATGACCTCTTCAACCTCGAACAATTCGAAGAGCACGAATCCTAATCACATGGATAGCGCAATACTGACTAAACTGGCCCGCTATTGCGCCTATCAGGAACGCTGCATTTCAGAAATTAAACTAAAAATTCAGGAATTAGATGGCGCTGAACTACAGGACGATTATATCCAGTGGTTGCAAGAAAACAATTACCTGAATGAGCAAAGATTCATTGGTCTATTTATCCGCTCCAAATTCAACCAGAAAAAGTGGGGACGTGGGAAAATTCAATTTGAATTGCGAAAAAAAGGAATTTCAGATTCGGACATACAAGCGCATTGGGATGAAATTGCAGAATCAGATTACACGGAAGCCCTTAAAGTCCTCATAGAAAAAAAAGCAGCTTCACTCAAATCAGGTACCCCGAACGAAAAATACCAAAAGTGTTACCGGACGGGTTTGTCCAAAGGCTTTGAGCCTAGTCTTGTTTCTCAGGTCTTGAAAGGTCTTTTCCCGAAGGGATTTGCATAAAATCATTTTTTTCCTACCTTTGGGACATGGATTTCAAATCAACTACTTATTACGCAGGTTATTATTACGCAGGATACTACGTCTGCGCGTAACCGGTTTGATAGGTTTTTGATGTTAACTTATTTTCGCCGGCCTGTGAGTCGGCATTTTTATTTTATGAGCTTTTCTATTTCACCCGCTTCGCGTTTACAGTCCGTTGAGGAATACTATTTCTCCACGAAACTTAAGCAAATCGCTGCATTACGCGCCGCCGGTATTCCGGTCATTAACCTAGGTATAGGTAGCCCAGACCTCGCTCCTGCTATGGAGACAATCGAGGCCTTAACAGCGTCCGCAGCCAATCCTGCCAATCATGCCTATCAAGGATATCAAGGAATTCCTGCTTTACGCGAGGCTTTTGCCGCATTCTATGCCAAGCATTACGGGGTGACGGTCGATCCAGCTGCTGAAATATTGCCATTGATTGGCTCCAAAGAAGGTATCATGCACATCGCTATGGCTTATTTAGAGGCAGGGGATGTGACCTTGATTCCCAATCCGGGCTACCCAACTTACCAAGCGGCGTGTTCGCTGGCTGGAGCAAAAGTTCAAGCATACGAGTTAACGGAAGCGAATGGTTGGCTGCCAGATTTAGATGCGTTGGGCCAACAAGATTTGTCTAAGGTAAAAATTATGTGGGTGAACTATCCGCACATGCCCACGGGTGCCAAAGCAGATATAGCGTTTTTTACTAAACTGCGCGATTTCGCCATTCGCCATTCCATACTTTTAGTCAATGATAATCCGTACAGTTTTATCTTGAATGACAATCCCATCAGCATGTTGGCCGTTCCCGGCATGAAAGACGTAGCCATTGAGTTAAACTCACTTTCCAAATCCCACAACATGGCCGGTTGGCGCATCGGTGCGGCTTTCGGTCGAGCGGAATTATTGGGGCCGGTGTTGAAATTCAAGTCCAACATGGACTCTGGCATGTTTTTACCCTTACAAGAAGCCGCGGTAAAGGCTTTATCGGCGGATGCTCACTGGTTTGCACGTCAAAATGAAATCTATAAGTCACGCCAAAAGAAAGTATTTGAATTACTGGATCTTTTGGATTGCGTATATGATTCTGCACAAACTGGCATGTTTGTTTGGGCTCGCGTACCCGCTACCGTAGCATCTGGCTATGCACTCTCCGACCAAGTATTGGATGAAAATGCGGTGTTTATCACCCCTGGGGGTATTTTTGGTACACAGGGCAACGGGTATGTTCGAATTTCGTTATGTGCCAAAGAAGAGGTTTTTCAAACGGCGATAGATCGCATTAAAAATCACAGCAATGGAATCTAAGAAAGTAGGTATTATCGGAATTGGGTTAATAGGTGGATCCATCGCGAAAGGCTTGCGCGCATCTGGTTGGGCTTCAGAACTTATTGGAATTGAAGCAAATCCGGCTCACGCAATCAAGGCGCTTTCGCTGCGGTTAGTTGACGAAGTTTTACCTTTAGCAGAAGCCATTGACCGTGTGGATATCTTTGTTTGCGCAACACCTGTTGACATTTTGGTACAAATTATTCCGAATGTTTTGGATCAGTTAAAGCCAGGCCAGATCGTGATTGAAGTTGGCTCAACCAAAACACCCGTGTACGAAGCCCTAAAAAATCATCCGAAACGTGGGCAATTTGTTTCGACTCACCCGATGGCGGGAACGGAATTTTCCGGACCAGAAGCCGCGGCGGATGGATTATTTACAGGTAAACGCGGGGTAATTTGTGATAAGGAATTAAGTTCACCCGAAGCTATTGAGACCATTGAAAGTTTATACCGCGATGGATTGGGAATGAACTTGATATACATGGAATCGATTGACCATGACGTACATACGGCCTATATCTCACATATATCGCATATTTGTTCGTTTGCATTAGCGAATACGGTATTGGAAAAAGAAAAAAATGAAGAGCGTATTTTTGAATTAGCTTCGACCGGTTTTGAATCGACGGTACGTTTGGCGAAATCTTCTCCAGAAACGTGGAGTCAGATTTTTCACCAAAATCAAGATAATCTGATGGATGTATTAGATGAATACATCAATACCTTATTGAAGTACAAAGGCTTGATGCTGTCCGGAAGTTATGATAAGTTGAAAGATGAACTAGGTAAGGCCAATGATATAGGCCGAATCCTGAATAAGCAATAATAAAGCCCCGATGTGTGTCGGGGCTTTATTATTAGTTTCCTCTTGGAGCCTTGTATGCAACTGGCTTCCACGCATTATTCTTGCCATTGATATCTGGGAAGACATGGTCGGGATCAATCGTTACCGACTTGATCGGAAGGTTCGTGGATGTCTTAAATGTCCAGGTACCACCACGCTGCCAAATTTCTACTGGGAACGTGAAACGTTCTTTCGTGCCACCCGCCATTTCTACTTCGACAATTGCTGGCATAGCCATCTTGTCTAGGTTTTCAATCGTGATTAAGGCCCCTTTGGCAGGATCTTGATCAATGTAAACGACATCTTTCACAGACTGATCAAGTTTCCATAATTCGTAGAACCAGGCACGCCAGAACCAACCTAAATCTTCACCGGCACCATCTTCCATCGCACGGAAGAAATCACGTGGTGTGGGATGTTTAAAAGCCCAATTTTTGATGTACTGCTTGAATGCGTAATCGAACCGATCTGCGCCTAGGATATTTTCACGTAAAATTCGTAAACCAAAACCTGGTTTATTGTATGCTTCCCAACCTAAATTACGGGCTTGAATCACATCTGGTATCGACATGATCGGATCAGCTTCTGCACGGAACATGCGTGGAGCGATTTGATGCATATCAAACTTTGGATTCTTGTATTCCCCTTTATTAAAGGCATCTGTTGAATAGAAATTGATGAACGTATTAAATCCTTCATCCATCCAAGCGAACTTACGCTCATTTGTACCTACGATCATGGGGAACCAGTTGTGACCAAATTCGTGATCTGTCACACCCCACAAGGAAGCGGTTTGGTCGCGATAGCCGCAGAAAATAATGCCTGGATATTCCATACCCGAAACAATACCCGCGACATTTGTAGCCACTGGATATGTGTATTCATACAACCAATTTGAATAATGTTCAATCGATGCTTTCACATATTCGGTAGAACGAGCCCAAGCTTTATCTCCGTCTGATTCAATCGGATAAACCGAAACAGCCGTAGCTTTTTTACCACTAGGCAAATTGATCATAGCCGCATCTTGAATGAAAGCTTTCGACGTAGCGAAAGCTACGTCACGTGCATTTTTACAAGCAAACTTCCATGTCAAACGATCTTTAGCTGGACGCGATGCTGCATCAGTAACCTCAGCCGCTGAGCGAATAACAACCGTTTTATCAGATGTTTTTGCAGCAGCCCAGCGCTTCATTTGCTCTGCTGTATAAACCTCTGATGGATTTAATAATTCCCCCGAACCTACTACGATATGTGAAGCAGGCACATTGATG
>CAZUAZ010000038.1:0-22627 GCA_964618445.1 uncultured Aquirufa sp. | reverse complement strand
AAAACATCGCTGACGAAGTAGTTAAGAAAGCAAAAGGATTGTAAGATTCTTTGAACATAGTAAAAGCCCGGACTTCACAGTTCGGGCTTTTTTTATGCCTAAGCAAATCTAGTTACGCAACAAAATAACGCTTGAAGGACTGAATGGGTAATTCAATCAATCGGTAGGAAACATAGGCTACCACAAACAATACGATTAGTGAACTAAGGTTATAGGGCAACACCGGCACCGAAATCCCCATGCGCGCCGCTAACTTATAAAACAAATCAGGCACCAGCATGTGATATAAGTAAAGACCATAGGACATTTGGCCAATCAACCGGAGCGGTTGAACCGAAAAGATCTTCGCTACCCATCCAGGTTGCATGGCGTAAAATAATAAAGCTAATGAGACCAACGATGTAAACGTTCGAAAAAACAATTGCTTCACTAGGTCGCCATCCGAGTGTTTTAAACATATCATCAGAAAGCAAAATGACACCGGGATGATCAATCGCTTAATCCATACAGCTAGTGCTGCCGACTGCCCTAAACGGAGGTAATGAGCCAACAGCGCCCCCCAAGCAAACGTATCCACACACGAAAACATACTCACACCCAATCCACCATAAACATGGATAGAGAAATACCGATAAATCACCCCAAAAATGACCGTAAACCACAAGAAATATGCACGAAAGCGCGTGGCCAATAACAACATGCAAAAAGGCCAAAGCAAATAAAACTGTTCCTCCACGGAAAGTGACCAATATGGCGATAGCGCATCCGACCAGTTACCATGCAACTCAATCCAATAATTCACTAAATATGTCCAGTAATACCCAGGATGGGTGTAAAAATCTGTATTCACCACAACAGAAAAACGTTGTAAAACCAACAGCCCAATCAAAACCAGAAAATAAATGGGAAAAATACGAAGCGCCCGGCGGACCACAAAGTTTTTAAACGATCGTGCAAAAGTCCCTAAAGACTGCTGCTCCATTAAGATATTCGAAATCAAATACCCGCTTAAAACAAAAAATAACGTAACACCGATCGGGCCATTTGGCATGAGATTAATCCCTTGACCCTCCGGGAACCAGTGATAAACCAACACCAATAAAATCGCTAAAGCGCGAACTCCGTCCAGCGCAGGGATGTATTTCATAGCAACAAAACTAAGGAAAACCTCTTATCCTTCCTACGACCGTTTCATCCCCACAAAATATCTTTTGTCGAAAAGTTCCAAGATTATCGCAGGAAGCGCGTAATTTTGAATCGAATTTTTCTGAAACGATGACAAAAATTATAGAGACCAAGCATATTTCCAAACGCTACGTGATGGGAGAAGAGGTAATCGACGCATTAAAAGACGTTAGTATCTCTGTAAATAAAGGGGAATATGTGGCCTTCATGGGTCCATCCGGTTCAGGAAAATCAACCCTCATGAACATCGTTGGCTGTTTAGATACCCCCACCACAGGTTCTTATGTACTAAACGGACAAGATGTTTCGACCATGTCGGAAAATGAATTAGCCGCCGTTCGAAACAAGGAAATTGGGTTTGTATTCCAAACCTTCAACTTATTACCTCGTCAATCCGCCCTAGAAAATGTAGCCCTTCCGCTGATCTATGCCGGATATTCTAAGTCCGAGCGTACACGCATTGCCATGGAAACATTGGCAGGGGTAGGACTCGAAAACCGTGCCCTTCACAAACCAAACGAACTTTCGGGTGGTCAAAGACAACGTGTCGCTGTTGCCCGTGCGCTTGTAAACGATCCTTCTATTTTATTAGCCGATGAGCCCACAGGTAACTTGGACACCAAGACATCCTATGAAATCATGGATCTCTTTGATCAATTGCACAAAAAAGGCAATACCATCGTCATGGTTACCCACGAAGACGATATTGCCCAATATGCTCACAGAATCATTCGTTTACGTGATGGTGTAGTGGAATCTGACACCATCAATAAAAACGTTCGAAAGGTAGAAAAAATCTAAACCTTCACGCGGTCTGTTCCGTACGGTGCGCGCTGCGAACGGCGCAACCAAGTATTCGCTTCCTTATTATTCACGAAAATCTCTTTCGAAGGATCCCATTGTAATTTACCTGCCACCTTCATCGCCACATGCGTAATTAAACAAACGGTGCAAGCGCGGTGACCAATCTCAATTGGTGAGATAGGCTCTTTACGTGTCTCAATACAATCAAGCCAGTTGCCATGCTGATCATCTGAATGATACAAATGAATTTCATTTGCCCCGATAACAGAGCTCAAGATTTTCGGATCTGACGCGTCCAAAGCCTTTGATCGTACTTTTGATGTAGGATCTGTAGGCGTCGCTGCGTAATCACCGCGCGAAACAAAAATCCACCCTTCTGAACCTTCATACCGAATACCGTTTGGAAATCCTCCCGATGTATACATGGTAATTCCGTTTGCGTACTCTGCTTTGGCCATAAAATCTCCATGCACATTCCACAAACCAGACTTAGGGAATTCAGCTAAAGCCTCAATTGAAATTGGACCCGTATATTCCGTATCCATTCCCCAAGCTGCTGAATCAAAGTGATGCTGCCCCCAACCCGTAATCATTCCTGCACCAAACTGCTCCATGCGTAACCATCCCGGGCGATCATAGCCTTTCTGCGGGTGTACCGCAATTTCAGTATATGGTATATAAGGCGTAGAACCTAACCACATATCGTAATTAAATCCTTTGGGCACAGGCATCGCTGGCGCCGGCGGGCCAGATGGATCACCTGGTAAACCTACTTTCACGGTATGTAATTTTCCAATACGGCCATTACGAACTAATTCTGCTGCAATACGAAATTGCGAAGTAGAACGCTGTTGTGTCCCCACCTGTAAAATACGTCCCGTTTTCTTAATCACATTGGCGAGCTGGCGCCCCTCATGAATTGTCAATGAAGTAGGCTTTTGCAAATAAATATCTTTGCCCGCAAGTGCCGCTTCCATGGCAGGCTGCGCATGCCAAAAATCCGGCGTACTAATCATCACTGCATCAATGTCTTTATTCAACAACATCTCCCGGTAATCGTCATACATCTTCACATCGATGTAATTCGACTGACCTGTTTTTTTTGTGTAATATTCCTCAACCAACTGCTTCGTCTCCTCCGTCCGATGACGATCCAAATCGCATACCGCTATGATCCGCGCCTTCTCATGTTTCCATGTTCCTGGCAAATCATGGGTACGCGCAATACGACCACAGCCGATTTGACCTATATTGATTTTGTTGCTTGGGGCATCTTTTCCACCCAACACATGTGCTGGAACTATCGTAGGAAATCCAAGGGTACCCACGGCTCCCAAGGCTATGTTATTGATAAATTTTCTCCTTTTCATGCTTTAATAGATATGTTGGTTGCGTTTTTCTGTGCAATTAATGCGAGCTCTGTTGCTAAGAAACAATGTGCTTGTGTCATCGCTGTTTCCGTACGATTCAGCACATCATCCACGAGCAATTCGCCATGTGGCAAATTAACATCCTTGCAATCAACATACAAGGTTTCTTTCTTATTCACAATGTATAAATGGCTCCCGGTCCCATGTGGCGAGGCAATATCGGTATTCTTACGCACTTCAATATAGCCATCTGTTCCTAAAATCGTCAAGCGACCATCACCCCAGGTATTCAAGCCGTCGGGTGTAAACCAATCCACGCGGATGTAGCCCGAACCTTTATTACTGCGTAACATTAAATCACCAAAATCTTGGAATTTGGGATACTGCGGATGGTGGTGATTCGCAATTTGCGAAGCCACAACCTCTCCTTGTGTTGAACCTGTAAAATGTAAAAATTGATCTACTTGATGGGATGCGATATCCGTGATGATTCCGCCGTAATATTTGGTATCGAAAAACCAATCAGGACGCGAGTTGACACTCATCCGGTGTGGACCCGTTCCCAGCGTCTGCATCACCTTGCCAATCTTTCCTTGAGCGACCAATTGGCTAGCCAATTCCGTCGCCTTATTCTCAAAACGCTCACTGAATGAAATCGAATATATACGTTTCGTTTCCTTTTGAACTTTACGCACTTCGGCTAATTGCTCTAAGCTAATAATGCCGGGCTTGTCGACCATGTAGTCTTTGCCATGTTGCATGACGCGAATCCCTAAAGGCGCACGTTCATGTGGAGTAATCGAACTCAAAACCAATTTGATCGAAGGATCTTCCAAGACCTCCGCTTCACTCTTAACGAGTTTTGCTTGCGGATATCGCTTAGCGAAATCTTTAATCAAATCGGGCTCTTTGGCATAATAGGAAACAAACTCCCCGCCTCCACGAATGATGGAATTAGCCATCGAATAAATATGTCCGTGGTTAATGCCCACGACCCCAAAACGTAAACGAGGCGCGATGACCTTCTGCGAAGAAACTTGGACAAAAGAGCTGGTGGCATCTTTAATTGAAGGCATAAATGCCAATCCGCTCAATAGACTCGCGTCGTGAAGAAACTTCCGGCGATTCGAGGAACTTGATTTCATGATTGAATAGGTTTAAACTATGTTTAAAAGTTAATAGATTGAGATATCTACTTGTATATACCCACAAAAAAAAGCTGCCCATTACTGAACAGCTTTCTTGTATATAAAAAAATCTCAAACCTATTTTTTCTTCTCTTTAACACGAGCAGCTTTTCCTTGCTTACCACGCATGTAGAATAAACGTGCACGACGCACTTTACCACGACGCATAACTTCGATTTTATCGATGTTTGGGGATAAGATTGGGAAGATACGCTCAACACCAATACCATTAGAAATTTTACGTACTGTGAATGACTCACCAGCACCTGAATTTTTACGTTGGATAACCAATCCTTGGAAAACCTGGATACGCTCCTTGTTACCTTCACGGATCTTAACGTGTACATTTACTGTGTCTCCAGCAGCAAATTCTGGATGCTCTGCACGACGCGTTGCATTCTCAGCTTCTACAAATTTAATTAAATCACTCATCTGACTTTTTATTTTGTGTAATATCAGCACCCAGCGGTCACTTTGTACATAAAATTGCTGATTGGGTTGCAAAGATAGAAAAAATATTTCTTTCTAAAAACAATCGATTACTTTTTCCCTTTAATCGATTGAACAAACGCAACGATCTCACCACGAAGATCTTGAGCCTGTCCCAATAACTTAACAAATGCACTTCCAATAATCGCACCAGCCGCTGACTCAGAAGCTTTCAAGAAACTCGCACGATCCGAAATGCCAAAGCCAATCAAACGTGGATTTTTCAAGTTCATCCCATTAATTCGCTTAAAATACGTTTCCTGAATATCTGAAATCCCCGTCTTAGCACCCGTAGTACTTGCCGAAGAAACCATATAAATGAACCCTTTGCTAATCGCATCCACTTGGGCAATGCGCGCGTCTGTCGTCTGTGGTGTAATCAAAAAGATGTTATACAATCCATATTGCTCAAAGATTGCTTGGTATTCTGACTCATATTCGGCCATCGGTAAATCGGGTAAAATAACCCCATCAATACCCACTTCCGCACATTTTTTACAAAATGCCTCTACGCCATATTGCAACACAGGATTGATGTAACCCATCAATAATACGGGAACGGTGATGGTTTGACGCATCGCTTGTAATTGATCAAACAAATGCGCTACGGTCATTCCTTGATCTAAAGAAACTTGATTCGATTGCTGAATCGTCTCCCCATCCGCAACTGGATCTGAATACGGCATCCCAATCTCAATGATATCAACCCCACCTTCCTGCAAGGCTTGTAACACCGTCATCGTATCCCCAAAATTAGGATAACCCGCCGTCGCGTATACGTTCAATATGGGCTCAGTAGCCTCCGCAAATAATGTTGTAATCCGATTCATCTTAGTCATTCAATTTTAAGTGCTGCTGATACGTGGACAAATCTTTGTCCCCCCTGCCCGACAAATTCACCACAATAACCTCATCCGGTTTTGCATGTAATTTTTCAAACACCGCCAGCGCATGGGCTGTCTCCAATGCCGGAATAATTCCCTCCAAAACAGAACATTCAACGGCCGCATCCAATGCCTCCTGATCTGTTATGCCAAAAAACCGAGCACGTCCCGTATACGATAAATTAGCATGCATCGGCCCAATGCCCGGATAATCCAAGCCTGCCGAGATCGAATATGGCTCAATGACCTGACCATCAGCTGTTTGCATCAATAAGCTTTTACTACCATGCAAAACCCCCGGTTTCCCTAAGAAAGTTGTTGCTGCCGAATGACCGGAATTAACACCTTTTCCTGCTGCCTCCGCCGCAATCAATTGGGTACGTGGCTCATCCAAAAAATGGTAAAACGCTCCCGCCGCATTCGAACCGCCACCCACACAAGCAATCACATAATCTGGATAATCTCGGCCCTCTTTCTCTTGTAACTGGATGCGTATTTCTTCGGAAATCACCGACTGGAATCTAGCTACCATGTCGGGATACGGATGTGGCCCTACGACCGAACCGATAATGTAATGCGTATCAACCGGATTATTAATCCAGTGGCGCATCGCTTCATTTGTCGCATCTTTCAAGGTTTTAGATCCGGATTGCGCTGCGACCACTTGAGCGCCCAGCATACGCATCCGCGCCACATTAGGCGCCTGACGTTCAATGTCAATGGCACCCATGTATACGATACACTCCATGCCCATCAGCGCACAAACCGTCGCCGTCGCAACGCCATGTTGGCCCGCCCCAGTTTCCGCCACAATCTTATTTTTACCCAAACGCTTAGCCACTAAAATCTGGCCAATCGTATTGTTTACCTTGTGTGCGCCGGTATGGCATAAATCCTCCCGCTTAAGGTAGATGTTCGTTTTGTATTTAGCCGATAATCGCTCCGCCTTAAACAAAGGGGTCGGTCGGCCTACAAAGTCCTTCAACAAATCCTGAAATTCTTTTTGAAAATCAGGTTCCGCCATAATATCCATATACCGGCTTCGCAACTCCTCCACATTCGGATACAACATTTCTGGAATAAAGGCTCCGCCAAAATCCCCGTAATATCCGCGCTCGTCAACTTGAAATGACTGTTTCATATATTTTCCATTATATCCTTCACCTTAGCTAAGTCCTTTAACCCAGGGCTCAGCTCCAATTTACTATTAAAATCTAGGGCATATAAGCCCGGTAATTGCTTCGCTTCTTTGATACTCGCCTCGTCTAAACCACCTGCTAAAAAATACGGAATATCGAGTTTATATGCTGCAAGTATAGACCAATCAAACTGCTCTCCCGTTCCACCTACTTGGGTGCCTTTTTTCGTGTCAAACAAATAAAAATCAGGGCTCAAATTTAGCCCTTTCATATCGTCGTCAGTGGCCACGCTAATTGCTTTGATGACAAGCAACCCTGCCGCTTGCAACTCATCTATGACCTCTTGGCCTTCATCCCCATGCAATTGCACGACTTGAAATCCCGCCTTTTTTGACAAGTCAAGTATATTGGCAGTGGATTCATTCACAAAAACACCAACTGCCCTGGTCTTGGCTGGCAAATTCGGGATGACAAAATCCTCCCCCACATAGCGTGGAGATTTTGATACCCAAATGAATCCCATAAAATCCGGTTCGCATGCAGCCACCGCCTCGATGTTATTCAAATCCCGCATGCCACAAACCTTCCACTTCATGTTTATTGCTTTAAGAAATCAGTTAATGCCTGACCCGGATTACTTGTTTTCATAAAACTTTCTCCGATCAAAAATCCACGATATCCATAACCTTTCAATTCTGTAATGATCTCAGGGCCTGAAATACAGCTCTCTGAAACTTTGACAAATTGCGCCGGAATCTTATCCGCCAAGACTTTAGATGCCTCTACATTTTGCTCGGAAAAATTCTTTAGGTTTCGGTTATTTACACCCACCACAGAAATAAAATCACCCAAAGAGCGATCCAATTCGGCTTGGTCGTGCACCTCGAGTAAGGTTTCCATACCTAATGAACGCGCTAGCGAACCTAATGTTTTGATTTCCAGCGGGCTTAATGCAGCAGCGATCAACAAAACTACATCCGCACCCATCGATTTCGCTTCAATAATTTGGTATGCGTCGATCATGAAGTCCTTTCGTAAAATAGGCGTGTTCGGATTTGTCCGACGTGCCAGATCAAAGTCGGCATACGTACCACCAAAATACGGTGTATCTGTAAGCACCGACAAGCATGCTGCCCCGGCTTTGACATATCCGCTAGTCACTTCGTCTACTCCCATGGAATCATTGATGATGCCTTTGGAAGGAGACTTACGTTTAAATTCCGCAATGATACCCGTAGAAGCAGGTTGGACCAAAGACATGGCCAACGAGTGACAAGCACGGGCAAAATAGCCTTGCTTTTCCAGTGCGGCGATAGAAACGCGCGCTTTGGCAGCGGCGACTTCCGCTCGTTTGGTGGCAATGATTTGATCTAAAATACTCATCTTGATATCGTTAAACGCGACTTAATCCATTATAAACTTCTTGAATACCTGAAAAGCTTTTCCACTTTCCAACGACTCTTTTGCCATGGCAAAACCATCGGTTAATGACGGCGCTTTCTCCGCAACCCATAACGCTGCACCTGCATTCGCAAGCACGGCGTTCGTTTGTGCCGGTGTACCTTCCCGCTGTAAAATCTTATATAACATATTGGCCGACTCCTCTACATTCGCCCCACCGAACAACTCAGATTGTTGGACATATTCACAACCTAAATCTGAAGGCGCATAAACTTGTCGGCCCGCATTTGTTTCCAACCGAAAATTGGAAGTCAACGAAATCTCATCATAGCCATCCTCCGCAAAAACAATCCCATACTTCTTACTCGAATCCTTAAAGAATCCCGCATATAAATTGAACACTTCGGGCGAATACACTCCTGTTAATTGCTTACTGACATTTGCCGGATTCAACAGAGGTCCCAACAAATTAAAGAAGGTCTTCATTCCTAACTCTTTTCGAATCGGGCCTACGAAACGCATCGCTGGATGGAATAAAGGTGCATGTAAAAAACACATCCCTGATGTCTCCATTTTACGCTTTAAGACCTTCGGGTCATTGTTAAATTTCAATCCCAAAAATTCTAAAACTGTTGAAGATCCCACCGAGGAAGACACCCCGTGATTGCCGTGTTTGGCAATTTTTTGCCCTGCACCTACGATGATAAATGAAGAAGTCGTACTGATGTTAAATGTATCCTTTCCATCTCCACCTGTGCCACACACATCCATGGCATCGAACTCCGACAAATCAATCGTCACGGCAAGCTCAAGCATGGCAGAAACAAATCCCTTTAATTCTTGTACTTGAATCGGATGATACCAATAGGATGACAAAAATGCGGCAATTTGGCTTGGATTAACTCCGCCATTCCCGATTTCCAGCATCACTTCACGCGCCTCTTGTTCTGACAACGCCTCTCCATTCACTCTTCTTTCTAGAACCTTTTTCATATTTATTTTAACCAATTTTTAATCATTTGTAAACCATGTTGCGTCAAATACGCCTCGGGATGAAATTGCACCCCACGCACATCGAATCGCTGGTGCGCCTCCGCCAGCACATACCCTTTATCATCCTGTGCTGTCATCTTTAAATCACTTGGCATCGAACCTGGAATTACGGTCCAGGAATGGTACCTGCAGACCTCAAAACGGGCTGGAATGTCCAAAAACATGC
This sequence comes from uncultured Aquirufa sp., assembly GCA_964618445.1. Classification (GTDB taxonomy): domain Bacteria; phylum Bacteroidota; class Bacteroidia; order Cytophagales; family Spirosomataceae; genus Aquirufa. The sequence continues at coordinate 12,949 of CAZUAZ010000038.1, read as the reverse complement.
GTTCTGCAGGGTCGAGTACCTGGCACTCGGTGGTTACCCCGTGTAGTACTTCTCCCATATTTTGCAGTTCCGAACCAAAGGCCTCTGCAATCGCCTGATGACCTAGGCAAACCCCTAAAATCTTTTTTGTCGACTTATACTCCTTCAATAAATCCATCATGATTCCGGCCTCAGAGGGAATGCCAGGACCTGGGGATAATAGGATTTGATCGTAGTTACCAACCTCCTCTAATGTTATCTTATCATTGCGAAACACATCTACGTGCGCGCCCAGTTCCTTTAGTAAGTAAACTAAATTATATACAAAGGAATCATAATTATCGAGTACCAAAACGTTCTTCATATCGGCTTAGCTTAAAGTGGAGGCAACTTCCAATGCGCGACGCAAAGCTGCTAATTTATTGTGTATCTCTTGCATTTCACTGGCTACGACGGATTTGGCAACGACCCCCATCCCTGCTTGGAAATAAAGTGTGTTGCCTTTACTCAAGAACGTACGAATGGCAATCGCATGATTGAAGTTTCCTTGAAAATCCATGAATCCGATCGCTCCGCCATAAATGGCACGGTTGGTTGGCTCCAACCGATTTATAATCGTCATGGCATTGTGCTTAGGCGCACCACTCAAGGTTCCCGCAGGAAACGTATCCGCCACTAATTGCAACGGATTAACTCCTTTTTGTAAACGACCCGTCACCTTGGAAACGAGGTGAATTACATGAGAGAAAAATTGAACCTCCTTGAAGGTTTCCACTTTGACCTGATCCGCACTGCGGCTCAAATCATTGCGCGCGAGGTCGACGAGCATCACATGTTCAGCCGTTTCTTTGGGATCTGCCAATAATTCTTGGGCTAATTCCGCATCACGTGCATCATCACCTGAACGCCTAAATGTACCCGCGATCGGATGAATCTCTGCGATATCTCCCTCGATTTTGATTTGCTTTTCTGGCGAGGCGCCTAAAATGCGATATTGTTCATAATCAAAATAAAACAAATAGGGAGAAGGGTTCACGGAGCGTAAAGCTCTGTACACTTGGAAATCATCCCCTTTAAATCCTTGTGCAAAACGACGCGATGGGACAATTTGGAAAACATCCCCACGTAAACAATGTTTGATACAGGTTTCCACAATCTCTTTTACTTGTGGATCTGTCAAGTTACTTGTTTCCTCCCCAACTAATTCGAAGCGCTCAGAATCGTAATGCGGCATGTTCAGCAAATACGTAATCGTATCAAACGAAGGCTCCGAACCGTCATAACTGTGCGCATAGAGCGACATTTGATTATTAAAATGGTTGACCGCAACCACATAGCGATATACAAAATAGCGAATAGACGGAATCTCCGTTTCAGGATTCTTGGCTTGGATTTCGATATCCTCAAAGTAGGTTACCGCATCGTATGAAATATGGCCAAACAAGCCATTCGCCATGGGCGAATCCCCTTTTTCTTTTTGAAAACCAAATCGATCCGCAAACGCTTTGAGCGCTTGTATGGCGTCACGGCGGTTTTCCAATGAAAACTTTTCTGTGGACCCGTCGGGAAATGTTTGCGTTACCTTGGAATCCGTTAGTTCAAAAGAAGCAATGGGGTCAAAGGCAATATGGGAAAATCCGTGTTCCCGGCCGTGGTAATCAGCGGATTCAAGGATAACGGAATTCTTGAAGTTTTTACGAATCTTCATGAAAATGCCGATTGGCGTGAGGGTGTCAGCCAACAGGGTTTTTCTAGCAGTTCGAATTTGTATTATAGACATGTTTTCTAGGGACAAAATTAAAAAAGGCTTACTGAGAACAGCAAGCCTTTGGTAAACATATCATGTACACACAGCAAAACTGTTCAAGGAATTATTAGCCTTGCCACCAGTTTTTGTTGTATGCTGCTTTTGTCATTTTGGTATTTATTTGATGCAAATGTAAACTGAAATCTCTTAATTCAAAATTTTAGCCAATTAAATCCCACAAATTTCCGTATAAATCCTCGAATACGAGCACTTTACCATATTCTTCGACCACTGGGCCGCGGACAATTTTAATGTTGTGCTTCATCAAATTTTGATGGTCTTTTTCGAAGTCATCTGTATGTAAAAACAAGAATACACGACCGCCAGTTTGATTCCCTACGCGAGAGCGCTGTTCGTCAGTAGCTGCTTTAGCTAACAACAATTGGCATGAACCCTCCCCCGATGGCTGCACTAAAACCCAACGTTTCACATCGCTCAAACGCGTATCTTCAATCAAAGTGAAACCAAGTTTTTCGGTATACCAAGCGATCGCTTCGTCATAATCGGCGACCACAAGGGCGATATGCATGAGGCGGTGGTTCATAAGAAATAGTCCAATAGTCCGGAGGAAAAAAGTCCGGAGGAGTTACGTGTAAAGTTTAGTTTTCGTCGCGGCCTACGAAATTAAATGGGCTAATTAATTTCAATTCAGCTTTAATGGCATCTGAAACGGCCAGCCCATCAATGAAATTATGGAAAACTGTCTGGTCAATTTTTCCATGGTGACGTGTCAAATCTTTCAATGCCTCGTATGGTTTCGGGAATGCCTCGCGTCGCAAGACCGTTTGAATCGCCTCCGCAATGACTACCCAGTTATCCTCTAAGTCTTGTTGGATTTTGCTAATATTCAACTCCAATTTCCCTAAGCCGCGTTGCAATGAATTCAAAGAAATCACCACATGTGCCAGTGGCGTTCCCACATTACGAAGCACTGTCGAATCTGTCAAATCGCGTTGCAGACGTGAGATCGGTAATTTAGCTGCTAAGAATTCAAAGAAGGCATTGGCCATAGCTAAGTTTCCTTCGGCATTTTCAAAATCGATGGGGTTAACTTTATGAGGCATCGCAGATGATCCGATTTCCCCAGCTTTGATTTTTTGCTTAAAATAACCCATCGATATATACTGCCAAATATCACGTGACAAGTCAATCAAAATGGTATCCAAACGCTTTAAGCCATCAAAATAGGCGGCTAAATTATCGTAATGCTCAATTTGTGTCGTGTACTTCGAACGGGTGATTCCTAGATTTGCATGCAATTTTGCTGCAAATTCCGGCCAATTTATCTCCGGAAATGAAACCTGATGCGCATTGAAATTTCCTGTAGCACCACCAAATTTCCCTGTGAATGGGACTTGCGCCAACAAGTCCAATTGGCGATTTAAACGTTCAACAAAAACCTTGATTTCCTTACCTAAGCGGGTTGGGGAAGCCGGTTGGCCATGTGTATGCGCCAACAATGGAATCTCTTTCCACTCAGTCGCATACGCATCTAAAATCGAAACAACCGCTTGGTATGCAGGCAGAATCACTTGCTGGTGAGCCTCCGCAATAGAAAGCGGAATCGCTGTGTTATTAATATCTTGTGAGGTTAGACCAAAGTGAATAAACTCCACATAAGGAGTTAAGTCACCTGGAAGGGCTAACATGCGATCTTTGATGAAATACTCAACGGCCTTAACGTCGTGGTTGGTTACTTTTTCAGTCTCCTTAATCCATTGGGCATCTGCTTCCGAGAAATTAGTATACATCGCACGCAAAGCGGCAAAATGTTCCTTAGGGAAACTCGCTAATGGAGCTAATGGAATTTCACACAATGCGATGAAATATTCAATTTCCACACGAACGCGGTATTGGATTAACCCAAACTCAGAAAAATATGGTGCGAGTGATTGTGTTTGGCGACGATAACGACCATCAACAGGTGAGATTGCCGTAAGCAGATTTAAGTCCATAAGATCTATTCAAAGCGCAAAGGTACAACATTTTAAAATTTAATCTGTAAATTCGAACATGTTACAGCCCAGATATCTTTCCGTCGTTTTATCATTTTTTATTTCAGGTGTAACGACGGCATTTATATCCTTTTTGCCTTCGAGCGACTTAACGATTTTAGTCATTAGCTTCATAAGTTGCTTTATTTTCGGCTCAATCTTAATCTATTTTGCCCTGGACTATTTAGTGTTTCAGGAGGTCAATCAATTATATGACCGGATTAAGCAAATCAAAAAGAAGGATTTTTCGATCACCCCGCGCAAGCAATTAGTCGAAAAGACTAACCCCATAGAACTCTTAAAAAAGGAATTAAATACCTATGTAACCTCAAAAGAGGATGAGGTATTCGAACTTAAAAAAGCAGCAAAATACCGCCAGGAGTTCCTAGCGGATGTATCACATGAGCTCAAAACCCCCATTTTTGCAGCACAAGGATTTGTACACACCTTATTGGACAACCCAGACGAAGACGTAGAAATTCGCTCTAAATTTTTAGAAAAAGCTGCCAAGAGTTTGGATGGCTTGGACAATTTGGTACAAGATTTATTAACCGTTTCACAGATAGAAACCGGGGCGATCAAGATTGAGAAAAAGAAGATGAACTTGCGCGCGCTGGTGGAGGAAATCTTCGAACAGGTAGAGGCAAAGGCCAGAAAGCGGGGGGTAACCCTAACACTTGAAGCACCCGCAATTCCCGTCTATGTAAAGGCGGATATGTTACGAATTTCTCAAGTAATTCTAAATTTGGTAGTAAATGCCATCAAATATGGCAAGGAAAACGGAGCGGTAACCGTGATGTTAACCGAGAAAAAGAAGGTGGTTCAAATCTCTGTGATTGATAACGGCCCAGGTATTGCCAGTGAACATTTACATCGCATTTTTGAACGATTCTACCGCATCGATAAAAGTCGAGCAAAAAATTCAGGAGGAACCGGATTAGGACTTTCCATCGTGAAACACATCGTTCAGGCGCACAACGGAAAAATCACCGTTCATTCAGCTGAAAACAAAGGGACTACATTTGAATTTAAGTTGGAAAAGGCTTAGAATTATCGGCGACCATGACGGCCTCAAACTTTGGCAATGCCTCAAGCTTTGCCAAAGAAACATATCTAAACCGCTCCTTCCGTCAAACGCTCCGCGTTTTCCGCGATACGCAATTGCTCGATAAACTCGGCAATTTCGCCGTCCATGACAGTTGGCAAATTGTAAACAGTCAATCCAATCCGGTGATCCGTCACACGCCCTTGTGGGTAATTATAAGTTCTAATCTTATCAGAACGGTCACCGGAGCCAACCATCGATTTCCGACTACCGGCAATCTCCGCGTTGCGTTTAGCTAATTCGATTTCATATAGACGAGAACGTAATACCGTCATCGCTTTGTCAAAGTTCTTGATTTGCGAACGCTCATCTTGACATTGAACCACTAATCCGGAAGGAATGTGCGTCACACGCACGGCAGAATATGTGGTATTGACAGATTGTCCACCTGCGCCAGAAGAACAGAATGTATCTTTACGAATGTCGTTCATGTTGATTTGCACATCAACCTCATCGGCTTCTGGCATCACAGCCACGGTAGCAGCTGAGGTATGAATGCGCCCTGCAGACTCTGTTGCCGGAACACGTTGCACGCGGTGAACACCAGATTCAAATTTCAATTTGGCATATACATCTTCCCCTTGAACGGAGATAATGATTTCTTTATAACCTCCCGCTGTACCGTCGGTGAAATCCATGATTTGGAACGTCCAACCTTGTTTTTCAGCAAAGCGCTGATACATTCGAAATAAATCTCCAGCAAAAATAGATGCTTCGTCTCCACCTGTACCACCCCGGATTTCCAAAATACAATCTTTAGAATCGTTCGGGTCACGCGGAATTAATAATTCCTTCAACACCTCTTGCATCTCTTTCTCCTGAGGAACCAATTCCTCCAATTCTGCTTTCGCCATATCGCGAAAATCCTCATCCTTTTCGGTGGCGATCACCGACTTCGCCTCGTCGATTGACTTCAACAAATTTTGGTAGGTGATGTATTGATCAACTATTTTTTGCAGGTCTTTGTACTCCTTACTTAACGTTTTGAATTTCTTTAAATCGGAAACGATTTCCGGCATCGCAATCTGTTGTTCTACTTCAAGGAATCTCTCTCGGATGGCTTCTAGCTGCTCCAGCATGTCTTCTGTGGGGTTAAAAATCTGCGCAAAGATAACCAATTAATGAATACCTTTGTGCTTTACATTTTTCAACATGAAAAACAGCTACCTAATTGGCATCCTATTTTTGTTCGTACAATGCGATTTTTCAACCCGTATTGATACAACTGCAGCCGCTAAAGAACTAAAAGAGAGGCAAGTCAAACGTGTGCTGCCTCAAGAAATTGTTAATCAAGTAGATGAGTGGGGGCAACAAATGCAAACAAAGCCTTTGGATACAGCGCTACGTTCCCAATATGCTGTAAGATACCTACAGGGCGATGCACAATCATTGCGTAGACAAGTAAAAGACGCTAAAATTCAACAGGTGTTAGATGCGCTCAAATATAGCCAATCCTTGAATCAAGAAGTTCCGCCAAGTATTCAAAAAAATGTCGCAGGAGACAGTTTATATTACATCTACCCAACGGCAAAAAATCAGCTTGTTATGATTGGATTTAGTAAAGTCCAAGTCATCCAAAAAATGGATCGCAAGCTGATTAAATAGTTTTTTGTCGAACCAATTCCACCATATTGCGGTAAATCTCCCGCATTTCAGGTTTCTCGAGTAAGGATTGATGATCTAAACTGATGCGCGTATCTTGAAGCTTCGCTGATTCTTGATTCGAAGCCAAAACTTGATTGGCAAAAAACGCCTGCATGTAATTTTGCAATAAGCCTTGAATCAATTGCTTATCCAATTCAATGGATTCCAATAAGGCCTGTGCTTGCAACCACAACTGTTGGGTAAAAACTCCTGCCATCAACATGGCTAAGTGAATACGTTTTCGCTCCTCTCCATTCACTAAGTAAAGGGAATCTGAGATGTCTTTGGCTAAATGCACTAACAGCGCCTCCGTTTCCTCCACCAATACCTCAATGCAAATGGGGGTGTGACTTAAATTAATTTTACGTTCCGCTTGAAGATGTTGGACTGGAAAAAACACGCCTAACTGATTGGTACTCTCGCGAAGCGGGTCATATTGAATCATCGCCTCTGGAAGCGAAGTTGTTCCGGCAACTAATATCAGGGTGGCATATTTGGGGAGGAGTAGCTCAGGCAATACTAACGCATATGCCGACTCCGGGATGCAAAGAAAAAAAACGGTGGAGGTAGATTCCGAAAAGTCTAAATGTTCTTGTACTTGGGCATTATATAAATAGGAAACGACATCCTTTGCTTTGGCAGGGTTCCGACTAAATACTTCTTGAACACTATGCCCAGCATTTTCAAGAGCCTGCGAAAGGTGCCAGGCCACATGACCTGCACCAATAAACGAGATTTTTAACATTAATAAATGGGTTCAGTCTTAGATCCAACAAAGGGGAGCCATTGTTGATTCAAAATTCCGGAAAAATTTCGCAAAAACATAACAAATGATGGCTTGAATGGCTGGCGCAATAAACGCATGCCTGCTTCTTCAGGAGTCATGTGCCCTTTTTTGGAGTTACAATATTTACAAGCCGTGATTAAATTATCCCATGAGGTACGCCCTTGGCGTGATTTAGGAATAACATGGTCTAATGTCAAATGGTCTCCCGAACCACAATACTGGCATTGATTTCCGTCACGCTTGAAGATGTTTTGTCGGCTTAACACCACCCCTTTATACGGAAAATACACATATCGATTCAGTCGAATGACCGATGGATAGGGAAATGTTTGGTGAATGGAGTGGAGTTTTTCAGAAGTTGATTCTGCAATCAATTCCGCTTTATTGAGATAGACAAGCAAAAAAGCCTTGGGCATTGAGCAAATGGTCAAGGCACTATAATCTTGATTAAGGACTAATACTTTTTGACTCATTGGGAGAAAAATTATTGCATTCAGTAGCACATGCTTTAAAGTTAAAAAAAATAATAACCTGATTGACAAGGGCTTGCCACAAAATAATTAAGGTCGCTCTCATTTCGATTTAGGGCTATTTAAGCCACATTTTGTACTTTTGTCAAAATAAATATTTTCTGATGCCTTCAATAATCGAAAAGATCAAATCCTTAGCAGCTGCGCACACGACTGAAACAGTTGCGTATAGGCACCACATTCACCAACATCCCGAATTGTCTTTTCAAGAATTTGAAACACAAGCGTATGTCCAAAAGCAATTAGCCAATATGGGTATTGCGAGTACGCCACTAGCGAATACGGGATTGGTGGCTTTGATTGAAGGGAAAAACCCAAGTAGTCGGGTAGTTGCGTTGCGAGCCGATATGGATGCGCTTCCGATTTTGGAAACAAATGATGTGCCTTACAAATCTCAAAATCCAGGCGTCATGCATGCATGTGGTCATGATGTGCACACATCATCTTTGCTGGGCACAGCACGTATTTTGCAATCCATCAAAGAGGAATTTGAAGGAACGGTCAAGTTGATTTTTCAACCTGCGGAAGAAAAAGCACCAGGTGGCGCGAGCATTATGATTCAGGAAGGCGTGTTAGAAAATCCGAAGCCGGTGAGCATTTTTGGCCAACATGTAGCAACTAACGTTCCGGTAGGTAAAATTGGGTTTCGGGAAGGGATGTACATGGCGAGCACGGATGAAATATACATTAAAGTCATTGGAAAGGGTGGTCATGGAGCCATGCCGGATGCTTGCATAGATCCAATTGTCATCGCATCACATATCATTGTGGCGATGCAACAAATTATTTCACGCAATAAAAACCCCAAATTACCCTCTGTATTAACCTTTGGAAAAATCGAAGGCTTAGGCGCAACGAATGTCATTCCAGATGAAGTGAATATCGCGGGTACATTCCGGGCAATGGATGAAACTTGGCGGGCGGAAGGTTTGGAGAAGATGAAAAAGTTAGCCGAAGGAATCGCGGACGCCATGGGAGGATCAGCCGTTTTTGATGTATTAAAAGGTTACCCGTTTTTACAAAACAACCCCGAATTAACGAGGAAAGCGAAACGTGCAGCGATCGAGTATATGGGTGCTGAAAATGTGGTGGATTTGGACCTATGGATGGCAGGTGAAGATTTTGCTTTCTACACGCACCATGTGGATGCTTGTTTTTATAGACTTGGTATACGGAATGAAGCGCGCGGTATCACAAGTGGCGTACATACACCCACGTTTGACATAGATGAAAAAGCATTGGCCATTGGACCGGGGTTAATGGCATGGCTCGCGTTGAGTGAGTTGAGAGGTGAGAAGTAAGAGGTGAGAGATGAGAGGTTAGAGACCGTGATGAAATTTTAAAATTCCATCGGGTCAGGCCATTTGAATTCGTAACTCAATTCTTCAACGATTTTATCTCCTGATACAATTTTCCCCCCTAAACACGGTTGGCTTGAATCCCAATACCCTGGATTCATTCCGCGTTTTTCGCAATCATTCATCCCCACATCCTGTTTAGTTGGATGTTCTGGAGCAACAATGTTATAAACCCCGGATTGAATTTTCTCTGTTGTTAGCGCAATGAGATTAACTACGTCGTCTTTATGCACATAATTGACTGGGCAATTAGCCCCATCATTTCGTTTATTGGAAAAATATTTAGCCACAAAACGATCACCACCCATTAAACCACCTAAACGTAGGATAATTGACTTAATTGGAGATGCTGAAACAATTGCTTCAGCTTGGGCCATTAATGTTGTGGAATTGATTTCGGCGGTTTCATCTACGATTGCTGATACGTTTGCATAGACGGAGGTGGAAGATAAAAAGATGATTTTCTCCACCTTTTGGGGATCAAGAACGCTGACCCAATCATGTAGGATTCGCAAATATTGTTCCTCCGAATTCTTCTTGCGACGTGGGGGAATAGCCCAAATTTGAATCGCTGATTGATTCATTTGTGCCCAATCGCTTTCGGTTGTTTCTTCATTCGCACGAAAATCTACCACATGTACGTGGGGGTGTTTGGCTTGTGCATGGACTTGTGATGCAGAAACGACAACATCAAAATCCGCTAGAGCTAGTTTAAATGCCAATGGTGCGCCTACCCAACCGCCTCCGTAAATACTTATCTTCTTTTTCATATAATTTTGCACCTTTGGAACAATTGAATCGCAAAGATAGTTTAGAACCCATGAATAAAATATTTTCTGTGCTTTTTATCACGTTAGTGCTTATTTCGTTGGATTATTATGTGTGGATGGCGGTAAAGACTGCCTTCAAAAATACGAGTACGCGCATGCAACAAACGGCTAAATTTATCTTCTGGGGATTTACAGTCTTTATTATTCTCGGGATTATTTCCTACAACATGTTGCCTTTACATGCTTGGAAAAATGAAATTCGCCTTACATTCATGTCGATCGTCATGATATCGGTCTTTACTAAATTATCCATCATCATCTTTTTATTATTGGAAGACATCACCCGCTTTTTCCGCTGGGGCACGAAAAAGATTCGCAAAAAAGATCCGAGCGCGATTAGTCGCCATGAATTCCTTTCCCAAGCAGCATTAGCCGTTGGAGCGGTACCAGCAGCCACATTTGCCTTTGGTATTTTATCTGGTGCGCATGATTACCGCATTGAAAAAGTCAGTTTAAAGATCCCAAAACTTCCTAAAGAGTTTAGGGGCATGCGCATTGCTCAGGTTTCAGACATCCATTCGGGGAGCTTTTTTAATAAGACAGCCGTTCAAGGCGGTGTGGAGATGTTAATGCGCGAAAACCCCGATATAGCATTTTTTACTGGCGATTTGGTCAATAATGAAGCAAAAGAAGTAACGGATTATTTCGCTATGTTTTCTAAAATCAAAGCGCCTTATGGCGTTTTCAGCACTTTGGGGAATCACGATTATGGTGATTATGTCAAATGGAAAACCCCAGGGGCTAAAAAGAAAAACCTACAAGACTTGATGAAAGCGCACGAACTGATGGGTTGGAATCTACTGATGGATGAAAATCACATCATCACGGAATCAGGTGAACAGTTGGCAATCATAGGCGTCCAAAACATAGGTATCGGTCGGTTCCCTTGGTATGGCAATTTAACCAAAGCATTTACCGGAACAGAGGACGCTGCGACCAAATTATTATTATCGCACGATCCGACGCACTGGAATGCTGAGGTAACAAAAAATGCCAAATTTAAATCAATCGATGTGGCTTTTGCTGGACACACCCATGGGGCTCAGTTTGGTGTACAAATACCTGGGTTTGAAAAATGGTCACCCGCTAAGTACATATATAAACAATGGGCTGGATTGTATGAGGAGGATGGCCAGCAACTTTATGTGAATCGGGGCTTTGGGTACTTGGGTTATCCGGGACGCGTAGGGATGCCACCAGAGATAACCATCTTTACATTAAGTTAGAAGTAAGAGGTAAGAAGTAAGAGGTGAGAGGTAGACTAGTGACTTACTACTATTTTTTGACTTTCCCCTTGCTCCTAACTGAAAAAAAGCTATTTTTGCATCCCAATTCATTGGTTTCGTGGCCGAGTGGCTAGGCAGAGGTCTGCAAAACCTTCTACAGCGGTTCGAATCCGCTCGAAACCTCAAAAAACCTTCCGAAGTGGAAGGTTTTTTTGTTCAACTCTGTTTTGTACAAACTACTCTAGAAAAATTACATTTTCTTTCGTGGCTTATTTTGAAAAATTCTAAATAAGGCCAAAAACCTTAAAAAAAACATAAAATTGCTCTATGAATAAATTGTTTCCTAAAAATTCGGATTGTAGTTTTGCGCACTGAATTAAAATGAGAAAAATCAATATTTATGTTTTCCAAAAAAATCACTCTCGTTAAGTTTCTATTATCCTTCACACTGTTAATCGCCACATTTGGCTCAACATTTGCACAAGACGCTGCAGAAGGAGAAACATTGTTTAAAAACAACTGTGCGGCCTGTCACGCATCCACAGATGAGGTTCTAGTAGGACCAGGACTGAAGGGAATTAGTGAGCGTCGCCCGATTGAGTGGATCGTTAAGTGGGTACATAACCCACAAGCTGTTATCGCTTCTGGCGACAAGTATGCAAACGATTTATACAATAAATTCAATAAGGCTGCCATGACACCTTATCCGAATTTCTCTGAAGATCAAATCAAAGGTATCATCGCCTACATCGATGCTTCGAATGCAGCACCTGCAGCACCCGCAGCTGGAGCAGCTCCGGCAGCAGATGGAGCCGCAGCACCCGCAGCTCAAAGTTCAGGTGGCATGATGGAAGTTTTGTTATTGGGACTTTTAATCATCATGGTTTTAGTTTTGATCGCACTACTTTCTATTGTCAATACGCTAGGTAAAATTACACAAGACCCAGCTGCTGCAGCCGAGACACCATTGATGCAACGTATTTCAGCTAACTTAAAAGAATTAGCCGCTAATTCAGCAGTAAAAACGGGTATACTCGTGTTAGCCTTGTTATTAGGTGGTAAAGCAACGATTGATGCTGCTTATGGTGTAGGTATCCACCAAGGATATGCTCCTGAGCAACCGATTAAATTTTCACACAAATTACACGCAGGTCAATATCAAATCAACTGTAACTACTGCCACACAGGTGTGTATTCAGGAAAAGGTGGTAACGTGCCATCAGCGAACATTTGTATGAACTGTCACAACGCCATCAAGCGTGAATCTCCAGAAATTCAAAAAATTTATACGGCATTAGAGAATGATGAGCCTATCCAATGGGTTCGTGTACACAACTTGCCGGATTTGGCGTATTTCAACCACTCGCAACATACAAACGTAGGTGGATTAGAGTGTAAAAACTGCCACGGTGAAATTGAGAAAATGGAAGTTGTTGAGCAACGTTCTTCGTTGACAATGGGATGGTGTATCGATTGCCACCGTCAAACAGACGTAAACGCGAAGGGGAATGCTTACTATGATAAGTTAGTTGAAATTCATAATAAGGATAGCAAGACTCCATTAAAAGTGCAAAACATTGGTGGTTTAGAGTGTTCTAAGTGCCATTATTAATAGGTAAACAATAGATTCAAAATTAGTCTGAATAAGAAAGATTATATGGAAAATTCGAACAAGAGGTATTGGAAAGG
>CAZUAZ010000037.1:20710-23308 GCA_964618445.1 uncultured Aquirufa sp. | reverse complement strand
ATATCCAATCTAAATTTCTATTTCGGTAGTCGGGCACTTTACGAAGGTGCAAATCTTCACATCAAACCAAGAGCGAAAATTGGCCTCATCGGCGCAAATGGAACAGGTAAGTCTACCCTATTGCGTCTGATTTCTGGCGAATATACACCTGATGGTGGAACCATTTCCAAATCTGGTGAGTGCACCATTGGTTTTTTAAATCAAGATTTACTGTCCTACCAAACGGATGATAGCATATTAGAGGTTGCCATGCAGGCCTTTGAACGCCAATTGGAACTACAAAAGCTAATCGACAAAGTACTTCATAAAATGGAAACAAATTATGAAGACAAGGATGTAGACCAATTAGCTAAACTTCAGGAAGAATTTGAACTACTTGATGGTTATACCATCCAATCAAAGACAGAGGAAATTCTAGAAGGCTTAGGTTTTACCACAGCAGATTTAACAAGACCCTTGCGCCTTTTCTCAGGAGGATGGCGTATGCGTGTGATGCTTGCCAAATTATTGTTGCAAAAACCATCGCTTTTATTGCTGGATGAGCCCACCAACCACTTGGATTTACCATCCATCGAATGGGTAGAAAAATACATTCATGATTACGAAGGAGCCATTGTCGTCGTTTCACACGATCGCTATTTCCTAGATCGTACCATCGATCATATCGCTGAGGTTTCCGGTGCCAAAATCACCTTGTATCCTGGTAATTACTCGTTCTACACCGAGGAAAAAGCATTGCGAAATGAGGTTCAAAAAGGAGCCTTTGAAAACCAACAAGCCCAAATACGTCAAACAGAACGGTTTATTGAACGATTTAAAGCTAAAGCTTCGAAAGCAAAACAAGTTCAATCACGTGTTAAAGCGTTAGATCGCATTGATATCATCGATGATGTCATTGATGAAAAAGCGAAGGTAAATTTCAAATTCAACTTTGGTACACAGCCGGGTCGTTTTATCCTATTCCTGGAACATGTATCCAAGGCGTATGGAGATAAAGTAATTCTTAAGAACACCTCAGCGACCATTAATCGAGGCGATAAAATAGCCTTGATAGGTGCCAACGGGAAAGGAAAGTCTACCCTGTTGCGCGTCATTTCTGGTACTGAACAGATTGAAGGTGAAAGACGCACGGGTCACAATGTAATCGAATCGTTCTTTGCTCAGCACCAGCTTGAAAGTTTACAAGTTGAAAATACCTTATTGGAAGAACTTAAGTCAACGGGAACGACCAAAACTGAAATGGAATTGCGCAGTGTTTTGGGCTGTTTTTTATTTTCAGGAGAAGAAGTATTCAAGAAGATAAAAGTACTTTCTGGAGGAGAAAAATCACGTGTGGCGCTAGCCAAAGTATTGATCTCGGAGGCCAACTTTTTGTTGCTCGATGAGCCGACCAACCACTTGGACATGCAATCGGTCAATATTTTAATTCAAGCCTTGCAACAATATGAAGGAACCTATGTAGTCGTATCACACGACCGTTATTTTGTTTCCAATATTGCCAATAAGATCTGGTACATTGAAGATAATGAAGTGAAAGAATATCCAGGTTCATTTGACGAATATGAAACATGGATGTCGACGCGCACCAGTGCACAAGCACCCATAGCCAAAAGCAAGGAAAAACCTAAACCAGAACTAGCTCCCGTTGAGGTTACACCTAAATCAAAATCCACGGAAAAAGAAATTGAGAAATTAGAAACTCAAATCATGACCTTGGAAAATGAATTAGAGACCATCGAACATGATATGGCGGCTTTGGCGCAAGCATCCAAGTTTGATGATTTGAAAAATTTGGAGTTAAAGCGAAACGAAGTGCAACTGAAATTAGACGAGACAACGGCCTCCTGGGAACTACTAATCGGATAACATGAAACGAGGGCTAATAATTTGCTTTATAATGTTGTCCTCCTATTGGGCGTTCTCCCAAATAAATTCATCTATCCGTCGGGAGCATATCAAGACGGTATATGTAGGTAATTTAGATCCTCAGCAATATATTCAAAGCCAACCGGTCATTGACATACACCAACAAGATGCTTGGTTTATATCCTTTGACGATTTAGCCTTAAAACCAAACCCATACTTTCTGCGCATTATTTCGTGTCAGGCAGATTGGACACCGTCTTCGCTTTCTGAAATAGAGTATTTACAAGACTTCAATGACATCCCTTTACGTGACGCAAAGTCATCTATGGGCACTAAAGTACCCTATTTACATTACCGAGTACCCTTACCTAAAGTGCGTGTTTCTGGAAATTACATCGCACAAGTTTATACGAACCGCAATAAGCGTGACACGGTATTTACGCAACGATTTTCCATCGTAGACAATGAATTACAGGTGGGCGCCACCGTGCAATTCGGCCAAAACAATGCAAGCCGAGCCACAAGCCATGTCCTTCAAATTCAATTAAAATATCCAGATGGGCTCATGATTCAGTCAGAGGATGACTTGCGCGTATTTGTCCGTAAAAACAATGAACCTGACTTCATCTTAAAAAACTTGCCTAAACCTGTGATTAATGGCATGGATCGAACCATTCGTTTTCCAGCATTTAATCAAGAAAATAGTGTGCTTGCGGGGAATGAATATCGATT
>CAZUAZ010000037.1:12869-20610 GCA_964618445.1 uncultured Aquirufa sp. | reverse complement strand
AACAAAATGACCTATAATGCTGCGACAGGTATGTATCAGGCCAATCTATTGTTAAAACAAGGAATATATAATTACCGATTTGAAACAAAAAACCCTTCCGACTACTTGGAAGGGAATTATGCTCAAACAGAAAATCAATACGACATTTTAGTTTACTATCGAAAGCCTGGAACACGCATAGATGCGCTGGTAGGCTTTCAACGGATCAACTCCATTCGTTAAACGTTAAATCGGAAATGCATGATATCACCGTCATGCACGATATAATCTTTCCCTTCTACACTAAGTTTACCCGCCTCTTTACAAGCCGCTTCGCTTTTATATGTTTGGTAGTCGGCCATTTTAATCACCTCGGCACGAATAAATCCACGTTCAAAATCTGTGTGGATTACACCTGCTGCTTGCGGTGCTTTCCAACCTTTTTGTATGGTCCACGCACGAACCTCTTGGACACCCGCCGTGAAATAGGTAATTAGATTCAATAAGGCATAAGAGCTACGAATCAACTTGCTTAGACCTGACTCTGATAATCCATATTCATTTAAAAACATCACGCGCTCTTCCTCCTCTTCCATTTCTGCAATTTGCGCTTCCAAAGCTGCACAGATCACAATGACCTCTGCATTTTCAGCTTGAACATTCGAACGCAAAGCATCCACGTGTGCATTGCCTCCCTTAGCTACTGAATCTTCATCTACATTGGCAACATAAATCACTGGCTTATCGGTCAACAAACATAATTCACCTATCGCCGTTTCACGCAATTCCGCATCCATTTCGACTGTTCTTGCCGAACGACCTGCTTCTAATGCCGCTTTGAATTGTTGGACCGCCGCAAGTTCTTGCTTCGCTTTGGCATCTCCATTCTTAGCTGCACGCTCTATTTTTTGAATTTTTTTGTCTACAGACTCAAGGTCCTTCAACTGTAATTCCATGTCAATAATTTCCTTATCAGAAATCGGATTCACTCGACCCTCCACGTGAATAATGTTCTCATCTTCAAAACAACGCACCACATGAATGATGGCATCTACCTCACGAATATTGGCTAAAAACTTATTGCCCAGACCTGCCCCTGTAGACGCGCCCTTAACCAAACCAGCGATATCAGTAAACTCGATCACGGTAGGTAAAATACGATTCGGTTTGACAAATTCAGCTAAGATGTTCAAACGCTCATCTGGTACGGTAACAATACCGACATTTGGTTCAATCGTACAAAACGGATAATTAGCCGCTTCAGCTTTGTTGGACGAAATAGCACTAAACAACGTAGATTTACCCACATTAGGCAATCCGACAATTCCACAAGTTAATCCCATAATCTAGTTAAAAAATGAAGCCACAAAAGTACGGCTAAAAATCAAAAAGCCCCTGATAACTCAGAGGCTTTTTTCATATTTATTCAAATTCTTATTCCCACTTCAGGTCTGTACCACCAAATTCATCTTCGTCACGCTTGAACGAATCAAAATCTACATCGGGCATCAATTCTGTTTTTACATGGTTAACAGCTTCGTTAAGGCCTTCTACAAACTTGTCGAAATCCTCTTTGTATAGAAACATCTTGTGTTTTTCGTATACAAAACCATCTTCTTTTTGATGGCGACGACTTTCGGTAATGGTGATGTAGTAGTCTTGTGAGCGTGTTGATTTAACATCAAAAAAATAAGTTCTTTTACCTGCTCGGATTCGTTTCGAAAACAATTCTTCTCTATCTCTTTCTTCCACTTTAAACTAAAATTTTGGTTTGACAATTTGTAAATCTACTATATAATCTGATTCACTCAAAAAATTCGAGTCAATTTATGAGTCAATAATTGGCATTATTTTTACAAAATTTTTAAATCCAATAATAAAATCTAAACTTTGACGCTTATTCCCATTTGCTTTGGTCAACTATAGATGGATCTTCTGCTTACTCATTATTCCCTTACCCGCGCTTCAAGCACAGGAACTAGGGGAAGAAAGTTATGGAATTGCATCTTTTTATTCGAATAGCTTTTATGCCAAAAAAACAGCAAATCAAGAGCTATTAAAGCGAAATACCTACACAGCCGCGCATCGAATTTATCCATTCAATACCTTACTCGAAGTAACGAATATCTACAATAAGAAATCTGTTATTGTTCGCATTAACGATCGAGGACCATACAAACGAGGCCGAATTATTGATCTAACTGAAGCTGCTGCTAAGAAGATTAACCTACGAAAAGTGGGCTTAGCAAAAGTAAAAATTAAGGTAATCGGATTTGAAAACGAGGTCATGTTAATACCTTACCATGACTTAGAACTTGAAACCACACCCAAATTCAGTTCTAAATTCTACCAAAAAACGCGTTTAAAATACAAGAAAAAATACCGCGTCAAAAAAAATATCCGCAACAAGAAATACGTCAAAAAGAAATCGAAATAACTATTTCTTTCGTTCGTAGAAATTAATAAAATCTTGAATTTTATCCGCTGGAATACGCTTTCCAATAATACGTTTAGATTTATCTAAGACATAAATAACCGGAGTTGCATAGACATCAAAGGTATTTTTAAAGTCGGTGTAATACTCCTCCACCCCACTTTTCGGATTCAAGTGCACATCGATTCCGTTATACCAAGATTCTATTTTAAACTCTGAAATAAACTTTTGCCATTGTGCCTTGTCACGCACGATACTTGCAGCAAAAATACCCACATTCTTTTCTTTGAAAAAAGCTTCTTGCGCCTGCAACTTAGGCGTCTCCTCCTTGCAATGACTACACTCCGGATCATAAATGAAGACCACGGTATAGTTATTGGGAATCGTGGACAACATCAAACGCTTACCCGATGGATCCGTCAAAACCATTTCTGGAATCTTCTTACCGATGATTAAAGGTTTAATCACCGCTAGGCGTTCTTTCATTTTGCGTACCGTCGTGGTATCCCAGAGCTTTGGCTCGCCGATGTAATATTTCTCCGCTAGGTGAACAAAAGCGCCGTCTGTACCCACAATATTGTGGTTCTCGTAGGTACTCGCAATCTTATAAATAACGTACTTGCGTACATCCGTTTGCTTAATTTTAGCCAAAAGAGCGTCAGCATCTTTGCTAATCGAGTCTGATTCTTGAACGACTAAATCCTCAAAATACTTTTCAATCTTACGTTGTAAAAAAGGAGAACGTATAAAACGATCATCGTTTAAATCGATGTTGTCGAAATAATGCTTTTTGTAGTAGGTGAATTGGTATTTGTACAAAGCTGCACTGTCAACTGCATTTTTAACCGGGTTCTTGTAGGCAGGAATTTCCGGCTCGAAAGTGGCTTTAATCAACTTAGACACAAATAAAGATTGGTTTTTAAGCATCCATTCTTTTTGATAAGCTGCAATCCGTTTACGCGTAAGCTCTGCTTGCTGCGCATCCGTCATCGACTGCATCGCACGATATTGCTTATTCATTTCTTGTTGAAATGTGTAAAATGCCGCATTCTCCTCAGAACCCTTCACTTGCATATTAGTCACCACGTCGACCGTATCCGTTTCGAAACTGAAATGGTCTGAGCCAATAATTAAATCCAAATATTTAGTGGTTGAAAAGCTAACCAAATACAACCCTTTCGGTAATGCTTCCTTGCCTTGAAATGTAAACTGCCCTAACTCATTCGCACGGGCAGTATCCTTAATGACTTGTTGGCTCGAACCAAAATAATGCGCCAAATACACATCTACATTTTCCAATCCTTTTATCGTGCCTTTAATCTCATAACCAGGCGCTTTTTGAGCAAGAGCACCTACAATAGAAAGGAAAAATAGACTGATGGATAAGACGAATTTCATAGAATTAGAATAAATTGAAACTTATTACGAAACGAAATTTACAATGTTTTTTACGCTATCGAAAATTATCGATTTTATACTTTTACCAATTAGTTGGATTTTAATCAGTTTGGTCCTCGGAATTTGGAAGAGAAACACCAAAATGCTTTATGTGGCTTTAGGTATGTTGCTCCTATTTACGAATGGATTCTTTGTTAATACACTGTACCAACTATACGAATTACCTCAAACGAAACTATCCCCAAATCAAAAATTTACCTACGGTGTCATCCTCGGAGGAGGAATGATTAAATCACCTCAAGAAGATACGGCTCGAATCAATACAGGCGAAGTAGCGGATCGGATGCTTCAACCAATCTTATTATACAAATCAGGAATCATATCGAAAATCATCATTACCGGTGGAGACACGAGCATCAAAGGACTACGCACGGATGAAATTCGTGAAACAGCTCAGGTGGCCAAATTCATGCTCGCCATGGGCGTAGATTCGGCAGACATCATCAAAGAGGAAAAAGCTCGAAATACGCATGAAAACGCAACCTACACACAGGACATACTGAACAAGACACAAGAACCAATTCTATTGATAACCTCTGCAGCCCACATGCGCCGCTCCATGGCTTGTTTTGAAAAGGTGGGCTTACACCCCATCGCTTATCCAGTAGATCACAAAAAAAAGGACAGCCCGATGGGTGTCCTGAAATGGCTAATGCCTTCTGAAAATCATTTAGCACGCTTTTCTCAATTGGTTCGAGAGATGTTCGGCTATGTGATTTACACGCTGAATGGATATGCCTAAGTAGATAGAATATCTACCATACGAATCAAATCCTCTGAAACTGGCTTCTTCTTTGTGATCGTATCATGGAATGGCGTGTACACCAATTGGTTGTTAATCACTCCAGCCATTACATTTTTCTCTCCGCGCAATAAACCTTCCAATGCTCCTAAACCTAAACGAGAAGCAAGAATACGATCATAGGCCGTAGGAATTCCACCACGTTGAATATGACCCAGGGTCGTCACACGAATATCAATCATGTTACCCATTTTTTCTTTAATCTTCTTAGCTACAATTTGCGCATTTCCTTCTTCGTCGCCTTCGGCAACAATGACAATGGATGATGATTTTTGCTTAGCGAAGCCTGAATTTAAAATCGTAACGATATCATCAACAGGCGTTAAATTCTCTGGAATCATTAAGGCTTCCGCACCACCTGCAATACCGCATTGAACCGCAATGTAGCCTGAGTCACGTCCCATAACCTCAATAAAAAAGACACGGTCATGTGAATCTGCCGTATCTCTAATTTTGTCAATGGCATCTAAAGCCGTGTTCACAGCCGTATCAAAACCTATCGTGTAGTCAGTACCGTATAAATCATTATCGATGGTACCCGGCGCGCCCACCGTAGGAATTTTAAATTCATTAAAAAAGATCTCAGCTCCTGTAAATGTTCCATTACCACCAATGGCTACAAGTCCCTCAATACCTTTCTCTTTCAACTGATCGTATGCTTTTTGGCGACCTTCTGAGGTCATGAATTCTTTAGAACGTGCGGACTTTAAGATCGTTCCGCCACGCTGAATAATATTACTAACTGATTGTGAATTAAGCGGAATGATATCTCCCTTAATCATCCCGTTGTATCCACGAACGATACCGTAAACTTCAACACCATGATAGGCAGCACCACGAACAATCGCACGAATACATGCATTCATGCCTGGGGCATCACCACCCGATGTAAATACAGCTATTTTCTTCATCAATATATATTTTTATGACTTTGGCTCATTATAGTTTTCAAAAATACGATTTAAAACGTTTAAACAATAAAAATCAGTGTAAAATTGAACTGAAAAAATCGAATAACAAAAATAGTATTTAACACATGTTTTGTAATTTGCACCTTCATTCAACATGTACATCTTATGCCAAAAGCAGCAAACGAATTTTTATATACCTACCTGAATAATGCCTCTCCTACTGGCTTTGAATCATCGGGCCAACAGATTTGGTTAGATTACATCAAGCCCTTTATTGACGATAAAATAATAGATACCTATGGAACCGCCGTGGGTGTTATTAATCCTGGTCAACCCTATAAAGTAGTCATTGAGGCACATGCCGATGAAATATCCTGGTTTGTGAATTACATCGATGATAACGGTTATTTATTTTTACGCAGAAATGGAGGTTCTGATGCACTAATCGCACCATCCATGCGTGCCAATATTCATACCAAAGACAAAATCGTTAAAGGAATATTCGGCTGGCCTGCCATCCACGTGCGTGATCTCGCTAAAGATAAAGCACCTACGATCGATGATATATTCATCGACTGTGGCGCCTCAAACAAAAAAGAGGTCGAAGAAATGGGGATCCATGTGGGCACCGTGGTAACATTTGAAGATGGTTTGACCGAATTAAATGGCAAGTATTTAGTTGGCCGTGCCCTTGACAACCGCATCGGTGGTTACATGATCGCACAAGTAGCCAAAAAAATCAAAGAAAATAAGATCAAATTACCCTTCACGCTTTATGTAGTCAATTCCGTTCAAGAGGAAATAGGCCTTCGAGGAGCAGAAATGATCGTGCGTAGATTAAAACCAGATTTGGCATTTATTACGGATGTGACACATGATACGCAATCGCCGATGTACAACAAGAAAATCCAAGGAGATATGTCGTGCGGAAAAGGCCCAGTCATCTGCTATGGTCCAGCGGTTCAAAATAATGTACGCGATTTCATCATCGATGTAGCGAAAGAAAACAACATTGATTTCCAACGTCAAGCTGTATCACGCTCCACAGGAACAGATACTGATTCATTCGCCTATGCCACCGAAGGCGTAGCTTCAGCCTTAATCTCATTACCGCTTAAATACATGCACACCACCGTAGAAACCATTGCCAAAAGCGACATGGAAGCGGTGATTGAATTGATTTATCAGTCTTTACTGAAGGTGAAGGGAAATGAGGATTGGAGGTATTTTAATTAGACGTTAGACGCTGGACGCTGGACGTTAGACCGTATAATTATATAGACGCGATACTTCGCGTCTTTTTTATTGAACAAGAATAGACAACTAAGGCCTAAAGTCCAGAGTCCAGCGTCTAACGTCCAGCGTCTAAAATGATGCTTCGCATCATTTTAGATATCTAGCAAAAAACTCCCAGGTCCGTAACATCTGATCAATCCGCTGGCGATTATTACCCGCGCGGGTGATTTCATGCGAAGCACCAGGATGACGCACATATTCCACATCGCGACCTAATTGTTTCAAGCTCTTGTATAACATCTCACTTTGAATCACCCCAGTACGTAAGTCATTTTCACCATGGAAAATGATTAGCGGTGTTTTGATATTGGCCACATAGGTCAAAGGCGATTCACGATCCAAAATAGCACGTGTTGCTTTTTCCCACGGATACCCACCAAAATAATTAGGAACCAAACGCCATGCGTTTCCTTCCCCATAAAACGTGGACAACTCATACACCCCACGCTGGGAAGCCGCCACTTTAAATCGATTTGTATGACCCACAATCCAAGTCACCAAATAACCTGCATACGAGCCACCCGTTACTGCCAAACGCGTTGTATCCGCCCAGCCTTCCTTAATCGCTAAATCTGTTGCCTTCATCACATCGGCCATCGGACCAGCTCCCCAATCTTTCACATTACTGGCCATAAATGGTGTACCATACCCACCACTACCACGCGGATTACAATAAACAATCCCCATGCCTTGTGCCGCATAATATTGAAATTCATGCCACATACTCGCTTCACCCGTTCCCCACATAGCCGTAGGTCCACCATGAATTTCTGTCACTAATGGATATTTTTTACCTGCCACATAGCCAATCGGCTTCATGACCCAATAGTCAACAACCTGACCCTTGGAGTTCGTAAACGT
>CAZUAZ010000037.1:3640-12769 GCA_964618445.1 uncultured Aquirufa sp. | reverse complement strand
GCGCCAGGGGTAGTCGGCTGCATAAACAGTGCCGATAACATCATTTCACCCGAAGTAGTCGTCTCCTCTTGAAACTGAAGGCGATTAATGACTTTAGCCTTTTTATCTTTTTCGTTTTGTGCCAAATACGCACGAATCTCTTCTAAACTCCCGTTCGGATTTGCTTTTGCCTGAGGTACATAATTAGCCGTTGCAATTCCCGGCTTTTCAAGCGTCCAGGATGGCCGACTCTTCGCTTTATTCCACGTAGTATCTGTATAAAAATCCTTCAATGAAATCGAAGATTGGAAAAATAACGCATCACCAGCCTTTGACCAAACAGGGTTTTGAACCCCAGAGGAAAAATTAGTGGCCGCCATAGGCTCACCACCAGCGAGTGACAACATATAAGCCTGAGATTTGGAACCCATATCGCGCGAGAAAAGAATACTCCGACCATCCGAACTCCAAGAAGGACTAGAAATACTAAACTTTCCAGCCGTCAAGGGACGGTTCGTCTTAGTAGCCAAATCTGCCACGAATAAATGTGTTTGATAGACAAAATCGCCCTTCTTCTCTGCGTCATCCTCAATCGAAGTAACCGTGTATAACACTGATTTGCCATCCGGCGAAAATGCGGGTTTCCCCACGGTTTTAATTTTTAGCAAATCAGTCACCTGAATGGTTTGTTGGGCAAAAACACTGCATGAAATAAGCAGGAAGAATAAAATACGCATAGACAAAAAAATAAGGCCTGCGAAATATGTCGCAAGCCTTAAAATTAGAAATAAAATTTAAAGATTAAATCAACTTCAAGATTTCTTCTCCAATCGCATGCGTACCTAAGATCATCGATTTATCCGTAGACGCATCCGCAATGTCACCCGTACGGAAACCTTTCTTCAATACTTGATCAACAGCATTGATTACCGCTTCCGATTCGGCTTTCATACCAAACGAAATGTCTAATAACAAAGCTGCCGACAAGACAGAGGCCATTGGATTAGCTAAGCCTTTTCCAGTAATATCATGCGCAGAGCCATGAATAGGCTCATAAACACCCGTGCCATCACCGATGGATGCGGAGGCCAACATCCCCATTGACCCTGCAATCTGAGACGCCTCATCCGTTAAAATATCTCCGAACAAGTTGGCCGTAACCACCACGTCAAAACGCTTTGGATCCTTGATTAACAACATCGCTGTAGCATCCACAAATTGATATTCAACGGTTACATCTGGATATTCTAAGGCCAACTTTTGAATCTCCTCACGCCATAAACGCGAAGACTCCAACACGTTTGCCTTATCCACTGAAACTAAATGCTTCTTCCGTGTGCGAGCGGCCTCAAATGCCTTGCGACCGATGCGCTCCACTTCGTAACGACTATATTCTGCCACATCATAAGCCGTATCACCATTGTTCTTACGGCCTTTTTCACCGAAATAAATATCTCCCGTCAATTCACGGAAAAACAAAATATCAGCTCCCTGTAAGATTTCAGGCTTAATGCTGGAAGCAGATAATAACTCATCAAACAATTTGATCGGACGTAAATTCGCGTACAACCCTAATTCTTTACGCATCTTCAGCAATCCTTGCTCTGGACGAACCTTCGCTGATGGATCATTATCATATTTTGGATGACCTACCGCACCGAACAACACGGCATCCGAAGCCTTCATTTTTTCCAAAGTCTCCGCTGGTAATGCATCTCCTGTCGCCTCAATCGCCACGTGACCAATTAACGCCTCATCATACGTAAAATCATGACCAAATTTGGCCGCAATTTTCTCTAATACCTTTTTACCTACCTCTGTAACTTCTTGTCCAATTCCATCACCTGGAACTATAAGGATATGTTTTTTTGCCATGATATTAATTAAATCAAATTCAACATTTTTTGTGTCGCCTTAATGGCAGACACAGTTTGGTCACTATCTAAGCCACGTGTGATTAACTCGCGCCCATTAAATGACCACGTAATAATCGTCTCGCACAACGCATCTGATTCTCCTCCAGGTGGAATACGAACAGCATAGTCTGTCAATTGCGCTAATTTCTGTCCCTTTTTCTCGAAAATGATAGCCAATGCATGCATAAAAGCATCATATTGACCATCCCCTTGCGCATGCTCCTCAAATATCTCTCCAGCAACGGAAATCTTTAGAGTCACGGAAGGACGTAAATCTTTGGAATGTGTTAACACATAATTCAATACCTGAACACGTTCTTCAATTGTATTAGAATCCAATACATCCGAAATAATATAAGGCAAATCATCTTGCGTAACAACCTCTTTCCGGTCACCCAATTCAATGATGCGCTGAGTAACTTTCTTTAAATCTTGGTCGGATAACTGAATGCCTAGTGCCGACAAGTTATTCTCAATATTTGCTTTTCCAGATGTTTTACCCAACGCATATTTACGCGCACGGCCAAAACGCTCCGGCATCAATTCATTAAAATATAGATTGTTCTTTTTATCCCCATCCGCATGAATTCCCGCTGTTTGGGTAAATACGTTTTCGCCTACCACCGGCTTGTTTACAGGGATTCGGAAGCCAGAAAAAGATTCAACCAACTTACTAACGGTATATAATGACTTTTCACAAACAGATGTTTTGATATCTTTCTGGTAATCATTTAAAACCGCAATGACAGAAGCTAAAGGTGCATTACCCGCACGTTCTCCCATTCCATTAACCGTCAAATGCAAACCATGCACACCATTTCGGACAGCTTCTAATGCATTCGCTGTACCTAAATCATAATCATTGTGCGCATGAAAATCAAAATGGGTATTGGGAAAACGACCCACTAATTCTTTAATATAATCAGCTGTCTCCCAAGGCGTTAACACACCTAAGGTATCGGGCAATAACACCCGTTTGATAGGTAATTGCGTTAGAAAATCTAAATAACGAATGACATATTCTTTCGAATTTCGCATGCCATTACTCCAATCCTCCAAGTACACATTAACCGTCAATCCTTTTGAAATAGCTAAGCGAATCGTCTCTTCGATCTCCGCAAAATGTTGCTCTGGCGTTTTCTTCAACTGGTGCTCCAAATGATTCAAAGATCCTTTGGTCAACAAATTCATTACTTTGGCCCCGGCATCGAGCATCCATTGTACAGACGTGCCACCGTCAACAAACGTGAGGACTTCCACACGATCTAAGAAACCGGCTGTCGTAGCCCACGAAGTGATTTTTTTAACTGCTTGAAATTCTCCTTCTGATACACGCGCAGACGCAATCTCAATGCGATCGACCTTTAATTCAGTCAATAACAATTGAGCAATCGTTAGTTTTTCGGTAGCAGAAAAGGATACGCCGCTGGTTTGTTCTCCATCCCGAAGCGTGGTATCCATGATTTCAATATGTCGCATCAGCTTAGCGATTAACTGCGAAAGCAGCAATTTCAGATTTCATCGCTTGCAAATAATCGATGTCATCAAAACCATTCAATAAATTATGCTTCTTATACCCATTAATCGCAAAAGATTCCGAAGCACCAGTGGACGAAATCGTTATCGCTTGCGCTGGCAAATCCACCACTAACTCAGATTTAGGATCTTTTTCAATGGCTTCAAAAATTTGATGCAAAAATTCAGGAGATACTTGGACAGGTAAAATACCTACGTTGATCGCATTCCCACGGAAAATGTCCGCAAAGAAAGAAGAAACAACACAACGGAAACCGTAATCGTAAATCGCCCAGGCCGCATGCTCACGAGAAGATCCAGAACCGAAGTTCTTCCCTCCTACGAGAATTTTACCTGAATAAGTTGGGTTATTCAATACGAAATCTGGCTTTGGCTGATCGTTTTTATCGTAACGCCAATCTCTAAATAAATTATCACCAAAACCCTTACGCTCTGTTGCTTTTAAGAAACGAGCTGGGATGATTTGGTCAGTATCCACATTCTCAATGGGCATGGGAACCGCCGTACTTGTCAAAACACTAAAACTATCGTAAGCCATATTGCTCTTTATTATTTCTTATAAAAATTGTCTTGGATCTGTCACAACCCCCGTTACTGCCGCAGCAGCAGCTACTAATGGACTCGCCAATAACGTACGAGATCCAGGACCCTGACGGCCTTCAAAATTACGATTCGATGTACTTACCGCATATTTACCTGCAGGAATCTTATCGTCATTCATCGCCAAACACGCGGAACAACCCGGCTGACGCAACACAAATCCCGCCTCCGTTAAAATATCTAAAATACCTTCTTCTTTAATCTGCGCCTCTACGATATGCGAACCCGGAACAACCCAAGCCGTCACATGATCTGCTTTTTTACGTCCTTTGACAATCGACGCAAATGCTCTAAAGTCTTCAATACGACCATTGGTACATGAACCTATAAATACATAGTCCACTTTCTTGCCGATCATCGCATCATCCTCCGAGAATCCCATATAATCCAATGACTTCGCATAGGTAGCTACACCACCTTCAACATCCGTTGCTTTTGGAATATGTTTCGAGATACCCATACCCATTCCTGGATTAGTACCATACGTAATCATAGGCTCAATATCAGCTGCATTAAACGTAATTTCTTCATCAAATGAAGCACCTGCATCTGTTTTCAAAGTCTTCCAATACGCTAATTGCGTATCCCAATCAGCCCCTTTAGGTGCTAATTCACGACCTTCGATGTAATCAAATGTTGTTTGGTCCGGTGCAATCATACCACCACGCGCACCCATCTCAATACTTAAGTTGCAAACCGTCATGCGACCTTCCATGGTCATATGTTCAAATACATCACCCGCATATTCTACGAAGTAACCTGTAGCACCTGAGGTAGATAATTTTGAAATAATGTACAAAGCCACGTCTTTTGGCGTTACCCCTTTGCCTAATTGGCCGTTTACGTTGATACGCATCTTCTTCGGCTTAGGCTGCATAATACATTGCGATGATAGCACCATCTCAACTTCTGATGTACCGATACCGAAAGCAATCGCACCAAACGCGCCGTGTGTCGACGTATGTGAATCTCCACATACAATCGTAAAACCAGGCAATGTAATTCCATTTTCAGGTCCTACTACGTGGACAATTCCATTTTTAGGATCACCCAATCCCCAATGTGAAATACCGTATTTCGCTGAATTAGTTGCCAATTGCTTTAATTGATTCGCAGATAACGCATCTTCAACAGGTAAATGCTGATTAATCGTAGGCGTATTGTGATCTGCAGTCGCAAACGTACGCTCCGGAAACATAACACCGATACCCCGAGTTTCAAGGCCTAAAAAAGCAACTGGACTCGTTACTTCATGAATAAAATGACGGTCGATAAAGAAAACATCTGGGCCATCTTCAATCTTCCGAATCACATGGGAATCCCATACTTTATCAAATAAGGTTTTAGGGGAGTTACTCATTTTTATATATTAAATTTTTAAGCGCTTTCAATTAAACTAAGGTGCAAAAATGCTATTATTTTTGCGAATTTGCAAAGAAAGAAGGGTGTCAAATTGGAATTTCACCAAATAAAATTTGGTTAATCCTACGTATTACAAGGATGCGCGATGTATGAAAGCGAATGGATTTGCCAACTTTGTTCTCGCGTTCGTTTTGACTATTTCCGCCGCCAATTCACCCATTTTTACAAAATCTGTTGAAATGGTGGAAATCCCATCAAACAACAAACGCTTGATCGGCGTTTCATTATACGAAATCAACCCTACTTCTTTCCCTAAGGTCAAACCTTTCGCCCTAATTTGATCAAGTAAAACAATTAAATCATCTTCCATCACCGTGATGTAAGCTGTACCGTCCCGCGGCTCTACCTGCTCGGTAACTGAAAAGTCAAAGGCAAAGTCCCGACAAAACAACTCAAAACCACGAACAATCCCTTTGGGATAATAACTCGATTGTGGAAAAACGAGTTGGACCGACGCATATTTAGCTAGTGCCTCTTTCGCTTCCACCAACGTTTCATAAATATCTCGTTCGAAATTTTCATAAACCGCCCCAAAATTACCCTGAATACCCGGAAGCAATTTGTCTAACAAAATCAACTTCTCTTTCGGTAACGAATTGATAAAATCCACTGCAATAGAATCCCCTTCCATAAAATGCGGGATGATGACTATGTGCGAATAGTCTAATTCACGTTTGGTGATAATGCGCTTGAAGAGATTAAAATCGTTATTGTAAATATAAAAGTCGATACCCGCCCTAGGTCCCATCGAGGCCACAAATGAATCATAAATCATTTTTTTGTGGACAGACAACTTGTTGAACAACAAGAAGATACGAAAATCAGGAGGTACGACGCCGACGCACACGAAAAAACCCTTGCCGCGAACCGATTCCACGATCCCCAGCGACTTCAAATAGTTATATCCCTTCTCGACCGTAATCCGCGAAATATCATGCTCAAAGCTTAACTCATTGATGGAAGGCAACACATCTCCCTGCTTGATCTTACCAGCTTGAATGCCTTCGATGATGGAATTGGCCAACT
Organism: uncultured Aquirufa sp.; assembly: GCA_964618445.1. Classification (GTDB taxonomy): domain Bacteria; phylum Bacteroidota; class Bacteroidia; order Cytophagales; family Spirosomataceae; genus Aquirufa. The sequence continues at coordinate 6,290 of CAZUAZ010000037.1, read as the reverse complement.
GCCGATATTTGGGCGTGGAGGAAAACTCATCAATATAAATGAAATCACGCATGATTAGTCGGCAATCGAATTACCAACTCCCACAATAATTACCGAAATCAAAATAACGACAATCCCAGCAATCACCGTCCGTAATGTTTTCGACGAAACACCTTTCCATTCCTTGAAATACAATCCCCAGAAATTAGAGGTCATAATGATCGTAGCCATGTGTAAAATCCATGAACTCGCCCCATTCCCTAATTTACTCTCGCCCATACCGTAAAAAAAGAACTGCAAAAACCAGGTGGTACCCGCCACAGCAGCGAACATATAATTCATCCGCAATGGTGCACGCGTATCTACGTAATCACCAAAGGTCCTATTCGAGAAGTTCAAATACATACAATACACGAAGTTGGTCAAGAAACCACCCCAAAGCACCACGATAAAAATGACGTTGTTTTGAAACAGTGGATCACAGCCTTTGGCAACCGCGGCTCCCGCCATGTCCTTACCTGCTTCAATACCGAAATTAAAACAAGCACTGCACAAGCCTGAAATCGTAGCCACGATCAAACCTTTAGTTAAACTAAATTCCTTGATCGTTTCCTGTTTTTGCTCGGTCGACAATTCCCCTTCCTTCATCATCCCCGCTTTACCACATAAATAAATACCGAAAACGCAGACTAAAATGCCCAATAAAACAACCTGACCACCTGTGCTTCCAATAATGTGCGAAATCGTATCGCCTTCCACTCCCGCAAATTCACGATAGATCGGAGGAACCAAAGCGCCGAAGATACTGCATAAACTTAGGGCAATCGACATACCTAAAGACATACCCAAATACCGCATGGCTAATCCAAAGGTTAAACCGCCAATTCCCCACAACACCCCAAATGTAAACGTCCAGAAAAAGACATCCGAATTAACCTGCTGGATAATCGTCATGAAATCAGGGATCGTAAGGTAGGCTGCTAGTAAAGGAACAATCAACCAAGAAAACACACCGCCAACAATCCAAGCACTCTCCCAGGACCAAACCTGAATCTTCCGATAAGGAATGTAAAAAGAACCCGAGGCGAAACCACCTAATGAATGAAAAAATAAACCTAAAAGAGAACCCATACCTTACTTATTTAACTGTAAATACATATTTACCCGATCCGATTCGGATGCGATTACCTGGAATCATTTCGCCATCTTGAGTCATTTGATTAGCGCCTAGCCGGGGCAACTCAACTGTTGCCGACGTATTGACCGGTACCTCTACCGTAAGCGTAAATACACCTGAATCTAATCGCCAATCCGAAGAAACTTTTCCATAAGGTGTTTCTAAACTTGTTTTTGCGAAGCTCAATCCTCCACCTAATTCTGGCTTAATCACCATTTGCTTATAACCAGCCCCATCAAATTCCTCGGTATCAATTCCTCCGACAGTCCGGTACATCCAATCACCGATTGCTCCATACGCATAGTGATTAAATGACGTCATGCCCGGATCTTGAAAAGTTGAATCTGGTTTCATTGAATCCCAACGCTCCCAAATCGTCGTTGCGCCATGCACCTTGATCGGGTATAACCACGATGGATAGGTGTCTTGTAATAATAATTTATACGCTACATCATTACGTCCAAAACGTGTTAAGACAGGATTCAAAAATGGTGTACCTAAAAATCCTGTCGTCAAATGATATTGATAACTTTCAATATTCGCAACCAATCGGCCTAGTGACGCCTCACGCAACGAAGCCGGAATCATGTCAAATTGCAAAGCCAAAATATAAGCTGTCTGTGTCTCTGAAATCAAGCGACCATTTGCCGTCATAAACTCCTTTTGGAATTGCATTTTGATGCGCTCCAATAAACGCTCCCAATCTTTGTAATCATCCATCTTACCTAAAATACGCGCTGTTTTAATCATCAATTGCGTATTGTAAGCATAGAAACATTGGGCAACGAGGTAGTTGTCGGTGACGGCCGACTTCTGTCCAATCATCCCTTTGGAATCATCTACACGATACGATAACCAATCCGCAAATTGGAAACCCGTATTCCATAAATCATTCTTCGCCGCACCACGCACATAATTCAAATAGGCTTTCATGCTGGCGTATTGATTTTCCAACACCTGCTTATCGCCATACGTAGTATAAATATTGTATGGAATAATGATGCTGGCATCGGACCAACCGGCAGCACCAGCTTGACTATTTTCTTTACCCATTGTCGTACGCGTTAACACATCTGGAATCACAAATGGAACCGCCCCATTAGGCGCTTGATCAGCTGCAACATCTTTCAACCATTTCGCAAAAAACTGATTCACATTAAAGTTAAATGCAGCCGTACGGGAGAAAACCTCCGCATCACCCGTCCATCCCAAACGCTCATCACGCTGTGGACAATCTGTAGGAACATCTAAGAAATTACCCTTTTGGCCCCAACGAATATTGGATTGCAACTGATTCAGCAAAGGATTACTCGTCTCAAATGTCCCTGTAGGCTTCATATCTGAATTCAAGGCAATTGCTTGATAATCTAATGCTTGCACGTCTATTCCCTCCACCTGAACATAGCGAAAGCCAAAGAACGTAAAGTGAGGCTCTAATACTTGCTGTTCGCCATTGAGTATATATTCCGCCTGCGCTTTGGCTGAACGTAAATT
>CAZUAZ010000037.1:0-3540 GCA_964618445.1 uncultured Aquirufa sp. | reverse complement strand
CTTGCTGTTCGCCATTGAGTATATATTCCGCCTGCGCTTTGGCTGAACGTAAATTAGCAAAATAGGGTTCACCAGTTTTGTCAAGCATTTCTACATGATATAATTTAACCGCTTGACCTGCCTTTCCTTTCACAGAAACTTTTACCCAACCCACAACATTTTGGCCAAAATCAAGAATTGTTTTGCCTGATTTAGTCCGCAATACTTTAGCCACTTTCAGTTGCTCTTGCTTGCGCATCGGTTCGTTAATTTGGGCATGAAGCACATCCATTGATGCGGTAGTTTCGACTACTGCGGACCAGGTTGTCGGCCGAATACGCGTATCCTGCTTCTCTCCATCGTAAATTTCCGAGGTCAGAATATGACTTAAACTCGCCTTCCATGAATTGTCTGATATGACAGACTCGGTAGACCCGTCGGCATAAGTAATCTCCAATTGACTCAATAGCGCCGTTTGAGTCCCATAAAAATTCTTGTTATTCTCCCAAGCAATACGGGTACGGAACCATCCAGACCCCAACAAAACGTCTAATTGGTTTAAACCTTTCTTCACTTCGGCTGAAATATCGTATACCTGAAATTGTAAATGTTTGTTGTAACTGGTCCAGCCTGGACTTAAATAGGCATCGCCCACGCGCTTCCCATTGATAGATGCATCATATAAACCCCGTGCGGTGATGAATAAACGTGCTGATTTAACTTCTTTTTTGGCAAAAAATGATTTTGCCAAAATAGGCACGCGACCATCCACTGAATCGGAAGCAATACCCGAACTAATCCACTTGGCTTTCCAGTCGGCCGTACGCAACAGCGACGTTTTAAATTCCGACCATAATACCTTACTTGCTTTTCCTTGATTATCCCAAACCTGAACTGCAACTTGATACGCCTGATTTGATTTCAACTCATCTCCGGCATACGGTATAAAAAGCGATTGATCTGAATCAACTTTGCCTGATTTCCACACCGTTTTCTTACCAGCTAACACATGAATCGAATACGATTTTTGCGTCACGTTGCGATTGGGCGAACTTAATTGCCAACTAAATCTGGGTTGTAGCACACCTACTCCCTGGGGGGCTTGTTGGTTTTCAATCTGAATCGACTGAACTGAAATCTGTGCGACTAGCCAAAGGGGCGAGAGAAAAAAGGCAAGAACAAGACATTTCTGCAGTAGAATTTTCATAAATTTCTAAGGTTTAGATTTGAAAGCAAGCTACAAATCTATTTCTAAATTTAAAATAACAGTCCTTAGCCCCCCTAGGACAGTAAGCCTATGAAACTACGTTTACTCCTCGTATTAGCAATTGGCCTTGCCTTCATCGCCTGGACGCAAAAAAATTCCGATTATACGCAATGGGCGTCCTATTTGGGTGGTCCGGATCGGAATCATTACTCCACATTGAATCAAATCACACCTGAAAATGTCCAAGATTTGCAAGTGGCATGGATTTATTCCTTACCTGATTCAGGCCAAATGCAGGCGAATCCCATCATTGTGGATGGTGTTTTATATGGGGTTTCCGCGTCTGTGCAGGCATTTGCTTTGGATGCGGCTACGGGCAAAGAAATCTGGCGTTTTGGCGATCCTTTAAAAAACTGGGCAAGTACTTCCCGTGGGGTCAGTTATGCCAAAGGTCGTATACTTTATACCGTTGGCCCACATCTCTGGGCCCTAGATGCCAAAACCGGAAAGCCCATCGACACCTTTGGCGATCACGGAAAAGTAGATTTACATACGGGATTACCTGCTATTGCACAAAACAAATTCATCATTTCCAATACACCAGGGACTGTTTTTGAGAACTTAATTGTCATGCCACTCCGCTTATCCGAAGGAGCTGATGCGGCGCCAGGTGATATTCGTGCGTATGATATTTATACAGGAAAAGTTGCATGGACCTTTCATACCATTCCATATCCTGGTGAGTATGGTTATGAGACCTTCCCGAAAGATGCCTATCAAAATGAGTACACAGGTGCAGCGAATAATTGGGCCGGCATGGCTGTGGATGAAAAGAGAGGAATTCTGTATGTTCCCACGGGATCCGCCGGATTTGATTTCTATGGTGGAAATCGGAAAGGCAGTAATTTATTTGCCAATTGCCTGTTGGCCTTAGATGCACGAACAGGTAAAAGGCTTTGGCATTTTCAAACGACACATCATGATATGTGGGATCGTGATTTACCAGCCCCGCCTAATTTGATGACAGTCATGCATCGTGGTAAACCAGTGGATGCCGTTGTCCAAGTCACCAAACAAGGCTATGTATTTTGCTTCGATCGCGTGACCGGAAAACCACTATTCCCCATCGTAGAACGCCCTGTAAAAGGTTCAACCCTCATGGGCGAACATGCATGGAAAACGCAACCAATGCCTACCTTACCGAAACCCTACGCAAGGCAGTCGGACGAAATAACAGCTAAAGACATTAATCCATATGCTGCCAATCCATCAGAACTACGTCAAAAATTAGGCCAAATCGAAACCGGTTGGCATGCCGCTCCTAGCTTGCAAGGCAATTTAATTTTACCGGGTTTCGATGGTGGCGCTGAATGGGGCGGTGCGGGAGCAGATCCCAAAAGAGGTATTGTCTACATTAACAGCAATGAGATGCCCTGGGTGCTTACGATGGTGTCAACCCAACAGACTACCCAAAACTCCTCAAAAACTTATACCCAATATTGTGCATCTTGCCATGGAGATAAATTACAAGGCAATCCAGCCAGTGGCTATCCCAACCTGACAGAGGTATTCAAACGCAGAAACAAGGTGTTTTTGAGTCAAATCATCACGCAAGGCAAGGGAATGATGCCTGGTTTCCCACAAATTGACAAAGCGGCCCGAGAGGAATTGGTCAATTTCTTAGCGGGAGAAACGCCTAAAGAGGTAGTTTCTGCCGAAGGTAAAACACCCGAGCTTCCTTACCGCATGACGGGCTACAATAAGTTTTTGGATCGTCAGGGACTACCTGCCATCAGCCCACCTTGGGGAACCTTACAGGCTATCGACATGAATACCGGTAAATACCTGTGGAAAATACCATTCGGTGATGAACCCATCCTAGCTGCAAAAAACATATTAAATTCAGGTACCGAAAATTACGGAGGTCCACTCATTACGGAAAATGGCCTATTAGCCATCGCCGCTACCAAAGACGGCATGTTTCGAATCTTTAACCGCCACACCGGCCAACTTCTCTGGAAAACCAAACTCCCCGCAGCCGGCTTCGCCACCCCAGCCACGTATCAAGTAAATGGTAAACAATACATCGTCATCGCATGTGGTGGGACTAAGTTGGGGACGAAGAGGGGGAATCAGTATGTAGCATTTGAGGTGAGAGGTGAGAGGTAAGAGGTAAGAGGCAAGAGGTAAGAGGCAAGAGGTAAGAGGTGAGAGGTGAATTAAATCTCACTTCTTCCTTCTTACTTCTTACCTCTATTTTTTTCTCTCACTTCTTACCTCTCAACTCTCACCTCTTATAAAACTTTGTCCTGTTTTTCGAAAACAGGACACCTACTTCTTTATTTACTACCATA
>CAZUAZ010000036.1:14657-23674 GCA_964618445.1 uncultured Aquirufa sp. | reverse complement strand
TTTTGCACACAAATAGTTTCTAAAAATGAAAACATATTAAAAGGGGAGATATACTTTTTGAATGAGTTCGTTATATTCTTTTTCAAGTTCTGAAAAAACGGTAATTCCACCGCCACTTTTGAAAATCAGTTGGCCCGATTTATGTTCAATAAATCGAATCATGACGCCAGAATCTACATTTTGGCCATCAAATTCACCCATGATTCCTGTGTAAAACCCTCGATCATATTGCTCTGCCTCAGCGATGATTTGCATAGTAGAGGCTTTTGGAGCTCCTGTGATGGAGCCTGCAGGTAATAATTCACGCAAAATAGATCCAATTTTTCCCTGTAATTCGGGAAGAAGAAATCCTGAAATTTGCGATGACATTTGCCACAAATCACCCTCGTTCGTTTTTACCTGTTCCGTGTATTTATAGGAATCTACTTGAATGGGGAAGGCCACCCGACTTAAATCATTACGGATTAGGTCCACAATCGTGGCGTGTTCCGCTTGTTCTTTTTGATCTGCCATTAAGGTGTCTTTGGACGGATTTAATCGTACAGAAGATGTCCCCTTCATGGGATAACTATATATTTTGTGATCCTTAATTTGAATAAAGCATTCTGGGGAAAATACGATGAATTCCTCCGCACATTTCATTTTGTAAGCCGCATGTGCTTGATCAAAAATGATTTGCAGAGGCACATCAACTTGAATAGGTGTTTCAGCCGTTAAATTAACCAAAAACGAGTTTCCCTTTTTTAGTTCCTGTTGGACATATTCAAATTTGACCCGATAAGTTTCAAGGGAAATGGGAGATTTTACTAAATACACCGACTGCCCTCTATCACTTGGTTTTTGTCGGATTTGAATTTGTATACCTAGTTTTTCGGCATCTTGCTTGGAACCTGCCCAGGCCTGCGTACCATCATAATTGATGAAAAATTGGAAAGGTATACCCAGTTTTCCCCACGTATCCATTTGTTCAGATACTTCTGCAAAAGGAACGAGGGGAATGGATGGGAACATCCTATAAATAGTTTTGCGCTAATTCAAGAACTTTAGCTAATCCAGCAGGGTTTTGTCCTCCAGCTGTAGCTAAGAAGGCTTGTCCACCACCGCCACCTTGTACTTCTTTCGCTAATTCGCGGACAATGTTGCCGGCATTCAGTGATTTGGAATCCACTAAATCTTTCGAAATGGCTAAGGCTAAACTGGCTTTGCCGTCAATTTCACTTACGAGTAAACAGAATAAACTTCCAGCTTCTGTTTGCAAATCAAATGCTACATTTTTCAAGGCGTCAGCATTGGGAACGTTTACCTGAGCGATTAAAGCTGGTATTCCTGATGCTGAACTAATTTGTTTAACTAGCTCAGATTTTAAACCTCCGATTTCTTTAGCTTGGTAGTTGGCAACCGTTTTTTGCAAGCTATTCGCTTGTTCAATCAAGCTCGCTACCGCCTTCACCAAATCTTTAGGAGCCTTTAATAAAGCATTTAATTCACTAATCACAGCCTCTTGCTCGCTTAAAAGCGCATAGGCTTGTTGGGACGTAATCGCCTCAATCCGACGAACACCCGTCGCAACGGATGTTTCCGTAATGATTTTACATAAACCTATTTCACCAGTTGATGGCACGTGTGTACCTCCACAAAGTTCAACCGAATAGTTCTTGTCAAAGGTAATGACACGAACAAAATCGCCATATTTTTCACCAAACAACGCCATGGCTCCTTTTTCTTTCGCCTGTGCGATTGGAACATTTCGTTCTTCCACTAAAGGAATATTTTCGGCAATTTTGGCATTAACGATTTGTTCAATTTGTTGAATTTCTTCGTCGGTGACTTTTTGAAAATGTGAAAAGTCAAAACGCAACAAGGCCTCATTGACGAGGGATCCTTTTTGTGCCACGTGCTTACCTAATACTTCTTGTAAAGCGGCTTGTAGTAAATGCGTTGCTGTGTGGTTTTGTGTAATTGTTCTTCTTCGGTGGGTATTAATCTGAGCGATCACCTCTGCATCTCCAGCTACTTGTTCAATGCGCGCATCACTTAAAAAATGAACGATTAAGTCATTCTCTTTTTTAGTGTCAAGTACCTGTAATGTAATCCCAGATGGGTTGAACGTCAAGGTTCCTGTATCACCTACCTGTCCGCCTGATTCTGCATAGAATGGAGTTGTTTCTAGGACAACTTTATATTGTACGCCACCTTTATTTTGAATCTTTTGATATTTTAAAACCTGTGTGTTTGTTTGGGTTTCATCGTAGCCTACAAATGAAACTTCTTCTCCTTCACGGACAATCATCCAATCTTCGGCACTTGCTCCTGCATCTTTACGTGAGCGTGCTTTTTGTTCTTGTAAAGCCTTGTTGAATCCAGCTTCGTCAATATCCATGCCTTTTTCACGTGCAATTAACGCCGTTAAATCTATCGGGAATCCGTAGGTATCATTCAGTTCGAATACGTCATCGCCTGAAAGAATTTTGCCGGAACAGTCTTCCATTAATTTATCAAGTCGAATTAGACCTGTGGATAAGGTTCGCAAGAAAGATACCTCTTCTTCGTAAATCACTTTGGCAACGAATGCTTCTTGGGCAATTAGTTCATCAAATACACCAGTGAATTGCTTGGCCAATAAAGGGACTAATTCGTGCATAAAAGGCTCTTTGAAGCCTAGATAAGTATAGCCGTAACGAACAGCCCGACGTAATATACGGCGGATAACATAGCCAGCTTTGGCATTAGATGGCAACTGGCCATCAGCTATACAGAAAGCGATGGCACGAATGTGGTCAGCAATGACGCGTAATGCGATATCTGCCCATTTTTCATCCCCGTATTGCTTGCCTGCTTTTTGAGCAAGATATTGAATCGTTCCTTGAAAAACGTCGGTATCGTAATTCGATTGCTTGCCTTGAATTGCCATGCAAAGACGTTCAAAACCCATTCCGGTGTCTACATGTTTATTGGGTAGTGGAACTAATGAACCGTCCGACATACGCTCAAATTGCATGAATACATTGTTCCAAATCTCAACGACTTGCGGATGATCTGCATTGACTAAGGATTTTCCGGATACTTTGGCAACCTCGTCTGCATCACGTAAATCAATATGGATTTCTGAGCATGGTCCGCATGGGCCTGTTTCGCCCATTTCCCAGAAGTTATCTTTCTTATTTCCGTAGATGATACGGTCTTCACCCACGATCGCTTTCCAGATATCGAAAGCTTCTTGATCGAAAGGTACACCATCTTTTTGATCACCTTCAAAAACGGATACATAGATACGGTCTTTGGGTAATTTGAATACTTCTGTCAATAATTCCCAGGACCATGTAAGCGCCTCTTGTTTGAAATAATCACCAAATGACCAATTACCAAGCATTTCAAACATGGTATGATGGTAGGTATCGAATCCTACATCTTCCAGGTCGTTATGCTTTCCTGAAACGCGAAGACATTTTTGCGTGTCGGCAATACGTTTCGAAGGAGGTGTTCCGTTACCCAAGAAAAAATCCTTGAATTGGGCCATACCTGAATTATTGAATAATAGGGTAGGGTCATTCTTAGCTACCAATGGGGCTGAAGGAACAATTAAATGGCCTTTAGATTGAAAAAAATCTAAGAACTGTTGGCGGATCTCCGAAGAAGTCATTTGGGCTAATTTTGGTAATGGATTGGTTTAATGCGTCCTCTTGTTTATTTTTGTTTAGACAAGAATCGCAAAATTAGGTTTTTTTGTTGATTTTATTGATTCCTCGCATGGATTTAGATAAGCAATATTATTCGATTTCTGAAGTAGCTAAGCTATTTAAAGTCAATACATCCAAATTGCGGTATTGGGAAGCACAATTTCCACACCTCTTACCAAAGCGTACAGGCACCGGAATTCGTAAGTATACGCCGGTTGATATCGAAAAAATCAAGGTATTAGTGGACATGATCGATGTCAAAGGCCTAACGATTGAAGGAGCTAAACAAGCCCTAAACAATAAAGGGGCTGTCAAAAACCCAAATCAGGCTGTCATAAATCAGTTGACTGATATTCGTGATTTTTTACAAGTTTTATCTCAGGAATTAGAATAGTAGGTGCGTAGTTTCGTGGAAATCCAAGTCCATGCAATTGTCCGAAAAATTCTATCAAGTCGCCCTATCACGTATTCCGCAAATTGGAGTTGTCAATGCACGAAGGCTCGTATCTTATGCGGGATCTGCTGCTGCAATTTTTCAAGCTTCACGTGCTGAACTTCAAAAAATACCCCATATAGGTCCCATATTATCCGAGTCTGTTTTTCAAAAAACCTACTTACAAGAAGCTGAATCGATTGTTCGGGCATGCGAATCAAGTCAAATTACCATGCTTTTTTATTTAGATAATGTATATCCGGATCGATTAAAACATATCTATGATGCTCCATTGGTCTTGTATTATCAAGGAAGTTCCGATTTGAATCAAGCGCGAAGTTTAGCGGTTGTGGGCACACGGAAAGCCACTGATTATGGAAAGCGAATGACTCAATCGCTCATTGAACAATCTATTGGCTGCCCGGTGGTATTTGTGAGCGGGCTTGCCTATGGAATTGATATTGAAGTGCATAAACATTGCATTGACTTAGGGTTAGAGAATATAGCTGTGCTGGCTGGAGGATTCAATTATGTTTATCCGGCTAAGCATAAGCGTTTTTTGGATCAAATGGTGCAATGTGGAGGTGTCTTGTCGGAATATCCTCTACATCAAAAGCCCGATCCACGTTTTTTTCCATTGCGTAATCGAATCATTGCCGGAATGACAGATGCCACTGTCGTCATCGAGGCAGCTGAAAAAGGAGGAGCCTTAATCACAGCAGATTATGCTAATAATTATCATCGAGAGGTATTTGCTGTCCCTGGAAATCTGGAAAAGATATTTTCAGAAGGATGCAATGCTTTAATTCAAAAACATAAAGCGACTATTTATACGAATTGGGAAGCATTAGCCTTGCAGATGAATTGGGGAACAGCAAGCGATCACGTGCAGCCAAAAAAAGCTTTATCATGGAACCGATTAACGGAAGATGAATCTCAAGTTATGGCTATATTGATTAAGCAAGGGGAATGCTCGTTGGATCAAATGGCCTGGCGGGCACAAAAAAAGGTAACCGATTTAGCGATTACCTTATTAAATCTGGAGTTCCAAGGTTTGGTGAAAGCCTTACCTGGTTATATGTATCGGGTAAAATAGCTTATTTACGCCATTCACTTGGGTTCACACGCCAATCTTGCAGGGTGACCAATTGTGTTTCTGAGATATAATCTAATTTAATCGCTTCTTCTACGAGCACATCGTAGTTGCTGAGCGTATAAAATGGGACACCCGCTTGTTTGAAATTCTCGGAAGCAATTTCAAATCCGTAGGTAAAGATGGCCACCATGCCTAACACGTCGACACCTTCCGAGCGCAAAGCATCTGCAGCTTTTAGGGAACTTCCGCCTGTAGAAATTAAATCCTCGATCAGTACGGCCTTTTGACCTGGCTGGATGCTTCCTTCAATTTGATTTCCCATCCCGTGTTTTTTAGGCTCTGGACGAACATAGCAAAATGGTAAATCTAATAAATCTGCCACTAGAGCACCTTGTGCAATGCCAGCTGTGGCAACTCCTGCAATGACATCAACGTCCTTGAAATAGCCTTTAATGGCTGCGGAAAGGCTGTTTTTGATATATGTTCTCGCCTCAGGATCTGAAAGTGAGATTCTATTGTCACAATAAATAGGTGATTTCCAGCCTGATGCCCAAGTAAAGGGATTGTCTGGTCGTAACTGAATCGCTTGAATACGTAATAAATGATGCGCGACTTCTTGTGAAATAGTTAAATTTTGCATGCTTAAGTTTGATCTGAAATTGATTTTACAAAAATAAGTATTCAGATTATCATATCAGTATTTAATTCTATTTTTGCCAAAATTAATATCCATTCATGGTCATTTTTATAAACGATCGCCCCATTCGATTAATCAAGAATTCAAAAAAATGTTCGTATCCGCCGATGGAAGATTACGACGTGATTTTAGATGCACGTTTGAAGCCGATTAAAATTGCCGACTTCAAAGGGCATACGTGCTTGTTGAATGTGGGGACAGACCAAATGGAGAAAATTATCGCGGAGTTGCATGCCGACAAGCCTTTCGATTTTCATTCGTTATATATTTTAACGGATCAAAAAAAAGAACTTAAGAAGCGTATCTGCTCGCTTTATCAAGTTATTGAAGCAGCCGGTGGTGTCGTGCTTAATCCCCAAAATGATGTTCTTTGGATCTACCGCTTAGGTAAATGGGATTTGCCTAAAGGTAAATTGGAGAAAAATGAAAATTTTAGAAAAGCAGCTGTTCGTGAAGTTTTGGAGGAATGCAATGTAGTCGCTGAGCTAAATTCAAAAGTCTGTACAACCTACCATACCTATTCATTCAAGAATGAACGCATTTTGAAAAAAACAAAATGGTATGTCATGGAATCCAAGCAGACGGGAAAGTTAAAGCCACAGCTAGAAGAGAATATTGAACGCGTGGAATGGATTTCACAAGCTAAAATGAATAAAGCTGTTTCAGATACGTACAGTTCTATTCGCTATGTAATCCAACAATTCATTGTGAATCAATCTCAGATTCCGTCCAAAGTATAAGGTAAATATTCCCCAATTTCGCTTCCATAACGATGCAAATCACGAATAATTGTGGAGCTAATCGGCGCTAAGTGAGGTGAGGTAATCAAGAATACCGTTTCCAATTCTTGATTGATATGTCTGTTCACTTGAGAGATAGAGTTTTCATATTCAAAATCAGTCGTGTTTCGTAGTCCTCTGATGATAAATTTCGCGCCCACTTCCTTCGCTACATTCGCAGTCAAGTTTTGATAGGTAACTACCCGAACAGGTTTGTTTTTAAACGTTGTCTCGATGTAGTGCTTCATTTTATCTAATGAAAAATAGCGAGACTTATTTGAATTCTGACCAATACCGATCACCACCTCATCAAACAAGGTAAGCGCTCGCAAGACAATATCTTCATGTCCTTTGGTAAAAGGATCAAATGAGCCTGGGAAAAATGCTGTTTTACGCATGTTGTGAAATGGGTTCTAGTGGTATTTGTAGGTCAATCAAACCTTGAATGAGCTTGGTATTCGTACGCTCAGGCCCTTTTACTTGAAATGTTTCCGTATTCCACTGAAGTGAATACGCCTCACGAATTGAATGCAAATAAAAGGCCAATTCAGTAGGTGATTCATAAGGAAATACATTCGCTAAGTGTAATTTGCCTTGTTGGATTAAAATGGCTAATGCCGATTTTTCAAACACGTGTAACTGAATGCGGGGGTATATGTAAGCTTTTGTTTTGGCTAATTCATTTCCTAGTAGGTGTGTGTACTGAATATTTGCTATCGGGAAAGTTAAGGCTAAAAAGTCTTTCCAAACACTTGGAATCAAAAATACAAGATTTGCTTGGGCAAAATCAACTGGTTGTTCATGTACCTCATGTCCATCCAGCACACTTTCACCTAAAGCTTTTTCTAGGAATCCCAATCGATAGAGTGGGGAATCAAATTCCTTTGGAATCAACAGGAATAATTCAGTTGTTAGCTCAACAGAAACATGTTGGATTAATCTAATTTGAATGGATTGTTCTAAAAGCCATTTCTTTAGCTTAGCCACCGGAGTGTTCCATGGAAATATTTGTTTAAGTGTCTCCATTTTAAATCGAAGACCCGCTTTTTCGAGTTGGATCGAAATCGAAAGTGGAGTTTTTGCTTGAACGGGAATGGTATTTCCTTTCACTGGTTGATTTTTCAAATTGCCCGAAATTGCAAAAAAAATAGCAATTTTGATATGATTTAGCCTTTTTTTCTAGGTACAAATTGAGTAATTTTGCGCCCTATTTAATCCATTATTTCATGCTATCAGTATCAAATGTATCCCTGCGCTTTGGGAAAAGAGTTTTATTTGAAGAAGTAAACATCAAGTTTACAGAAGGAAACTGTTACGGTCTAATTGGTGCAAATGGAGCTGGCAAGTCTACGTTCTTGAAAATTCTTTCAGGTGAGATTGAATCACAAACGGGAAGCATCAGTATGAATCCTGGTGAGCGGATGTCCATTTTAAAACAAAATCATTTCGAATTTGAAGAGTCTCCAGTGTTGCAAACGGTGATCATGGGTAATAAGCGATTGTATGACCTCATGCTTGAAAAGGATGCGATTTACATGAAAGAGGACTTCTCTGAGGAAGATGGAAATAAGGCGGCAGATTTAGAAGCTGAATTTGCAGAGTTGAATGGATGGGAGGCAGAATCTGAAGCGGCGACTTTATTAAGTGGTTTAGGGATCAAGGAAGATTTACATTACACGCTTTTGCGTGATTTAAATGGATCTGAAAAAGTTAAAGTGCTTTTAGCACAAGCACTTTTTGGTAACCCAGATATATTATTGTTGGATGAGCCTACGAACAACTTGGATATTGATTCCATTTTATGGTTAGAAGGTTTCTTGCAAAATTTCAAAAATACGGTTATTGTCGTATCACACGACCGTCATTTTCTAGATAATGTGTGTACACATATTGCTGATTTAGATTTTGGTAAAATTCAACTGTATGGAGGTACCTATACGTTTTGGTATGAGTCTTCGCAGTTAGCTGCACGCCAGCGTTCTGATCAGAATAAAAAGACGGATGAGAAGCGTAAGGAATTAGAGGAGTTTATTCGTCGGTTCTCTGCCAATGTCGCTAAATCAAAACAAGCGACTTCGCGACAAAAAATGTTGGATAAATTACAAGTTGAGGACATCAAGCCTTCGTCTCGTAAGTATCCGTTTATCAATTTTAAGCCGGAGCGTGAAGCGGGGGATCAATTACTAAGCGTAGAGAATTTGTCCGCTACGACGGAAGAAGGAGTTCCTTTATTCACAAACCTTTCATTTACGATTAATAAGGGTGATAAAGTGGCATTTTTAGCGAAAGACTCGCTAGCCATTACAGCACTTTTTGATATTTTGATGGGTGAAGG
>CAZUAZ010000036.1:6164-14557 GCA_964618445.1 uncultured Aquirufa sp. | reverse complement strand
AAGCAGCGTTGTATGTTTTCGCGTATGATGTTGTCAGGCGCAAATGTGCTCTTGTTCGATGAGCCTACGAATCACTTGGACTTAGAGTCAATTACCGCATTGAATAATGGGATGGTTGAGTTTCCTGGTACGATGTTGTTTACGTGTCATGATCACCAGCTAACCAATACGGTCGCTAATCGCGTGATCGAATTAGGCGCGAAATCTTACCTAGATAAGTTGATGACATACGATGAATTCATCACAGACCCTGCGGTTAAAGCGCAGCGAGCTGCTCTATAATAAAAAAGCCCTTGAAATTTCAAGGGCTTTTTTATTTACTAGGAATGCTTATAAAATAAAGCGTGTCGATAAGAAGTTCGATTGTTGGTTCTCCACAATTTGATTGACAATATCTTTATTTAGTTGGTTCGCTTTCGTAGCCACTACGGTACGAATGGAGAACGAACGCAAAGCCGCTGTAACAGATAAGGTTCCTTCTGCAGAATCTTTACGACCTGTGAATGGGAATGAATCTGGTCCACGCTGACATTGTGCATTGATGTTCACACGCGATACTTGATTAACTGTTTCGTCAATTAATGCAGAAATTTCATTTACATCTGTACCGAAGATAGCGACTTGTTGGCCATGCGACGACTCATGAATGTAATCGATTGGCGTAGAAATATCTTCGAATGGAACAACAGGTACCACTGGGCCAAATTGCTCTTCATGCCATACCTTCATTTTGTTACTCACTGGATATAAAAGGGCAGGGAAGAAGATTGACTTAAAGTTTTCTCCGCCGTGCTTATTGATCACTGTGGCACCGTGTAATTTGGAATCTTCAATCAATTCCTTCAAATAAGCAGGTTTATTGGGTTCAGGTAGGGGTGTAATTTGTACACCAGGTTCCCACATCATGCCTAACTTTAAGGCTTCAATTTTTTCAGCAAGGCCTTTATTAAATGCTTCTGCCAAAGATTTATGAACAAAAATGATTTTGATTGCAGTGCATCGTTGGCCATTAAATGACAAGGATCCTAAGAGACATTCATTAATGGCATTGTCCAACTGTGCGCTTTCGGTTACAATCGCTGCATTTTTAGCATCCAAACCTAAAATGGCACGCAGGCGGTTAACCTTCGGGTGCATTTTCTTCAGCTTATCAGCAACTTTTGAAGATCCAATTAACGTTAACACGTCAATTTTTCCAGATTCCATTAATTGCGGAATGATGGAATTTCCACGTCCATAAAGTGTATTAATTACACCTGCTGGGAAGGAATCCTTGAAAGCTTCCAATAATGGGTAGTGTAATAAAGTACCGTGTTTCGGTGGTTTGAAAAGTACCGTATTACCCATGATTAATGCGGGAATGAGCGTTGTAAATGTCTCATTTAATGGGTAGTTAAATGGTCCCATACATAAAACGACACCTAAAGGGGAACGTCTTACTTGACCAATAATTCCTTCTTCAATTAAAAAAGTAGATGATGTACGATCGATATCTTTTAATGCACCGATAGTATCATAAATATATTGAACGGTACGGTCAAATTCTTTTTGAGAGTCGGCTAATGATTTGCCAATTTCCCACATGAGTAACTTGACAACTTCATCACGTTTTTGAATCATCTTTTGCGTGAATTTCTCCACACACTCGATGCGTTGGCTTACCGACATCGACGGCCATTCTCCACGGCCATTCGAATAAGCTTTGACACCAGCGTATAAAACTTCCATGGCATCAGTTGCATCTGTAATTGGATACGATCCTATTCGTTTCTGTTCGAAACCTTTATCGGTCTTGATGTAAATAGGAGACCAAACATCTTGGGTTTTCCCTGACCATTGACGCATTTCACCATTAACTAAGTATTCGCGTTGCTCAATGGGACTTGTTAGGTCAAATTCTTTTGGGATACTTGCTGCATCAGGAAACAGCTTTTCTAATTCAATTGCTTGCATTTGCTTCATCTTATTTTCGAATACAAAGTTCTATTCTTTGTAAACTGATCATGAAGTAAACACATTAATATTCAAATAGTTATAAGATTTTTAAAAAATTTAATATTTGTAAACGTTTATTTTTCAGTTTTTAAAAGAAACTTCCGTCTAATTTGATTGAGTTTGAATTTCTTTTGCTCCGTAAAACTAGCTGCATGTACATGTTCGAACATACTTTTCCAGGTAGAATATGTTTGAGCATCTTGAGAAGCGAAGCTTACTTCATCAATATTTTTTGAAACCAAATATTCGCTAAAGGTCATTTTTTTGCCAATTATGGTGGTAACGCATTAAGAAAAGAAAGGCGATAATAGCTAAAATTCCGCTCATTAGAAACGGTATAGGTATATTATTCGTCATGCCTTGATATACTTGTCCAGCAAATATAGCCCCTAATCCAATGCCCAATTCTAAGGCAATATACATCGTGGCCATGGCACGACCCATATGGTTTTTGTTGGCCAAATCCGTCGTCCATGCGGCTAGGGTAGGCGTATTGAATCCCCAAGCAAAACCGAATAAGATCGCGGAACAAATAACAGTAAGCGGGCTTGGCACCATGACCATTAAGAACATCGAAACCGCTAATACGAGTACAGAATAAAGTAGAACGGGTATACGGCCATATGTATCTGATGTTTTTGAAAAGAAGATGCGGACAACAATGGATGCAATGGTATATATTGTGAAATAGAGGCCTTTATTGTGCCAACCAATCAGTTTGGTGACGTCCGGCATAATGGTGACAACAACCCCAGATGAGAACGAAACAAAGAGCATGATCCAAAATACGGGTACAATACTCGGTTCAAAAACGTCATTCCAGCCGATTTTAAATAGTTTAAATGAAAATTTAGATTTCATAGATTTCGGTAACGTTTCTTTCATACGCATTAAAATCAATATGGAGAGAAGTGCGAATAATGAGGAAATCCAAAACATTTCTCGCAGGCCGATTTCACTAGCCAGGTAACTTCCAATGGCCGGGCCCATCGACATACCCGTGGCTGTAAATATGCCTAATCCTCCTTGCGCTTCTCCACGACGATTTTCTGGAATGATATCAGCCACATAAGCGGCCGTCGCCGTTGGTTTTGTTCCTGTGGACATGCCATGCAAAAAGCGCAAAAATAGAAAACCTTGAACCGTATGAATGATTGGGTAAAGTCCCCCACAAAGAAAACAAACTAGCGACCCAAAGGCCATGACTGGTACGCGGCCGATATGATCCGTAAGTTTCCCGGAGAACGGTCGGCTTATTCCAGCTGTCAACGTAAACAATGCGATGGTATATCCGATATATTCTTTTCCACCGAGACTAGCTAAATAATCGGGCAATTCGGGAATAATCATCGAAAAGCTTGCCGAAAACAAGAAATTACTAAGGCAAAGTAGGGCAAAATTTAAGGTATAAATCGAACTGGTTTTTTCCATTAAATTTCTTCGATTATAGCCTTAGTCTCTTTTTTATTCATGCCCATTAAGAAGGCAGGAAGTAAAATTAAATTACAAATCATGGCCATTAGCAAGGTAATCGATACAAGAATCCCTAATGCTTGAGTTCCTTTGAATGTGGATGCCGTAAAAATAAAAAATCCAAAGAACAGAATCATTGCTGTATAAAACATGGATACTCCTGTTTTTTGTATCGTTATCTGAACTGCCTTCGCTACATTATTTGAATTCTTTAGCCATTCTTCTTTGTATCGCGTTAAAAAGTAAATGGTGCCATCACTCGAAATTCCGAACGCAATCGAGAATATCAAAATGGTGCTTGGCTTCAATGCAATATGAAAGAAGCCCATCAATCCAGCCGTAATAATCAATGGTATTAAAGAGGGTATGGTGGAGATAATCACCATTTTCCAACTCCGAAACAATAGTGCCATCAGAATACAAATAAGTATGATGGCTGTAATCGTACTTTCAATCAGGTTTGTTTGTAAATAGGCTGTTTGAAACGCATAAATCACTGAATTTCCTGTGATTTTGGCATCGTAGACACGCGAATCAGAAGCGGGTAATATTTCCCCTGACTCACTGTCGGTACGAAAAATGGAGTCAATTTTTGGCTGCAATTCATCATAAATCTTTTGAGTTTTTACCGTGCCTACATCAGCCATCTGAAAGCTAATTCGGGTAAATCGCTTGTCTTGGTCTAAGAATCCAGCAAACATATTTTGCTTACCCGCTAAGCTACCTTGGAAGTCTTTCAATTTTGAAAGTTCATCGATTCCAGGTAATGTAAAATATTTAGGATCACCCCCACGATATACTTGGTAGAGGTATTTGGTTGCTGTCAACAAAGATAATCCTTGTGTAAACTCAAGGTGTTGGCCCACAACCTTCTCGGTACGTTTGATTTTGGATAAAATTTCTGGAGAAAGTGCTCGGCCAGACTCATGTGCATCGATCGAGATTTCAAATGGCATGACACCTTTGAAATGTTTTTCGATAAATTTCAAATCCGTGTAGATCGCGTTTTCTTGGGGTAAGTCGTCAACAATATAACCCACCGCCTCAATTTTGCTAAGGCCGTACATTGAAATGACGAGTAAAATACCGATAATACTGTAAATGATTTTGCGTCGCTGAAAAACCCAAAACTCTACGCGTGTCAGAAATTTATTAATTCGTTTACTTTCAAAATGAGCTAAATCCTTTGGCTTGGGAGGTGCTAAATAGCTGAAAAATATAGGTATTAGCAGCAAGGATAAAAGGAAAGTGAACATAACATTCAAGGATGCTACAATTCCAAATTCTACGAGCAAGGCTGAACCCGTAAACGCAAAAACCCCAAATCCGATGGAAGTAGTAATGTTTGCTAAAAACAACGTACGGCCCACGGTCGCAGCACTCGTTTGTAATGACGCTTCCTTATGGTTTGTATCTGCGTAGGTTTCATGGTACTTATTTAACAAAAATATGACATTAGGAACCCCAATAACGACAATAAGCGGTGGAATTAGTCCGGATAATAGCGTGATTTTAAATCCAAAAAGTACAATTGTAGCAAGCGAAGCGATGATGCCAATCAAGATGACAATCAGGGCAAAAAAGACAACTTTTATTGATCTGAAAAAGTAAAACAGAATGAGTGATGTAACAGCGATAGCTAACAACAGAAACAGCACCAATTCATTTGTGACCTGAGACGTATATTCCGTGCGGATAAATGGCATTCCCGAATAGTGTAGCGGATTTTTTGTTTTAGCTGAATAGTTTTCACCTAGTGATTTGATTTTTTTAACTAGTGAAATTCTATTTTTATTGTTGATGGTCTTTTGATCAAGCGTAATCAACATCAAATGCACACGAAGATCTTCTGTGAAAAGGAAATTTCGATAAATCGGTAATTTGTTGATTTTGGATTTTAACGTATCTAATTCCGCTTGCGAGCTATTTGCTGATCCCGCATATAGTGGTCTTGTTTTAAAGATTTTTCTTGTAGTGTCTATATAGACTTCAGGAAGATTGGGTAATGCCAACATGGACTTGATGCCTGCCTCTTTTTTGATTTCGGTAAACAAGCCATTCCATGCATCAAACTCAGCTGGATTAAACAAATTTGGATTTTCCAATCCGATGACCATCACATTGCCATCTTCGCCATATTTCTTCTTGAATGATTCGTACAACTGAAATTGTTCGTTCGATTGCGGAAGAATTTTGGCTAATTCATAGCTAAGCTGTATTTGACTAGCAGTATAGGCTAACCAAATAGTTGCCAAAAACAAGGTAGCTAAGATGGCAATTTTGAATTTCAAGATTTGAACCCCAATCCAATTCCATGTCTTATTCATGCGTGTCTACTTTTAAGATTTCGGCTAAGGCTAAATCTTCGGGCGTTGTTATTTTAAGGTTGGCATAATGACCCTCCACTAAATGAATTCGTTCTCCCGCGTGTTCAATCACACTGGCATCATCTGTAAAATGAGGGCTATAGCCTTTGGAAAATGCATTTTTCAGCGAATCTAGACTAAATATTTGTGGCGTTTGTATGATGCGAACATCGCTACGATTTACAGCTACATAGGCTTTTTGTGTTTCATCCCACAGACGCACCGAGTCCTTAGATGGTACGGCGACAACGGCATTTCCGTGTATTTCTGCTTCCGAAAAAGCACGCAGGATTGTTTGTTGGTCTATTAACGGACGAACACCATCGTGAATAGCCACTAGGCAATTTGCCTGCTCGTTGATTGCTTTAATGCCATGCAGGCTAGAATGAAAACGAGTTTCACCACCGGCAACTAATCGATGCGGAGTTTGTGAATGAATTTCAGGGAATTCGATTGCTAGTTTTTCCCAATAATCAAACTGATTTTCAGGCAAAACAAGAATTAGTTGGATCTCGGGAATAGCCTCTTTGAATGCGGCTAAGGTATGAAAGAGAATGGGTTTATTTTGAAGCAGTAAAAATTGCTTCGGTATCGACATATTCATGCGCTGTCCGGTACCTCCCGCAACTATTATTGCTATTTTCTTCAAAATAAACCCATTAATAATTAAATAATTAACATTACGTCACCATAGCTGAAGAAACGATATTTCTCCTTAATGGCTTGTTGGTACGCATCCTGAACCAGATCATATCCTCCAAATGCACAAGACATCATATACAAGATTGACTCAGGTAAATGGAAGTTGGTCAATAGTGCCGTAGGGATTTTAAACTCATATGGAGGGAAGATAAATTTATCTGTCCAAGAATCAATCGGTTTTAAATGACCGCTCGCCGAAACAGATGATTCTAAGGCTTTCATGACGGTAGTTCCTACTGCCAACACATGTTTTTTGTTATCAATGGCTTGATTGACATAATCACATGTATCTTGATTGATCATAAAGTGTTCTGAATCCGTTTTATGTTTTGTCAAGTCTTCTACGTCAACTTGTCTGAACGTTCCCAATCCGATATGCAAGGTTAATGGTGTGAATTGTGCACCATTTAACTCCATGCGCTTCATGATGATTTTCGAGAAGTGAAGTCCTGCAGTAGGGGCTGCAACAGCTCCTACATGCTCCGCATAAATAGTCTGAAAACGATCACGATCATCTTCCGTAGCTGGACGCTTTAATCTAATTTCATCTGGTAGCGGAGTTTCACCTAATTCATGGATGGCAGCCATCAAGGCATCATGATCTCCATCATATAAAAAACGAATGGTACGTCCACGAGATGTTGTATTATCAATCACCTCTGCTACTAAATCAGAATCGCCAAAATACAACTTATTACCTACTCGGATTTTACGAGCTGGGTCAACTAAAACATCCCATAACCGGTGTTCGCGATTTAATTCACGTAACAAGAACACCTCGATTTGTGCGCCAGTTTTCTCTTTATTGCCATAAAGACGCGCAGGAAAAACTTTTGTATTGTTGGTAACTAATACATCACCATCTCCAAAATAATCAACGATATCGGTGAATTTTTTATGCTCAATGGTTTTTTCCTTTCGGTTTATCACCATCATACGCGCATCTTCGCGATTTTCAGCGGGATTTAATGCAATTAAACTTTGGGGTAAATCAAATCTGAATTCAGATAATTTCATTCGGATGGGGTTTGAAATGAATTTATGTTTCCATTAACCTAGGTAAATGGGGCATAAAATTTGCAATTTTACAAATATACACTTTTGAAGGGGGGCTTGTCAAGGTATATTTTAAACAATTTGAAATTAGTCAGGTTTTAACCCTTTAGCTACGAATACGACATGCAAGAAGTTTCAATATTTTGGTTTAGACGAGATTTACGGATTGAGGACAATCATGGCTTGTGGGCCGCTTTACGAGGGGATAAACCTGTTTTACCTGTCTTTATTTTTGATACGGATATATTAAGTCGCTTACCGGATAGTTCCGACGGGCGTGTCGAATTTATTCATCAATCGATTTCGAAATTGAAATCAGCTATTCAGGCTAGGGGAGGAGATTTGTGTGTTTTGCATGCTAAACCGCTCGAAGCATTTAAAGAGCTTTCGACCCGTTTCAAGATAGCTGCTATTCATTGCAATGCGGACTATGAAAAGTATGGTTGCGTGCGAGATGAGTCGATTCGCCAGTGGGCGCATACCAATCATATTGATTTTTACAGCTATAAAGATCAGGTCATCTTTGAAAAGAGTGAGGTATTGAGTGGTCAGGGAACGCCATATACAGTTTTTACACCATATTCACGTAAATGGAAGGAGCAATTACGCATGCAACCTATTCAGCAGTTTCCTTCTGAAACGATTGAGCATTATGCGCCAGGATCGTTTGAATTACCTTCTTTAGCCTCCTTGGGTTTTACTCCATCTGGATTAACATTTCCAGCGGCGCAAGTAGCTGATACATTGATTCAACATTATGGCGAGAGGCGTGATTTTCCTGCATTACCGGGTACAAGTCGT
>CAZUAZ010000036.1:0-6064 GCA_964618445.1 uncultured Aquirufa sp. | reverse complement strand
GTGGATGCTGGCATGCGAGAATTAAATGCGACAGGGTTTATGCACAATCGTGTGCGTATGATTGTTGCCAGTTTTTTAGTCAAACATTTATTGATTGATTGGCGCTGGGGAGAAGCCTACTTTGCGGCCAAATTACTTGATTTCGATTTTGCAGCAAATAATGGTGGTTGGCAATGGGCAGCAGGATCTGGTTGTGATGCTGCGCCGTATTTTCGCGTATTTAATCCCGCGTTACAAACGAAAAAATTCGATGGAGAATTGACTTATATTCGGCATTGGGTCCCTGAGTTTCAGGAATTGACATATCCTCAACCGATTGTAAATCATGAATTTGCCAGAGAACGTGTATTAGCCGCCTATAAGAAAGCGTTAGCTAAGGGTTAGTATACATTCTTACCAGCAATGGAGTAATGGGTCAAATCAATTGTCAGAAAGCCAATTTTCAAATTTACTTCCATCTTAAATGGTACCTGATAGGTGTCATTGGTTATCCATAGTTGAATCGCATCCTCTTCTTTGAACAACTTGTTTTTGGGCAAGACTAAGGTGGTACGAATGCAATTTTTCTTTCCCCATGGACCTTCGATTTTTTCGAATCCTTTCACAATGAACCAAATCTCGTAGATACTTCCGTCGACTAATATCTTCGCCTTTTGTTTTTGGCCAATTTTCATTTCGCCCAACGGCTTATCGCGCAAGAAAAAGTAGCCCCCAATTAAATCAAGTGTGTTCGATTCGATGGGAAAATTTTTAAGTGTAGGTGTATTTTGTGGCGAACTTATTTTTGCATTCAAATTGGCATGATCAAAAATCACCGTTTCTTCCTTCCGGTAACGCCCTTCCTTTTTGCGCATCTCTGTTTTGAGTGGAAGGTGTGTTTCGGTATCTAGGTAGGCCGACCAATAGTCGATGACGGGTGAGATTACATGTAGGATGCCAACAGTCTTTCCGGTGATGTCTATTTTTCGGGTTTGTCGGCCGTTTATTTGTTGGGTTTGCCCTTGAGTATGTATCGTTGCTTCTGCTGCATCAATAAATCCGAGATGTATGCGGTATTTTAATAGTTCATTGGCCAGAATACTCGAATTTTCTTGTCCAAAACAAGTTGAGCTCATTGCCAAGAACATGATAATGATGGGTATGTTTTTTCTTAAAAAAGGCGGAATAATGGGCAAGAAGATTGATTTAAATGGTGCGATTTTATTTCCCTAGAGAATATCAATTTAATTATTTTTTCATTACGTGGTATTTCCTATTTTTGTTAGGATTTACATGAAAGACAAATAATCTACAAGGAACACTCAAAATTATCAATAATTATAACATGGCAAAACAATCGGATGGCGCACAAGGCCTAGCAGCAGAAAAATTAAAGGCACTGCAGACCACTTTGGAAAAATTAGATAAGGCTTACGGAAAAGGGACTGTGATGCGTTTGTCAGATAGTAAAGTTATGGATGTTCCTGTGATATCAACAGGCTCTCTAGGTCTAGATTTAGCGTTAGGTATAGGTGGTGTTCCGCGTGGTCGTGTTGTAGAGATTTATGGACCTGAGTCTTCGGGTAAAACTACACTAACCATGCATTGCATTGCAGAAGCTCAAAAAGCAGGTGGATTAGCAGCATTTATTGACGCAGAACATGCTTTTGATCGTTCTTATGCGGAAAAATTGGGTATTGATACGGAAAACTTATTGATTTCGCAGCCTGATAATGGTGAGCAAGCGTTAGAAATTGCAGAACATTTAATTAGTTCAGGTGCCATTGATATTATTGTTATTGACTCAGTGGCTGCCCTAGTTCCGAAAGCAGAAATTGAAGGTGAAATGGGAGATTCTAAAATGGGTCTTCAAGCACGTTTGATGTCGCAGGCATTACGTAAATTGACCGGTACCATTAACAAAACAGGATGTTGCTGTATTTTCATTAACCAATTACGTGATAAGATTGGTGTCATGTTTGGAAGTCCAGAAACCACCACCGGAGGTAATGCATTGAAATTTTATGCTTCCGTTCGTTTGGATATCCGGAGAGCGGGACAAATTAAGGAAAGTGCAGACTCAATAACGGGTAATCGTACGCGTGTCAAGGTGGTTAAAAATAAGATGGCACCTCCATTTAAAGTAGTTGAGTTCGACATCATGTATGGTGAGGGAATTTCAAAGGCAGGTGAGGTGTTAGATCTTGGTGTTGATCTAGGTGTAATAGACAAATCAGGTTCTTGGTTCTCTTATAACGGGAATCGCTTAGGTCAAGGACGTGATGCCGTAAA
Organism: uncultured Aquirufa sp.; assembly: GCA_964618445.1. Lineage (GTDB taxonomy): Bacteria > Bacteroidota > Bacteroidia > Cytophagales > Spirosomataceae > Aquirufa. Next base: position 3,793 of record CAZUAZ010000036.1, on the reverse strand, counting down.
AGATTTGATCAAGGATAATCCAGAATTGATGGAGGAGCTTGAGCAAAAGATTAAGGAGAAAGTTAAAGGCGATGAGACGGCTTTGTTAGATAAAGAAGCTGTTGCAGAATAGTTGATCTATTTAATGTATATAAAAAAAGAGGCGAAAGCCTCTTTTTTAGTTTAATGCCAGATTAAATCGATTAAACAGTTTTTTGACTGTTTTTTCTACGCTTTTATCTGATTCGATTGCTTCAGATATGGATTGAACCGCGTGAATGACTGTGCTGTGGTCTCGACCACCAAAATGATAGCCAATGGACTTTAAAGGTAGGTTTGTTAGTTCTTTCAGCATATACATGGCTACTTGTCTTGGAAATACATTTTCTTTCTTTCTGCATTTACCTTTTAAAGTCAACATATCCACATCGAAATGGGTCGTAACAGCTTCTAAGATATTGTCGACGCTTAGTTCTTTTTCTTGGTCGTTAACAATCGATTTTAAGGTGGATTTAGCTAATTCTAAATCTATCTCTTTTCGGGTTAATGACGCTTGAGCCATTAATGAAATAATGACGCCTTCAAGTTCACGTACATTGGTTTGAATGGAATGTGCCAAGTATTCCAAGACATCAAAATTAATTTGAATACCATCATCTTGTAATTTCTTTTGAATAATGGCAATTCGAGTTTCAAAATCGGGTTGCTGTAGGTCTGCTGTTAAACCCCATTTAAATCTGCTTAACAAGCGATCTTCCATCCCAGCTAAATCACGCGGAGCACGATCTGAAGAAAGAATAATCTGTTTGCCTGATTGATGCAAATGGTTGAAAATATTGAAGAATGTTTCTTGCGTTTTTTCTTTACCAGATAAAAACTGCACATCATCGATAATCAAGACATCTACTTGAAGATAAAAGTTAGTAAAAGTTTCAATTGAGTTATTGCGGATCGCATTCACAAATTGATTTGTGAACTTTTCAGTTGATACATACAATACAAATTTCTCAGGAAACTCTTCTTTAATCTGATTTCCGATTGCCTGAATTAAGTGCGTTTTACCTAAACCTACACCACCATAAATCATGAGTGGATTAAAGGATGTTAATCCTGGTTTGTTGGCCACAGCCATCCCTGCCGCTCTTCCTAAGCGATTGCAATCACCTTCAATGAATTTGTCAAAGGTATATTTCGGAATTAAATAGGAGTCTAATTCTAACGAATCTAAGTCTTTAAACTGAAATGGATTTCTTGCAGGAGCCTGTTGAACAGTTTGCTGCTGCATGTGATTACTGTTGCTTGATGGTAGGGTAGGTAAATTAAATGTAATCGGTGGGTTTTTGCGATCACCTTTGTCTACTACAATGGAGTATTCCAGCATCCCTCTTTTACCGATGGTGTGATCAATGGCTTTACGCAAAACAGCCACATAGTTTTCTTCTAGCCACTCATAAAAGAATTGAGAAGGAACTTGAATCGTTAATGTATTATTTTGGAATTTCAGCGGAACGATTGGTGCAAACCAAGTTGAAAAACTTTGGCTAGAAATATCCTCTCGGATAATTTCCAAACATTTTAGCCATAAGTCTTTTACTTCAGATTGCATGTACTTGTTACGCGTTTTTTGGGTCAACAATTTCTTTCCATAGCTTTGTCAGTTGCCTTCCTAAGCGATGTATAATTTATAATTTCAACCGTGTGGTTTATTTACTACGAAAAACGTAATCGTTTTCTTTAGCGGGGAGACAAAAATAGTAAAATTCGAGGGTCTTCCAAATTTCAAAAAATAAATAAATGTTGTTTTTGCCTGAATAAAAATGGCTAAAAATTTGGAACTAAAAATTGTCCAATAATAGGAGCACTCAGTGGCTTTTTTCCTTCAAAAAATTAAATAAAAAAAAATACATTTTTTTTGAATAAAAAACGTATTTGATTCAAGAATTATGCCTGTTTTTAGAGATAAATAAATATTAAACTATTGATTATCAGGTGTTTATATCTAAATCTCATTAAATTCACCTTAAACAATAATTTTTAAATTTTTTGAATGAATATTTATTTTAATGTATTCTTCGGTAGTTCGTAGGCTTTCACCATCTAAGTGAAAAGCGGTGCCTAATGGCACCCTAAATTCGATTGTATTTGTACTAGATACACGAACAAGTGGGTGCTTGTGTATGTTTTTCAGAAATAGACTAATTCCAAGTTTACTTAATTGCCACAAATTCCCTTTTTTAATTTTAACTACTTCAAATTGAGCGTCTTGTACGTCAGAAAAAGGAGAAATATAGGCGTTGTTTCCGTATTGATTTGCATTGGCGATAGTCAATGAGAAAAGTTCTTCCGGCTGATCATCTCCCAATGATAATCGAATCGAATGAAATGATCTTAGCGTTTGGAAAGTCGCGCGGATATAATTTAGTAGTCCTCGGCCATTTCCGTTTCCAAACGTATGGGCAACTTCTGCATCGAATCCAATTCCTGCGGTGCAGAAGAATGGTCGGTTGTTCCACATTAAGGTATCAATGGATATTTCAGAGCCATTGACGGCTCGATGCATGGCTTGATTGAAATTAATCGGGAGGCCTAAATGTCTAGCGAGGCCATTGCCTGAGCCAACGGGGATAATTCCCATAGCTATTTTTGTGCCCAATATGCTTGATCCTATTTCATTCACAGTTCCATCTCCACCTACTGCAATAATGCGAGACACTTTATTTTCGGCAATTAGTTTTTGAATTAGTTCACGCGCATGCCCAGGGTACTCTGTCATGTAGAGTTGACTATTGGGAATCTTTTGTAATTTTTCCACAATCCCCGCTCTATATCTATTACTTTTGCTTCCAGAATTGGGATTAACTATAAAACAGATCATGTTTCTTGGTTTGAATGCAAAGTTACCCGCATTTTGTCAAATTTAATAGGTAAGCGATGATCCATTTAGGCGCAAGTTTTGAAATTGAGTTTTCTTTTACCCAAGAGCAGGTAAATGAGTTTTGTAACATATCGGGTGATTTTAACCCATTACATTGGGATGAAGATTTTGCAGCCACTACACCATTTAAGAAACCCATTATTCATGGGGCTCTTATTGCTAGTGTTTTTTCCAAGGTGATGGGTATGGATTTTCCTGGTTCAGGAAGTGTTTATCTCAAACAAGTATCTGAATTTAAACGCCCATTGTATGTTGGCCAAACCTATCGTGCCTTTTTTCAAGTGGCTACAATAAATGAACTAAAACATACCGCAGAGATAAGTACGCAAGTATTTGAATTAGAACGCGGAAAATTGATGGTTGACGGGATAGCTTCCGTCATGCACCCAACGTTATTTTAAGACATAAAAAAAGCTCGAAAATATCGAGCTTTTTTTATACACGTAAAAGTAAAATTACTTTGTAGCGTTCTTTTTGTTTTGTACTTCAGTACGAATTTCTTGTGCTAAAGTTTTCAATTGTTGTAAACCACCACGTACGCGAGTACCTGCTGCTTGATTTCCTTTGTCATAGAATTTTTCGAAATCTGATTCTAATGATAATACTAGGTCTTTAACTTGTGCAAATCTGCTCATAATAAGTTGAATTTTGGTTGTAAAAAAAATAGATTGTCTTTATTCGCTGTTTGAAGCGCTTATAAGGCGAAATTTAGTGAAAAATGTATATCCTGCAAATTATTCTGCTTAAAAAACCCAAAAAAAAGTTAAAAAAGTGAAAAAAATGCGTAAAGTTTATCAATTACTTGTTTAAATCACGATAATAACCTGCTTGAAGCCTTTTTTGGACTTCTGCAAAACAGGTAGTCGTGTAGGTAATATC
>CAZUAZ010000035.1:15275-23791 GCA_964618445.1 uncultured Aquirufa sp. | reverse complement strand
TTTAACAATGCTTCTAACTTTTGGGCAATTGTAGTTTCGGTAACTGTAGCCATTATTATTGTTGCGTTTGAAAATATTAATTCGCTCTAATCTCTAAGCAAGACTCACAGGATTGGTGTGGGTCATACTTTTCAGAACGGCAAAAGTACTAAAATTATTTGATAAATATTCATGGATGGTATCCTTTATCATGACTTCGGATTCATAATGCCCAATATCACAGATCGTCAAGTGATTTTCCGCATCAAAGAACTCATGGTATTTAAAATCTCCACTGATGTAAACATCGGCCTGCGTGCGAATAGCATCTGCCAATAAAAAGCTTCCCGCTCCTCCGCACAAAGCAATTCGTTTGATCGATTTGCCCAGCCATGGTGTATGTCTAAAATAGGTCAACCCAAGCTTTTCTTTTACATACGATGTAAATTCGCTCGATGACATGGCCTGAGGTAATTCACCCACAAATCCAGCGCCCACATCTTGCCACGAATTTCCCAAGGATGTGACAAAATAAGCAACCTCCTCATAGGGGTGTGACGTGAAAAGTGCACCTAAAACAGCCGATTCGAGGTGTTTGGGAAATAACATGTCCACTTTTAATTCTGCGACCTCTTCTGATTGACCAGCCTGACCCAAGGTGGGATTGGCGGCATCCGATGGGGTAAACCGACCGGTTCCCGCGCCTGAAAAACTACACGCTGAATATTCCCCTATATTCCCAGCTCCCGCCGCATGCAATGCCACGCGAACTTGCTCCGCATCCGCCTCTGGAACAAAATAGGTGAGTTGGCGCAATGCATCACGCATCGGACGCAAGACCTTACCGGCTTGAAGTCCCAGTTTTTGGGCCAACTGATAGCTGACCCCCTTAGGCGCATGATCTAAATTTGTGTGCGATGCATAAATCGCAATATCATTTTTGATAGCTAAAATGAGCGTCCGCTCCACATAATCTCGTCCTGTCAATTGCTTAATTCCCTTGAATAAAATGGGGTGATGCGCCACAATCATATTGCAACCTCGGGCAATCGCCTCCTCAACTACCGCCTCCGTACAATCAAAACTGACTAATACGCCCGTGACTTTTTGCGAACGGTTACCCGTCAACAAACCTGAATTATCAAATGACTCTTGCCAAGCGAGCGGCGCCCATGCTTCCATGGATGAACAAATATCGTGTACCACCATACCATTGTGTTTTAAGACAGACAAAGGTAGACAATAAAAAAATTAATGTATATTTCGACAAGTATTTAAGTAGCATATGCGTTGTAGACCCGCCTTAGTTATCCTCGAAAACAATCACGTATTAGTCATGAAGTACCAGTATGGTACGCAATTCATTTATAATCTGCCCGGTGGAAATACAGATCCTGGGGAATCATTCCCAGAAACCGTTGCCCGCGAATGTTTGGAAGAGTTAGGTATCGACGTGGAAGTGGGCCCATTAATGCTCATGGGCGAAATTCAAGCAACTGATAAACGGCCCACATCACTTCATATTTTGTTTTCTGGTGAGATTCTTGGCGGAATTCCAGTGCTCCAGCCCAACGAAACGACGGCTATGGAGGTGCTTTGGTTGCCTGTTTCCCAACTAAGCGACGTGCACATGTATCCAAACGTAGGGGTGGAATTGCAGGATTTGATCTTTACTCAGTCGCAGGGGAGATATGTGGGGACGATTGATCAGCCATGGATCGATTAGGCCAAACGTAAGTTCCCAATAACAATCCCAATCCACTGGCCAATAAACCATACCAAATCGACGGAATTTCCGTGGGTGCAATAAAGTGGAAGTAGGCCCAGACAAATAAGCCGGCCAACATACTCAGGTGACTGCCCATCGCACTGGCCCGTTTCCACCATAACCCAGCATTTAGTGGAATAAATAGGGAAACCAAACTAAACGCAGACGCTTCTCCCACGAGTTCGAAAATGTTTTGTCGGCTGATTGCCATCCATATACATGCCATCGTCACCAAGACCACCGAAATTCTGATGACCAACAAAACAGATTTATCCGATGGATTTTTTAACATCGGCTTCCAAAGATTCTCCCCCAAAACACTCGCTGGTGCTAAAATTGCACCACTTGTCGTACTTAATAAGGCAGATAATAAAGCCCCTAAAAACAGAATCTGCATCGCATAAGGCGTAAACTTCAAGACCAAATGTGGAATTAAAAGCATATCATCCTGCCATAATTCCGGATATAAACGCACACCCACCAAGGCAATCATCAAGGGTAACAAGGCAATGGAAATATACATGATGCCCGCGGTGATGCTGGCTTTGGCAGCGATTTTTCCGGAGGCAGCCGACATCACCCGTTGGAAAATATCCTGCTGCGGAATACTCCCAAATCCGATCGTAATCCATGCGGCCAGATAGGTCAGCCAAGAAGTCGTCGTATTTTCTTTCGGAGTGAATCTAAAAAAACCATTGGGTTGCTCCGCTAAAAACACCTGCCAATCTGGAATCTTGTCCCACATTAAAAAAGCTAAAAACAAAAGCCCGGCAATCAAGATCAGGTTATGCAGGAAGTCGGTGATCGAAATCGACCACATTCCACCCATCAGCGTATAGGTCATCACCAAAACAGCACCGATCACAATGCCCCATTCCGTGGAAATGGGGAGTAATAAATGCATGGTTAAACCTAGTGCTACCAATTGCGCAGAGATCCAACCAAAATACGAGGGAATCATCACGAGGGCTGATAGCTTTTCCGACAACCCTCCGAACCGAATCCGGAAATAATCACTGAAGGTGAGGACGGGGAGGGGATAAAGTTTTTTGGCATAAATCATACCCACAATTAGCAAACCAAGCGCTGCGCCAAAGGGCTCTTCAATGATGGATAGGACACCGCCATGGACAAATTCGCGCGGCGCACCGAGTAATGTTTCAGACCCAAACCAGGTTGCAAACGTGACCATCGTGGCCAAGGCATATGGCAACGAACGACCTGCAAGCACAAAATCGCTTGCAGTATGGACTTTCCGGCTGGCCCACCAGCCAACGACCAAGTTCAAAAGAAGGTAAAAAACAACAAATCCGATGAGCATCTACACAGAGCGAAAAAGCGAAAATACAGAAATTTTGGTACCTTTAAAGACCAAATTTGACGCATGACTAAATTAACCTACCTCGTAGTTTTGTTGGCCTTCTTAAGTTCATGTACCTCGCTTCGCGTCAAAAAAGCCTTTCATTCAACCTCGCTTCCTAAGCAATTCAGTGGCGTACTCATTGAAGAAGTTGCCACGGGAAATACCGTATTTACGCATCAGGCTGACCAGTTTTTTATGCCCGCTTCCAATATGAAGTTGGCCACCATGCTCCTCGCTAAACGAAATCTTTCCGATTCCATCCCGTCATTCAAATATCATGAAACCGCCGATACCTTATTTTTCTGGGGTACGGGAGATCCTAGTTTGATGCATCCCCATTTAAAGGGCGATGCCTTACTGAAAAAATTACAAGCAAGTAACAAGGTACTCGTTTACGCAGACGATGCACGTCAGGTAAAAGCCTTAGGTGACGGCTGGGCTTGGGATGATTACAATGATGATTACTCAGCGGAAATTTCACTTTTGCCACTGTACAACAATCAAATGAGTGTACAAAAAAAGGAGGGTGTTTGGCAGATTTCTCCGAAACGATTTAGCCAAGATATACGCATCACCAAGCAAAAAGAGGTGTTGCGTGCGCGTGAATCCAATCATCTAGATTTGCCCGATACCACGGCTTATCCTAAACAAGCCATCCCATTTATGACCTCGGTGGAATTGACGGCTCGTTTATTAGCGGATACCTTGCAAAAATCAATTGTGACACAAACGCGCGCGATACCTGCTGTCGCAAAAATCCAGTATGCGGGACTCGTCGACAGCCTGATTGTTCCCATGATGTATACGAGTGACAATCAAATTGCGGAACAATTGTTGTATTTGATCGCCGCGAAACGCGGTTGGTCAGGGCCCACTGCCAAAATCATCGAGCAATTGAAAAAGGAAAATTCGGTGGTCGCCGACCTCCGCTGGGTGGATGGTTCGGGATTATCGCGCTATAATTTAGTGAGGCCAACTGACATGATTCAGATCCTTCGGGAATTGGAAAATGAGGTGCCGATGGAAAAATTGAAAGTGTTATTGCCGCAATCAGGCCGATCAGGTACGATGCGGAATGTGAAACTCCAACACGGTACGGCTTGGGCTAAGTCGGGTTCATTTGGAAATACGTATGATCTTTCTGGTTTTTACCAGAATGCCAAAGGCAACATGTACCGGTTTAGTATCCTATCAAATTTGGCAAATCGGTCGGTTGCTGCGAGTAAGGCGGATGTGATTACGTTGTTAAACGCGTTGCGTTAAAACTAATTTATAGATTCCATAACTGACGAGCATGAATAGTCCCACGAAGGGTAGGCTACTCAAGTTTTGCACCAAAGTCCCCACTAGAAAAGCAGTTGAAATAAATACCAATAACCAGGGCAACATCGGGTAGGCCCATACGCGATATGGTCGGTGAAGCTCAGGTTCTGTCTTGCGCAAGCGAATCAACGAGGCAAATCCTGCCAAATAACTGGCCACAAAAAAGAAGGTGGCGATATCGGAGAGACGCTCGCTGATGGCCTTGCTACTAAACAAAAATAAACAGGCTGTTCCCACTGTTAAGTGCGTAGCGAAAGTGGGACTACCCGCCGCATTCACACGTGAAGCTTGCGGAAAAAATAGGCCATCGCGGCTCATGGAGTAAATTACCCGCGGGGCAAACATGACCTGCGTATTTAAAATCCCTAGGATACTGAGCATTAGAAAAGTGGTAATCCACCGACCAGCTCCCGGTCCAAAATAGTGCCCAATAGCGTCAGAAGCCGCTAATTTGCTTTGGCTTAGATCTGCCAGCGACATGGAATATAAAATCCCCACATTGATTAAAACGTAGATGCTAGCCACGGAAATCACACCAATAAACATGGATTTGGGCATGGTGTTCACAGGATCCTTATTTTCTTCGGTAAAATAGGCGGCCGTATGCCAGCCATCGAAGGCATAAAAAATGGACAGTAGGGCGGCAAATATTCCCGACCAGAGGGTACGCTCACCTGGAATAGGTGCATTTTCGGCCCAAACACCTCCGTCACCATACCAGAAACAAACGCCTATGAAAAGTAAGAGGGCAATGGCTTTGATCCCACTTAACCATTCTTGAGACTTACCGGCCATCACCACGCCCAGCTGGTGAAAGCCCCATAAAATGACGAGAATTCCGACAGCACTATAAATCAAATAGGGCGCCAAGGCAGGAATCAAAAGAGCTAAATATTCACTAAACGTATAGGAACCGAATCCCAGTGCACTGACCGTTCCCAGCCATGAACTTAGTCCCACGATAAACCCAATGTATCGACCAAATGCCCGTTCAGCATAGCCGTACCAAGCACCTGCTTTGGGAATGGATAAGCTTAATTCCAACACGCAGCTCACACCCAAGAGTGCATAGATGGCCACGGCTACCCATAAAAAGATAATGAGCCATGGATTATGTAATTGTTCTGCGATGGGTCCCGGCTTGCGTAAGATACCTGTTCCTATGGTACCTCCGATTGTTACGGCTACGCTGAAGCTCGTTCCGAGAACTTTCCAAAGCTGATTTGAGGATTTTTTCTTCATAAGGATGAAACAAAAATAAACTAATTTTCCGTTATTCAGGGACCAATTTGCCCAAGATGAAAACATTCCTATGTTGTTGTTTTTTATGTGTGACGCTGGTAGCATTTAGCCAAGCTCCCACCTCAACAGGCGAATCGTTCATTGGCTTTCATTGGAATTCAGGAAGAAAGTCGGTGGAAATTCCATTTGAATTGCATGCCAATCTGGTGGTAATTCCGTTGCGCATCAACCATTCAGACACCCTTCGTTTTCTCGTTGACACGGGCTTAGGAGCCACGTTGCTAACGGATACCGCTGTCGTGACCAAACTAGGCCTAACATCCATTCGCACCGTTGAATTAAATGGCTTAGGCATTCATAAATCCCTCAAAGCCCATGTGGTCATTGATACCAAACTTCAGGTGGGCCCGGCGTATGCATTGCATCAAAATTTGATTTATGTGAATGATGATTTGTTGAATTTGTCGAGTTCAATCGGGACCAAGATTCATGGGATTATTGGCTATGAGTTATTTGCCAATGTCGTCGTGACGATAGACTACGCGCATTCGCGCTTGATATTAACGCAACCTAACCGGTATCGATACAAGCGGCGAAAAGGTTTGCGATTGCCCATTGATCTCACCGACAATAAGCCTTATTTACATCAGGCGGGATTGACGGGATTAAAAGGGAAATTACCTAATCGGCTGTTGATGGATACTGGTGCTGGCCATGTGTTATTGGTCGAGGCAAGCGCATCCGATAGCGCACAATTTCAGCTATCGAAGCAACGGTTTAATTTAGGAAAGGGGTTAAATGGACCAATCATCGGTCGCTTGGGAAGAGTGCCCTCACTGGAGATAGGGCCGTGGTCATGGTCGGAAGTTCCTGCTACATTTCCAGATTCGACAGCTCGTAAATCGGCAGATCCCTGGCAGGCTAGTTTGGGCGGTGAATTTTTTCGCCGCTTTACGTTGACCTTTCATTACTTGGATCAGTATGTGGTCATCAAGCCGGTGGGTAGGCAATGGAAAAAGGAATTTGAATATGGGATGTCGGGGCTTGGTTTGCGGGCCATAGGTCCTGATTTCCGAAAGTTTGTGGTGGATAACATTCATCCAGATTCTCCAGCAGATGTCGCTGGTATGCTTCCTGGAGATGAAATTTGGATGATCAATAATAAGCGCGTTGATCAATTTCGATTAGGTGATATTTACCGCATGCTGAAAAAAAAGGAGGGTAGTGCGATTGAGCTAATGATTCGCCGCGCGCGCGAATTCAGACTCATTCGATTCCGACTACGCAAATTATTTTAGTGTATAATCAGCTATCACGGGGAAATGGTCCGTATACCGGATGTTTCGCAATGTTCTAAATTGGGTGACTTGCCATTCTGTCGAGCAGAATTGGTTGTCTATCCGAACGAAATATGGGCTGCGATTTAAAGTAAATCCAAAACCCCGCCCGGACTCTTCAAATGAATTTTTCAAGCGTTCCCGTAAGGTACCATAGGCCCACCCGTAAGGTGTTTCATTTAAATCACCCACTAAAATTACGGGGTATAGGCTTTGCTGAATCAAGCGATTGATCTGCGTCATCTCATCCTTGTGTTGGATAAATCCCTTGCGTAACGAAGCAACGATTCCGCGTCCCTCACGTTTGGCATCTTCATAATCTTGATCGCGAATCTTGCCGGTCACTTTACCTACGCGAATGCCCATCGACCATAATTGAAGATTGATGACCCGAAATGTATCTCCTTTGGCGACGATGTCGGCCAATAAATAGCCATTGGCGGAATTTCCAAATTGCTTTCCTTCTTGATGAATGATGGGAAATTTTGAAAAGATGGCTAGTCCCATTTTTTCATTGGCATCAAACAACTCTTCCTTTAATGGAATAAATGCATAATGCGGATAATTCTCCTTCATCATATTGATGGACCGATACGCTTTCCGGTCCGCGTGGGAATAAAATTCCTGAAAGCATTTGATATCAGCAGTGTAGTCCAGCATAAACTTTTTCAAGTTTATTACTTTCTCTTTATTCGCTTCAAAACTATTGGAATACATGCCGTATACGTTGTAGCTCATGACCCGAATGGCGGATTTGGGCGATTTAACGGATGTATTCCAAGCGAAACTGCGTTGAATAAAACTGTAACCTAGTGCTAATACGAGCAGGGGGAGTAAGGCACGTTTGGCCCGACGGAAAATCCAGTAAACCAATGAGATAAAACAAAGTATTTGCGCGTAAGGCAAGGTCATCATGATAAATCCGGCGAGCCAGTGATCAATGATGAGGGAATAACTTAATAAATAGGTGAGGAGTGTGTAAATACACAAAGGCAAAGTCCCCAGCCAGATGATGGAGGAGATGATTTTCTTGACAACAGGTTCTTCTTGCTTGCGCTTTGTCATGCTCAAAGATACACATTGAAATGCATTTTATAAATTTTGTATTGACCTTTGGGATTTTTCAATTTATTTCCTACTTTTGCAATCCCTTTTAGGGGGAATAGTTTTTAAAACGCATTCAATTTTTAAAATAGCATATTATGGCAAAGGTTTGTCAATTAACTGGAAAGAGAACTCGTGTAGGTAACAACGTATCACACGCGAACAATAAGACAAAACGTAAGTTTTTTCCAAACTTGCAGACAAAGAAGTTTTTCTTAGAGTCTGAAGGCGTTTGGGTTCGTATGAAAGTTTCTGCGAAAGCAATTCGTACGATTAATAAAAACGGTTTCGAGAAAACGTTAATCGCTTCTGCTCGCAAGGGTACTTTGTCGATCTAAATAATATCAAGATTTTTATCGAAATTAGCCTCCTTGAAACCAAGGAGGCTTTTTTTATTTGC
>CAZUAZ010000035.1:3770-15175 GCA_964618445.1 uncultured Aquirufa sp. | reverse complement strand
CCTGCCCAAAATAATTTACTTCGCTGGGACTCACGCAGTATGCGGATGCACACATTTCGCATGGAGCGTTCGGCAGATGCCGAGGATAGAATATTCCCTGTTAAATCCGTGGAGGCTATCGAAGTTTCGGCTTTGGAAGCCGCTGGCCGACTGCAATCTGGAGAGATTCAGTTTGTGCTCGATGTACGTGAGCCGTTTGAATGGGATGTAGCGAGCCTACCTGGTTCGATTAAAATGCCCATGAATTCCTTGCAAATTGATTTAATTCCTAAAGAAGCAAAAGGTGTTGTGCTTTGTCACCACGGCATGCGTTCTATGTATGTTTTGAAGCATTTACAGGCGCATGGATTCACAAATTTGGTGAATTTAGCTGGAGGTATCGATGCTTGGTCACGGGAAGTGGACACCTCTATACCGCGCTACTAAGAAACGATATCGCCGTATAAGTCGAATTCCTCTGCCTTATTGATTTTTACTTGAACAAAATCACCTTGACGGGCATATTGTTCTGCGGGAATTAAGACTTCATTATCTACTTCTGGGGAGTCATGTTCGGTACGGCCTACAAAGAATCCACTTTCCTTACGGTCAACCATCACTTTGTACGTTTTTCCAATTTTCGCTTGATTCAATTCTTCCGAAATGCCTTGTTGGAGCGCCATAATCTCATCCGAACGTTCTTGTTTCACTTCCTCAGGTACATTGTCTTCCACATTATACGCGTGGGTATTTTCCTCGTGTGAATAATTAAAGATGCCCAATCGGTCAAAACGCATGCGCTCAACAAACGAATACGTTTCCTCAAAATCGGCCTCCGTTTCACCGGGGTAGCCTGAAATTAAGGTAGTGCGTAAAGCAATACCAGGTACTTTTTCGCGAATGTCTGTGATCAATTGCTCCGTTTTTTCACGGGTGATTCCACGGCGCATGTGTTTCAACATGGCATCGGAACCACTTTGAAGGGGCATATCTAGGTAATTGCAAATATTTTCACGCTCAGCCATGGTTTGCAAAATTTCCATTGGGAAACCTGCTGGATACGCATATTGCAATCGAATCCACTCCACGCCTTGCACGTCGGAAAGACGTTCTAATAACTCTTTTAATTGTCGGCCTGATTTCCCTTCTCCCTTCAAATCCAACCCGTAAAAGGTCAAATCTTGGGCAATTAGTATCAGTTCTTTTGTTCCTTTTTTGGCCAATGAAGTCGCTTCTTTTACCAATTCATCCATGGGGCGCGAAACGTGTCCGCCACGCATTAATGGAATGGCGCAGAAACTACAAGGGCGGTCGCAACCTTCGGCAATTTTTAAATAGGCGTAATGTGCTGGGGTGGTTAATAGGCGTTCGCCTACGAGCTCGTGTTTGTAATCCGCTTTTAACGCTTTCAATAAACGGGGCAATTCGTTTGTCCCAAAGAAGGAATCCACTAGTGGGATTTCTTTTTCTAAATCATCTTTGTAACGGTGTGATAGGCAACCTGTTACATATAGTTTATCAATCTTGCCAGCTTCTTTGGCATCTGCATAGCGCAAAATAGTGTCGATTGATTCTTGTTTAGCATTGTCGATGAATCCACAGGTATTGACCACGACGATGTTAGCGGTATCTTTTTTTGCTTCGTGGGTTACCTCTAATCCATTGCCTTTCAACTGGGTAAATAACACTTCGGAATCGACTAAATTTTTCGAGCAACCGAGTGTAACGATGTTGATGGATGGCTTTGGACTTACTTTGGTTTTCATACGTATGTTGAATAAGCGTGCAATTTACGAATAAATTTGGAGGGTTTCAGCGGAAATATTGAGCGGAGGGATACAAGTGTAGATTTCTTTTTTTAGTATTGTAGTTCAAAAACTTATTTATACTCATGAAAAAATTGATATTATTTTGTGCTTGTATGGCATCGGGTTTGATGGCATTTGGGCAAGGTCTAAACACACTTTCCAAGCAAGAGAAGAAGGCAGGTTTCAAACTATTGTTTGATGGAAAAACATTTGCTGGCTGGCATACCTACGGTAAACCAGGTAAAGTGGGTGCTTCTTGGACGATTATGGATGGTGTTATCGGATTTGATTTAGCGGCTAAAGATGGCGGTGATTTAATCACGGATGCGGAGTTTGTGAATTATGATTTTTCGGTAGATTGGAAAATCTCACCAAACGGAAATAGTGGCATCATCTTCAATGTTACGGAAGATCCTGTTAAATACCACAGTACATACAATACAGGCCCTGAAATGCAGGTTTTAGACGATGCGGGTCATCCAGATGGCAAAATCAACAAGCATAATTCAGGTGATTTATATGATTTGATTAAATCATCAGTTAATGTAACTAAGCCCGTGGGCGAGTGGAATACGGCACGTATTGTCAACAATCGTGGCTTATTGCAATTGTATTTAAATGGATCGAAAGTGGTGGAGACACGTACGGATGATGCGAATTGGAAGGCGATGGTTGCCGGCTCTAAATTCAAAACGATGCCAGGTTTTGGGGTGAATATGCAAGGGCGTATTGCTTTGCAAGATCACGGAAATCCAGTTTGGTACCGAAATATTAAGATTAAGGAATTATAAGAAATAGGGGGCGAAAGCCCCCTATTTTATTTTTACGCGAAGTAAGTTCATGTCGGAGGTGATAAAGAGGTATTTACCATCTGCTCCTCCGAAAGCCACATTTGAATTTGGGTTACCGGTAGCGATGCGCCCCAGTAATTTACCTGATGCGTTGATAATCAAAACCCCACCTGGTCCGGTGGTCCACACATTGCCTTTGGCATCTACTTTCATGCCATCGTAGCCACCTCGAATTCCTTGCTTGGCTAATTCAGCCGCGTCGAAAAACAGTTTACCTTCACCTAGATTTCCTGCTTTATCCACGGGGTATGCCGTGATGAGCGTTGGTCGTTCGGAGGTTCCCACATACAAAATGCTTTCATCAGGATTGAATGCGAGACCGTTCGGTCGGCCTAAGTCCTTAATCTGCAAACTGATTTCTCCTTTGGTATTGATTCGATATACGCCTTGAAAATCGAGTTCTTTGCCGGGTTCTGGTTTGCCACGACCAGGTAAACCATAGGGTGGATCAGTGAAATAATAGTCACCAGATTTCTTTTGAACGAGATCATTTGGGCTATTCAGTTGCTTGCCCTCATAGAGGTGCGCTAGTGTTTTTTTCTGCTCTGGATGATTCAGGGGCATTTCAGCAATGCGGCGATCGCCATGTTCACAGGAAACCAAATTTCCTTTTTTATTGATGATCAGACCATTGGCGCCAGGTTCTTGTGAGTACACGCCTGTGCCTGTATATCCGGAAGGTTTCAAGAAAACCTCCAATCCTTTCGCTTCTGACCATTTGTGAATGGTATTTTCAGGGACATCTGTGAAAAGCAAGTAGCCTTCTTTTTTCACCCATACGGGCCCTTCCGACCACGTAAATCCATTAGCCACAATTTCAATTTTGGCTGTTGTATCGACTAAGGCGTCCAGTGCCGCATCGTAGCGGTGAATCTTTCCTATCGTGGGGTATTGTGCCATAGCTGTGAGTCCAAGGGTTAGCAGGCTGAGGGTTGTGAATATTTTTTTCATGAGGCAAAAAAAATGGGCCGAAGCCCATTTCATTAAAGGTTACGTTTTTTGATTTCTTTGACTGCGAAATCTGCCGCTCGTGCTGTCAGTGCCATATAGGTTAGCGACGGATTTACACATGAGGTTGAGGTCATGCAAGCTCCATCTGTAACAAATACGTTCTTCACGGCGTGCATTTGGTTATTGCCATTTAACACGGATGTTTTTGGATCGCGACCCATGCGTGCTGTTCCCATTTCGTGAATGGCCATACCCGGATAAGATCCATTGTCGAATGCGCGAACGTTTTTCAAGCCTGCGCTTTCCAACATTTCTTTGGCATCTTCCATCATATCTTTCCGCATCTTTTTCTCATTCTCCTTGAATTCAGCATCGAAGACAACCACTGGGATTCCCCACTTGTCTTTGGTCGTCGGATCCAAATACATTTTGTTTTCGTGATACGGTAGCGTTTCGCCGAATCCACCTAAGTTCATCATCCATGGACCTGGTTTTGTCATCGCATCCTTGTAATCTGAACCAAAGCTCATGTCATTCACGCCGCGATTCCAGCTGGCACGTGAGCCACCACCTTGGTAACCAAATCCACGTAAATAATCACGTTTGTCGTTTCCGATATTCCGGTAACGTGGAATGTAGATACCATTCGCGCGACGGCCAATGTAGTATTTATCTTCATCGCCTTCCCACGTTCCTGAAGCGCCTACTTTGAAGTGGTGATCCATTAGGTTATGACCTAATTCACCTGAGTCATTGCCTAATCCATTTTGGAAACGAGATGATTTTGAATTTAATAACAACGCAGTGGTTGCTACGGTAGAACCGCAAACAAAAATAATTTTTGCGTAGTATTCACGAACATCTTTAGTAACGGTGTCGATCACACGTACACCGGTTGCTTTTTGCTTAGCGTTATCGAACAAAATTTCAGAAACCACTGAATCTGGACGTAACGTCAACAAACCTGTCTTAGCTGCTGGTGGCAACGTGCATGATTGCGTACTAAAATAAGCACCATAAGGGCAACCTAGTCTACATTTATTACGGTATTGGCACGCTGAACGGCCAATCTTCAATTGTGCTTCTTTGGCCTCAGATAAGTTGGCCACCCGACCAATCGTCATGTTACGACCCGGGAAATTCTTTTCGATGCGCTTACGCACTTCTTTTTCCACACAGTACATATCCATAGGTTTCAAGAATTCCGAATCCGGCAATTGCGGTAATCCCAATGCTTCACCTGAAATACCTACGTGTTTCTCTACGTATGAATACCAAGGTGCGATGTCTTTGTAGCGAATTGGCCAGTCAACGGCGATGCCGTCTTTTAGATTTGCTTCAAAATCAATGTCTGATAAACGATAGGTTTGGCGGCCCCACATGATGGATTTTCCACCTACGATATCGGGACGGAACCAGTCGAAACGCTTTACTTCTTTGTACATCGAGTCAGCGTCGTTCATCCAATATTTCTCTGTCATCTCGTTGTACGGATAATCACGGGAAAGTTTTGGGTGCGAAGCCTTCTGCTCGTTGGTCAGTAAACCATTGTATTTAAAATCCCAAGGATCTTTGTAGCTCGGTTCATAGGCGGTTACGTGGTCGAATTTCTTGCCTTTTTCAAGAACAAGTACCCGCATGCCTTTTTCAGTTAATTCTTTGGCGGCATAACCACCGGAAACTCCAGATCCCACCACGATGGCGTCATAGGTCATGGATTTGATTGCGTCAATATTCAGATTCATAGTGCCCAGGTTTTTTGAGTTGGAGATAATGGCATGCAGCCGTCAAATTTACCTGGTATTGACAGGTAGTCTAATGCTTTGGTTGCCCCGATTTCAGACGTAAAATAGCCTGTGGTAGTCAATTCCTTCATCATGAAGAAGAAGGTCGGTTGGCCTTTTGAGCTTTTGCGTGCGGCATCGGATTCTAACATGCAAGTGGTTAATGCGTCTTTGCGTTGCGTTAAGGATGCATCCACGAAGCCTTTACCGAATCGCGTTTGGCAGTCGGCGTCCAATTTCGCCAACCCAGCCGCGAATGTTTTTTGGCTAGCTTCTGGATAACAATCTTGAACCACACGCAAGACAAATTTTTCTACGCCTGCCGCTTTGGCACCTGGTGTATCGGTTGTTGGAATGATTACATCGGCGATTTCAGCCACTAATGATTCTTGTGAAGCTGAGAATTGCACAAAGGTGGGATGCGATTTTTGTCCCTGAATGCCGGCCATGGCGGGGGCGGAAATCATGCCGCCCATGAGGATGGCTACCCGCTGGATGGCTTCTCTTCTGTTTACGTTCATAGTTAATTGGATTTTACGTCTCAAATATAGGATATTTTTTAACGTTGCCAAACAGCTATGAGTTCCGTAGCTTTGCCAAACCTTACAGGATTGGCAAAGCTCAGTTCAATAGAGAAACGAAATTTATCGTATGTTCCTTGTATCAGTAAACGCATTATCTCAACAAATTCAGCAGGCCATTGCCGCAATTTATCCTTCCACGGAAGCTAAGGCCATTTCACATGCGTATTTGAACATGAAGTGTGGGGTAAATACCTTGGATATTTTGATGGAAAAAACGATCGAGGAGCCGGCCGACTTTACAGCTGATTTGGCACGACTTGCCGCCGGCGTACCCCTACAATACGTGACAGGGAAATCCTATTTTTACGATCGATTGTTTTCCTTGAATTATGCTACACTGATTCCTCGGCCAGAGACAGAAGAGCTGGTTAGTCAGGTATTGAACATTATAGGCTCCGATTCTAGAGATGTTTTAGATATAGGTACCGGTTCCGGTTGTATTGCGATTTCACTAGCCTTAGAAGCACCCCAATCCCAGGTCAGCGCATGGGATGTGGCTGCAGAAGCAATTACGAAAGCACAAGAAAATGCCAATCAGCTAGGTGCCCAAGTCACATTCAAGCAACAAGATGTTTTTGCTTGGGAAACAGATACAAAAACGTGGGACATCATTGTTTCAAATCCGCCTTATGTGTTAGACACCGAAAAGGCAGAAATGGAAGCTCACGTCCTAGATCACGAGCCGAATTTGGCCTTGTTTGTTCCGGATGAAGATCCCCTCAAATTTTATCGGGTGATTGGCGACATGGCTCAGGCGCGATTGAAGCCCGGAGGATATCTTTGTTTTGAAATCAACCGAGCATTTGGCACACAAAACGTGGCCATGGCGGAAGCACAAGGATTTGAGAACATCCAACTTTTAAAAGATTTCCATGGCAACGATCGCATGCTTATTGCGCAGCGATCGTCTCATTAATGCCAATCAAAAACGCGAAATCTTTGGCAATATCCTTGAAGCGTTTGTAACGTCCCGAGGCGCCACCGTGACCGGCCGACATATCACAGTCGAGCAATAAGATCTTGTCATCGGTTTTTAACTTACGCAGTTTGGCGACCCATTTGGCAGGTTCCCAATATTGAACTTGGGAATCATGTAAACCCGTAGTGACAAATACATGCGGGTAATTTTGCGCTTTCACATTGTCGTAGGGCGAATATGATTTCATGTAATGATAATGTTCCTCGTTTTTCGGATTTCCCCATTCTTCCCATTCGCCAGTCGTCAACGGGATCGTTTCGTCCAACATGGTCGTGACCACATCCACAAACGGTACCGCTGCAATCACGCCCGCGAATAACTCAGGGGCCATATTGATGATGCCACCCATCAGCATCCCTCCGGCAGATCCGCCTTGGGCAAATAAGCGACGCTCATCTACTTTACCAATGCTAACCAAATGCTTTCCACAATCGATGAAGTCAGTGAACGTATTCATTTTACGCATCATTTTTCCATCTTCATACCAGTGGCGCCCCATTTCCTGCCCGCCGCGAATGTGCGCAATCGCGAACGCAAATCCACGATCCAATAAGGATAAACGACTGGAAGAAAAATAAGGATCCATGCTGTAACCATATGAACCGTAAGCATACAGTAGGAGGGGACCTTTTTGGTGTCCTTTTTTATAGACCAACGAAATGGGCACTTTTACCCCGTCACGCGCGGTGGCCCAGAGGCGCTCCGACTGGTATTCGTTTTTGTCAAATCCACCAAGAACCCGGTCTTCCTTCAATAAGGTTGACTTTTTCGTGGCACCATCATATTCCAAAACCGAATTTGGACAGGTTAAAGACGTATAATTATAGCGAAGGGTATGACTTGAATAATGTGCATTTATGCCAATGTTGACTTGAAAAACGTCCTCATCCATCCGAATGAATTCATTGGAATCGCCTTGAATCAATTGAATTTGCGAGAGTCCATTCGTTTTTACTTCTAAGGCAATCCACGCGGTCGTCGCATCAAAATCCTCTAGGAACACATCGGGGCGATGGGCAATCACGGTTTGCCAATGCGACTTATCGGTGGGGCCATCTACTGGGCAAGCCATTAATTGAAAATTGGTCGCCTCTTGAAAATTTGTTCGAATCAAAAAACGATCCGCTTGGTGTTCAATAAAATATTCTAATCCACGTTCGCCGGGTTGAAATACTTCGAAAGTCCCCGTGGGATTATCTGTCTTTAAAATTCGGTATTCAGAATAAACGCCTTGTTGGCTCGACACCGAAAATACATATTCCTTTGACTTGCTCCGGCTCAGCCCCATGTAACATTCCTCGTTCTTTTCCTCATAAACGAGCACGTCAAGCGAAGAATCTGTGCCTATTTCATGGCGGAGTACCTTAGAGGCCAATAAAGTTTGTGGGTCGCGTAACAGGTAGAAAAAGTATTTTGAATCTGCTGACCACGCATAGGATCCACCTTCGGTATTTTCAATCTTGTCTGCGAGTAATTCCCCCGTCAACATGTTTTTAAAATAAACCGTATAATTACGCCGACTCACCGTATCGGTGGCATAAGCCAAAATTTGTTCATTATCGGATAATGCCAAACCGCCTACGGCGAAATAGGCTTCGTCTTTGCCTAGCTGGTTCCCATGCAAAAGGATTTCTTCCGGCGCATCGAGGCTACCTTTTTTCCGGCAATACAATGGGTATTCGCCACCGGTTTCATAGCGGTGATAGAACCAATCTTTGCCATTGAAGTATGGAACTGATTGCTCATCGGCAACCATCCTTCCCTTCATTTCCTCAAATAACTCGTTTTGTAGCACTTCGGTAGGCTTGAGTACGCGTTCGGTATACGCATTCTCTTGCGTGAGGTAGTCGATGACTGCTGGATTTTCAGGATTATTTAGCCAAAAATAGGGGTCTTGTCGGCAGTCACCATGTATCGTTAATGCGTGCGGAATTTCTGTTGCTTGCGGAGGATTGGGAATATTTTTTAACATGGGCACAAGATAAAAATAAAATAATGGAGGGAAAAGGAACGTTTATCCTTGAAAAAGCATTTTGATGGAAAAATTCGCAAGGGAAATGTATTTATGCATACCTTTGCGAGGACAAAAAAACCTTAAATTTTAAAACAATGAATAAGAAAATTTGGATTGGTTTAGGCGTAGTTGCTTTGGTGATTTTTTGGGGGATTGGATCGAGAAATAGCATGGCCACGAGTGATCAGGAAGTAAAGGCTTCATGGGCTAACGTAGAGAGTGCTTATCAAAGACGTTCGGATTTAATCCCGAATTTAGTCAAAACGGTACAAGGTGTAGCTAATTTCGAAAAGTCGACATTAACAGAAGTGATTCAGGCGCGTGCTTCGGCGACGCAAATGAAATTAGATGCGAAGGACTTGAGTCCGGAGAATATGCAAAAATATCAAGCAGCTCAATCTTCTTTAGGAGGTGCTTTATCTCGTTTGATGGTTGTAGCGGAGAATTATCCTCAATTACGGGCAACGGAGAATTTCTCTGAATTGCAAGCGCAGTTAGAGGGTACTGAAAACCGCATCAAAGAAGAGCGTGACCGCTTTAATTCGTCGGTGAAAAACTACAACTCGTTAATCGTTACCTTCCCGAATAGCCTAATTGCTTCCTTCTCAGGTTTTGCTGAGAAAGGTTTCTTCCAAGCAGAAGCAGGTGCTGAAAAAGCGCCGGAAGTAAATTTTGACGAGAAGAAATAAGATGCAATTAAGCGCAGCGCACGAAGCAGAAATTATTCAAGCGATTCAGGAGGCCGAAAAAAAGACCTCTGGAGAGATTCGTGTGCATGTGGAAAGTCATTGTGAAGGGCACCCGATCGAACGATCGAAGGTGCTCTTTTTTCAATTAGGCATGCACCAGACGGATTTGCAAAATGGAGTTTTGGTGTATTTGGCTGTCAAAGATCGGAAGTTCTCGATCATAGGTGATAAGGGAATAGATGCCAACGTACCTGCTGAATTTTGGGAAACCATTCGGGATGAAATGCGCCCTTTATTAGCTAAAAATGAATATGGTTCAGGTCTTGCCTTAGGCGTTCGCCGTATTGGAGAGGCCTTAGCTGTTTATTTTCCGTATCAACGGGAAGATGTAAATGAATTGTCGGATGAGCTTTCGTATGGGGAATAGCGTTAGATTAATTATTGGATTTTTATTGGTCTCGCTTAGCCTTTTCGGACAGGAAATTCCTTCGAAACCCTCGGGTTATGTGTTAGATCAAGCGGGTTTACTGCAAGCGAATGAGGTCCAACAATTAGAGCAAAAGTTGCGTGGATATGCAGATTCAACATCCACTCAATTTGCAGTTGTGCTTGTGCCTACCACAGGTGGTTCTGATCCATACGATTACGCGATGGCTATCGGTAAATCCTGGGGAGTAGGTCAAAAAGACAAGAATAATGGTGTCGTGATTTTAGTGTCCATGGACAATCGAAAGATTCGGATTGTGACAGGACGCGGCATCGAAGATGTCTTGCCAGACGCTACTTGTAAACGGATAATTAACAGAATTCTTAAACCTAAATTTAAGCGCGGTGATTATTATGGTGGTTTAGAAATGGCCACAACTGAAATGATGCAACGCGCTTCGGGTCAATTTCAATCGGATGGGTCGGATGATCCCGAGGGTATACCTGTTGTATTAATCGTCGTACTGGTATTCATTATTATTTCGATCATCAACGCCTATAAAAATCGCGGTGGTGGATCAGGCCCTGGATCACGTGGGGGCGGAATGTTTTTCCCGCCAGTTTTTTTTGGCGGTGGAGGCTTTGATCGGGGTGGCTCATCAGGTGGAGGCGGATTTGATTTTGGCGGATTTGGAGGCGGAGATTTCGGTGGTGGTGGTGCCGGTGGGGATTTTTAAATAATGCGTATCTTTACGCAAAATTAGATTCATTTGAAAGATATTATCCAGGCAAACCTTCAGGAAGCCCAACACGTCTTAGATCAATTTTTTAGCAACCCAGCTAAAATTCAATCCATCGAAAAAGCAGCACAATGTTTAGTTGGCGCACTCCAGCAAGGCAAAAAAATCATTGCCTGTGGAAATGGAGGCAGCCATTGCGATGCGATGCATTTCGCGGAGGAGTTGTCGGGCCGTTACCGGGAAAACCGACCAGCTTTAGCTGCGTTGGCTATTTCGGATCCATCGCATATCTCTTGCGTGAGCAATGATTTTGGATATAATTATGTGTTCTCTCGGTTTATTGAGGGATTGGGAAATGCGGGTGATGTGCTATTTGGACTATCAACTAGCGGTAATTCAGCAAACATCATTGAAGCCGTCAAAGCCGCGCAAGCCAAAGGTATGGCGGTCGTTTTATTAACAGGAAAAGATGGGGGGCAGTTGGCCTCCTTCGAAAATGTCTTCGAAATTCGTGTGGACCATTTTGGTTACGCAGATCGTATTCAAGAGATTCATATTAAAGTGATTCATATTCTGATTCAATTGATTGAAAAGGAAATG
>CAZUAZ010000035.1:2036-3670 GCA_964618445.1 uncultured Aquirufa sp. | reverse complement strand
AAAGAACTTGGCTTAGCCGAACGATTATTAGAAGGGATTGATTCCATGGGCTACAAGACGGCGACACCGGTGCAAGAGCAGGTGATGAAGCCAATTTTAGCAGGGAAAGACGTCCTAGCCTCGGCGCAGACAGGTACTGGAAAAACGGCAGCGTTTTTGTTGCCAATCATCCATAAGATATTAACCGAAGAACATTCGGAAGATCACATCAATGCCTTGATTATTGTGCCTACCCGAGAACTTGCCGTGCAAATTGCCGGTAACATGGAAGGTTTGGGCTACTTTACGAACGTTAGCTGCATGCCGGTTTATGGTGGCGGTGACGGTAATTCGTTTACGACTGAAAAGACGGCATTAACTTCGGGGGTCGACCTCGTAGTTTGTACCCCCGGCCGCATGATCGCCCATTTAAACATGGGTTATGTAGATCTATCGCATGTGAAATACTTAGTACTAGATGAGGCGGACCGCATGCTCGACATGGGTTTTCACGATGACCTCATGAAGATCACGGGTCACCTACCCAAGGTGCGTCAAAATCTCTTGTTCTCTGCGACCATGCCGCCGAAGATGCGCGATCTTGCTCGGAAACTGATGGAAAATCCTGTAGAAGTAAATATTGCCGTTTCCAAACCCCCGGAGGCTATTGTCCAGGAAGCGTTTGTGGTCTACGAAAAGCAAAAAAGTCCTTTGGTGAAGTATTTACTGAAACGCCAAGATTATACGCGCGTCATCGTCTTCTGTTCACGGAAACAAAATGTGAAGTCATTAACTTCCGACTTAAAACGTGCGCGTTTCTCGGTGGAAGAAATTCACTCCGATTTAGAGCAAGATGTGCGCGAGCAAGTATTGCAAGATTTCCGAAATAAGAAAACGAAGATTTTAGTAGCCACCGATATTTTAAGTCGGGGAATCGATATCGATGAAATCGAATTAGTTATCAATTACGATGTGCCGAATGACGGGGAAGATTACATTCACCGGATAGGTCGTACGGCCCGTGCCCAAACGAAGGGAACTGCATACACGTTAATTACGGAATCGGAACAACGGAAATTTGCGACAATCGAGCGCTTATTAGAAAAAGAGGTAACCAAATCACCCGTACCCGAAGAATTCGGACCCGTACCTGAATACAGTCCAGAAACGAAAAAGCCAGCTTTCTCAGGAGGATTCAAAAAAGGAGGCAAGAAAAAACCTTGGCGTAAAAAGGGTTAGTATTCCCCGCCTTCTTCATCACTGCCAACTAGCGATTCCACTAAACGACCGAATATCGATTTGATCGATGGTGGTTTTTGTTTCGTTGAATTACCATTGGTTTGGATATAATCCGTTTGAGAACTTGTCTCAGGTGCCGCATCATCCGTATTTTCTAATTGGTCGAAATATACTTGGACGAGTCCCACGGACGTAGCATATGATGGATCTTTGATTTCGTCAGATGCGGTTGCATTTGGAATGCCCACACGCGTCTCTAACGCTGTTACTTTTTGGAATAATTCATCGATGTAAGGCAAGGTTGCGCCACCGCCACATAGGACGATTCCGCCACGCAATGCCGTAACATTCGTTGTTTTTTGAATTTCTGCCATGACAACAGCAGCTAATTCCTTCATGCGCTCCTCGATAATGAT
>CAZUAZ010000035.1:0-1936 GCA_964618445.1 uncultured Aquirufa sp. | reverse complement strand
GAGAAATAATACTCCTTTGATTTTCCAGGTAGGGCAACTGCAATTTGGTTGATTGCCTCAGAAATAGCTGCGGAAGTTTTATTGATATTGACAATCTCACCATTTAAAATGAATCCTGTCGTGGATGCTTTTCCAGTGGCTACTATCTCCAGCTGACCTTGTGCATTTTGCTTGCCCGCTACTGCTTTAACAAATGAACTACCAATATCTAGACCAATGATCAAATCGTTCCGCATAAAAATTACATGTATTGTAGAATGAACTCACCTATGAAAGGTGATTTAGCTTTGAAATTACCTAAAATGCCTAATAATCACAAATTACCTGATTCTTATATTTTAGATGTATCCACGAGTAGGTATCCCAACCTTTATTTGGAATGATTTTCTTATAAAATAAAGCCAGTTTTTTAAATTTCGTTTCAATATGAATCGGCAAACCGAAGTCTATATACGTTCTTCCCATCGTAGGTACCATCACAATTCCACCATCCTCTGCCACGATAACTTGCGCAATTTGTGCTTTCCAAAATTCATCCTGATTAATGAATTCCAAGAAGGGTAAAAGGGTTTTGCCGCGCGCGTCGCGTAGGTCGCGCCGACTGTCCTTAAAGAATGGTCCGGAGACAACTAAAATACGCGGGGTGAACAAATCACTCGTAGAGATAAGTCGGCCTTCTTGCGTCACATACTGATCTCTCAAATTAGATTCCCCAGACGTAAAGCGCAATATCCGTGCAATGGGACTATATTCTTTAACCGAAATAATTATTTTTCCACTAAAGTCGTGGTGCGCTTCGCAGGATTTAACCAGTGGAATGCGCTTCACACGTTGTTCGATTTGATGTAACGAAATCTCATTCAAGGGCTTATTTAGGAAATAATCGCTCCCCTGATTGGTCACCATTAAATTAATATCCTGCTTTCCCAACAAAGGTTTTTCGTTTTCAGAATCTAACTTAACGATGAGCCCTGTACATTTTATTTCGTTGTAGCTGATCTCCTCATAGACAACAGCGGCAATCGCCAATCCCATGAGTATGACAATACTCAGGATCTTTTTTAAACGCTGTATTTTGATTTTGGTGGAGGGACTCATACTACGAAGTTAAGGCCAATTTACAATCATTCAAAAGCAAGTCAATATCTCCTGCACCCATTGTGACTAATAAGCGTGGTTTATCGGCTTGCATACGCTGAATAAAGTCTTCTTTGCTGATGACAGATTTTTTCTCCAGGGGAATTTTACTCAAAAGTAATTCCGATGTTATGCCTGGAATTGGTAATTCCCTGGCTGGGTAAATGTCTAATAAATAGATCTCATCTGCAATCGCCAAGCTCTTGCCAAAATCATCCAAGAAATCACGCGTCCTCGAAAATAAATGGGGCTGAAAAATAGCAACAATTTTTTCATCCGGATATAAAGCTTTCACAGATGTCAAACAGGCACTAATTTCGGTCGGATGATGTGCGTAATCATCGATCATCACATGGTCCTCAGTCTCTACATGGTACTCAAACCGACGTTTTACGCCTTTAAATGAAGCAATTCCCGCTTTAATTTCATCCGGTCCTAAACCATGGTGCATCGCTAACGCACTAGCTGCTAAGGCATTTTCAATGTTGTGAAACCCAGGAATACGCATTGGGATATCCGTTATTTTACCACCTGGGTAAAGCATGTCAAACACCATGCGGTGATTCTCAATGCGAATATTCGTTGCTTGATAATTTCCTTGATTAATCCCAAAGGTGTACCCCGTTTCTTTCGAGCGTAGTGTTAAGCCTGATTTTTGGATGAAAAATCCGTCAGGTTTGATTTGGTCCACAAACAATTGGAATGATTCAAGCACTTGTTCCGCCCCACCGTAGATGTCTAAATGATCTGCATCCGTTGAGGTAACTACCGCTGCCGTGGGGTGTAATGTCAAAAACGA
>CAZUAZ010000034.1:0-24755 GCA_964618445.1 uncultured Aquirufa sp. | reverse complement strand
TAACGCGATCCATATCAGCTGGTGAAACTAAAGTAGCGTGAACTAAATTACGCTTTTGTTTCGTTGTTTTTTTAGTAAGGATATGGCTGTGAAAAGCGTGTTTACGCTTAATCTTACCAGTTCCCGTTACTTTGAAACGCTTCTTCGCTCCAGAGTTGGTTTTAATTTTTGGCATTCTTTAATTGATTAGACATGTAAAAATTGGAACGCAAAAGTAATAAAATTACCTCTACATTCCACGCATATTAAAAATTATTTCTTTGCTGCTTTTGGGGAAAAAATGATACTCATCCGTTTCCCTTCTAACTTCGGCATATCGTCAGGCTTGCCAATATCCTCGAGACCTTTAGCAAAATTCAATAACAACATTTCACCGCGCTCTTTAAAAACGATGGTACGACCTACGAAATGAACGTAAGCCTTCACTTTAGCACCTTCTTTTAGGAAGTTAACCGCATGCTTTAACTTGAAGTTAAAATCATGCTCATCTGTATTCGGACCGAAACGGATTTCCTTGATGACTGTTTTAGTGGCATTAGCCTTAATCTCCTTCTGCTTTTTCTTTTGATCATACTTGAATTTCGCATAATCAATTACTTTACAAACAGGAGGGACAGCTTTAGGTGATATTTCAACCAAATCTAAATTTTGAGATTCTGCAATCTCTAAAGCCTTCGCGAACGGATAAACACCAATCTCGATATTCTCACCCACTAATCGAACCTCTTCAACACCACGAATCAACTGATTTATGCGGTAAGGTTCTTCTTCTCTTTTATTTCCTCTGTAATTGTTGTTGGGGCGTAAAGCCATAAATTATAATTTGTTAAAATAAAAATCACTTCGAAGCTAATTTAAAAACCCCATAATTGCAAACAAATGACACTCAAGGGCTTAAATTATCAATTATTCTAGTTGGAATACGACTGTTGGTTTATCTCCTCACCAGCCAAAGCCATAAACGCATCCAAAGACATCATACCTAAATCTCCTTCACCTTTTTTGCGAATGCTCACCATGCCATCTGCTTGCTCTTTTTCACCCACAATGATCATAAATGGCACTTTCCCTACTTCCGCATCGCGAATCTTACGACCCATCTTTTCATTCCGATGATCTACATAGCCACGTAAATCTGCTTCTTGAAGACGCAAATAGATTTCGTTGGCATAATCTTCATACTTCTCTGAAATAGGCAAGACCGCTAACTGATCTGGCGATAACCATAATGGGAAATTACCAGCAGTATTCTCAATCAAAATTGCAATAAATCGCTCTAAAGAACCAAAAGGTGCCCGGTGAATCATGACCGGTCGGTGTTTCAAATTATCCGATCCCGTAAATTCCAATTCGAAACGCTGCGGCAACTGATAATCCACCTGAATCGTTCCAAGCTGCCATTTACGACCCAGCGCATCACGCACCATAAAGTCTAACTTAGGACCGTAAAATGCGGCTTCACCATATTCAACCACAGTAGGTAATCCTTTTTCTTTGGCAGAACGAATAATCGCATTCTCAGCACGATCCCAATCTTCATCATTTCCAATGTATTTCTCCCGATTCTCGCGATCTCGCAACGAAACTTGAGCAGAATATTCCGTGAAACCCAATGCCTTAAATACATAAAGCACTAGATCGATTACCTTCATGAACTCTTCTTCTACTTGATCAGGCCGACAAAATATATGGGCATCATCTTGCGTAAATCCACGTACACGTGTTAATCCATGTAATTCACCCGACTGCTCATAGCGATAAACCGTACCAAACTCAGCTAAACGCAAAGGCAAATCCTTATACGAACGTGGCTTAGTTTTATATATCTCGCAGTGATGCGGACAGTTCATTGGCTTTAACAAATACTCTTCACCCTCATCAGGCGTATGAATCGCTTGAAACGAATCCTTACCGTATTTGGCATAGTGTCCTGAAGTCACATATAATTCTTTACTTCCAATATGTGGAGTTACGACAGGGGAGTATCCTGCCCGAACTTGCGCACGCTTCAAGAAATTCTCCAAACGCTCACGTAAAATAGTTCCTTTAGGTAACCACAATGGCAGTCCCATGCCCACTTTCTCCGAAAATGCGAATAACTCTAATTCCTTACCTAATTTCCGATGATCCCGACGCTTCGCTTCCTCCAATAAGAATAAATATTCTTCCAATTCCTTTGCCTTAGGAAACGTAATAGCATAAATACGCGTCATCTGCTTACGCTTTTCATCTCCTCGCCAATACGCCCCAGCAACACTTAATAACTTCACCGACTTAATAAATCCAGTCGATGGAATGTGCGGACCCCGACATAAATCCGTAAAGTTACCTTGGGTATAAAAAGTGATTTTACCATCCTCTAAACCCTCAAGCAACTCTAA
The DNA here is from genome assembly GCA_964618445.1 of uncultured Aquirufa sp. Classification (GTDB taxonomy): domain Bacteria; phylum Bacteroidota; class Bacteroidia; order Cytophagales; family Spirosomataceae; genus Aquirufa. The sequence continues at coordinate 22,374 of CAZUAZ010000034.1, read as the reverse complement.
TTTATATTCATCATTCTTTTCTTTGAAATAAGCAATGGCATCCGATTTAGCCACTGACTTACGCGCATAGTTACTTTTCTGACGCGCTAACTCCACCATCTTGTCTTCAATCGCCTTAAAGTCATCCGAACCAAACTCCTGATCCCCTAAATCAATATCATAATAAAAACCATTCTCAATTGCTGGCCCAATACCGAATTTAGTCCCTGGATAAATTGCCTCAATTGCCTCAGCCATTAAGTGAGCTGATGAATGCCAAAACGTCTTTTTCCCTTCTGAATCGTTCCAAGTCAATAATTGTAACGCCACATCATGCGTTATTGCTGTATCAGCATCCACGACATCACCATCAATTTTGGCAGCTAATACATTGCGGGCTAATCCTTCAGATATGGACAATGCCACATCCATTGGAGTTATTCCTTGTTCAAACTCACGAACCTGACCGTCAGGAAAAGATATCTTAATCATAGAAAAAATTTTTGCAAAGGTACAAATTAAGCGGCAATCTTAACAGCGCTTAATCGCTTTTTTGTGCGGTTGAATCGACTAAAACCGTTGCACTATCTAGGCGCTTACCCAGTAAACGATCACGCAATTGAACAAACCGCAAGTCAGAAACAAATTGCTTTTGCCCAGAATCTAACATAGCGATACTCTTTGATTTTTGGCCCATATTTAGATAAACTAGCGCTTGACTAAATAGGGCATCTCGATAGAGACCTGACTGAGTAGGAATTTGAGCTAAGTACACAAGTGCTTGTTTGTTATTTCCCAGCCTAGTGTAAAATTCTCCCAGCTCTAACATGATGGCTGGATTTTGGGGTAATTGACGAGAAACATTTAAATAAACCTTTTCAGCACGATCATATTGATGTAACTGAACCAAAAAGCGCCCCCAATTTAAAAGCAAATAAGGGTCAAAAGGATATTTTTTCAGCTCAGCTAAAATCAAATTTTGATAATTCAATTGCGACATACGCGGTAAATGATACCTAAAATATGCATCACTTAAATAACTGTGCGTAAGGTCTTTACGTTGAATAGATTGCATCGCCCATAAACTATCGCCACGTACCATTTTTTGCAAATAAGACAGATACGGTTTTTCAGCTACTGCTACACCCATCATTTCTGCTTGACGTAAATAGCTAGCCGCAATTCGCTTCGAATGTGAGGCCAAATAAATTTCACTTAATGTCAAATACATCGTTGAGGCGTTATATCCCGACGATTCCAGCGCTTTTGCTTCTTCAAGTGCTTGCGCGTACCAACCTAAATGACTTTTAATCTGAGCAGAAACCAACAAATAATCAACATCGCCTGGGCTCTTGGCTAACGCGCGCTTTATATCATTTTCCGCGTGCAGATAATCACGCAATTGCAAATACGCTTTAGCACGTAAAAAGTATAAGTGAGCATCATCACTATCTCGCAAAAGTTGGGTGATGTAAGACACCACTAAACCAGGACGCTGCAGTTGGCTATATGCTGATTTAGGCGGAATAACTTCGCCTCGTTGATCTGCTGATGGACCACAAGCAAAAAGCCAAGAAGAACAAATAACGATTAAAAACCGATATCGAGTACCAACGGATACCATGCAAAGTCTTTTGTTTGTGGTAAATAAACTCCTCGAACGCCAAACTCAAACTCTTGAGAAAAGCGCATCAAATGTACTTGAAATGACAAATCTACGCCGATAGATTGATAATCACGCGTAAGCACCTGAGATTTCTGGACAACTTTTCCCCGGCCACCGTCAGCAAATAAATCCATATTGATACGCTTCAAATAAAGCCATCTACCCACATTGAAATCTGTTGACGCAACCGGAAACCGGTAATCTAAACTATAACTAAACATCTGATCAAACGAGGCATAGCTAAATCCTCTTGGAAAGTACAGATTACTACCAAAACGGTAATTTCCCTTGGATTCTTGTTGGTAACCCATCCGAACACCAAACCCGTGGTGCTTCAAAAAGCCAGGAAAGAAGAGCTTCGACTGAATGGACCAAATTTCTGCCTGTAAAGATTGAGCAAAGGGCGTAGAGTTTAATCGGCCTAGTACCTGAATACCCCATTTCGATTGTAAATCGCGGTAAGTCCGATTAAACAATTTTGAATACGAAATCTGATAATTTACAGAAGTGTAGGTCCCATTAAAGGCCTCTGAAATATATCGCCGTTGCAAATCGTAGCCAGCAACTTGGAGAAAGTCGACTTTCGAACCTATCTCAAGTGATTCCTGAAACACGGAACGGGTTAAATTGAACGGAATGCGCACACCAAAAGAGTATTTGGTTTGCCTCCATTCATCAGAAACTTTGGAGAGTTGATTGTTATTAAGCGGAATATTTAACTCGGTAAATCGATTTCCTGATTCATAATTAAAATCAATTACGGGGAAAAATCCCTGATAGGAAACACGCGCAAAAGAATTCGCCACACGTTCATTCGCATTCCATTGATATCCAAAACTCGCCTGAAGGTTATTCAAAACATCTTTACTCACAATACCCATATCGATGGAATTACCTTGTGCGCCCACTAACGGACCCCATGCGTATGGATTAAAAATTCTCCATTTGGAAAATGTAGTCGTGGGATAGGTTATGATTGAATCTCTAGTAGAAACTTTAGTGGTTACATCCAACCGATAAGATTTCTTTGCCGACGTATCACCTTTGACAACCGTGTAACCTGAAGCGGTATATTGTGCATATGTCAACTTACCACCTTGAGAAACCCCAAAATAAGCTCCGTATGTATCCGATGTTAAGACATTCATTTGTTTCGATTTAGGATCTACTCGAACCACCTGATCAATGCCATCCACAGGTAGATTAAACAATATATGCTGACCGGCTAGGTAGGGGTAAGCCCCATTTAATGCACCTAATTGAACAGAATCACGCAAAATATTGTCCTTCCAATTCCAAACAACAATCGTTTTTGATTGACCCTTTTTACGCACAAAAATAAAATCAGATTCACCCTGTAAACGCGGTTGAACAAACTGCTCACCAGGTTTAACAGCTAACTGCGCGACCAATTCTCGCGATTCACGATCAATAACCTGCAAAGAAGATGCGCCTGATAAACGGTAAACCAGCGCGCCTATATACTTTGAATCTCCAGAAATACTTGGATTCGTTGCTTGACCTAAAGAACCCCATTTGATTCGTTTACCTTGTAATAAATCATATAAGTAAAAAACCGTTTGGTTCTTTTGACCCCACCTCGGATGATACTGGTACTCCGACCAAACGACGAATCGTGACGAAGCCGCTAACATCGCATTATCAAAGTAAGGACCTAAAAAAACCAGCCGACGCTCTTGTGAAGGCGTACGCAAGACCAACTGCGTATTGACATCAAATCCATTTTTTAATACAACAAAAGACGTGTCACTAACAGGTACCGGGTATAAATAATTCGTAAACCTAGGAGATTTGATTTTTTTCGCTTTAGTATTTGCTTGAAATCCTAAGCTCTCGCGCGAAAAAGCGTCCACCGACTTACCTGTTAATTGTTTAACCGATCGGGAAAAGGAGAAGGGTCTGGGTGCATTTAAAGTCTTTGACCATAACTGACCTATGACATCATGGCCATATTTCTCTTGTAAACGATAGGTTAAGTATTGACCAAAAACATAGTGATTAGGTACATATTCGCGGTAGGACCGACCGAGCATTTTTGCATAGGTAGGTGCGCCATAGGTATCTAAATACGCACGAAGCGGCATTTGAAATTGCGGAATAACACTTCGACCAAAACCGGTAACCCGTGTCTCCGTTTCAACCGCGTCTCCTTCCCAAAGCCAATTTGGAATCATCAAATTAGAATAAGCAGTCTGCCCATTACTACCCCATAAATAATGTAGCCATTTAGAAACCCCGGTGCGGCCTATTTCATTTTGATACATGTGACGCGACTCATGTACGGCTAATAAATTGATCCAATCATTGGTACCAATTAAACTTGGATCCTGTGGCGGCATCATAAAATATTCAGCCCTAGGAGCCGCTAAAGAGACAAAACCATTCGAAAGCATTCCTTGGTTCTGTAAAACAACTTTCCAAGGATGCAAGGAAACACCCATGCCTTGGCCTACTTGCGCAAGCGTACGATCCAATGAATTAGCCGTAACCTGAGCCAATGAATCTAAGCCTACAGGAAAAATAATCTGCACAGGAAAACGATGCAGTTTAAGTATTCGATGTCGTACCGAAAATGGATTTTGATCTAAAATGGAATAGGTCATCTGTGCCAAACTCAATTGGCCACAAAATATTAGAAACAATAAGGTAAAATACCTTAGAACCATTTGAGAACTTGTTCGATAAGCCACTTCGTTTTCATCGTATATGGCGGATAAAAATAACGAACCAAATTTGTACGCTGAACTAAAACTGATTTGGCATGTGAAAATTCTAAGAACCCAAATTTACCACCAGACTTACCAATACCTGAATTATTTACGCCACCAAATGGTAATTCATCATGTCCAAACTGAATCAAACAATCATTAATTAGACATGAGCCTGACGATGTATTTTGTACAATAAAATCAGAAAAGACCTTATTTTGGCTAAACACATACAAGGCTAATGGTTTTTCTTCTTGACTTAAATAGCGCGTGATATCTGCTTCATGCTTAAATGTCATCACCGGTAGGATAGGGCCAAAAATTTCCTCCTGCATGATTTGCATGTCATGAGTACAATTAATTAAGATGGTCGGACTGATAAAACAGGTAGCTTCATCAAATTCACCTCCTGTCAATACCTTGGCACCTTGCAGTATTGCGTCATCCACCAATGATTTAATACGAGCAAAATGACGTTTATTGACAATGCGGGCATAATCTTTACTGCCCGCAATATCTTTACCCACACCGTAGAAGTTGGCAATCGTCTGTTCCAATGCCTGTAATAACTGGAAATTGACTTTCTCATGAATATATAGGTAATCCGGGGCGATACATGTTTGTCCATTATTAAGGAACTTGCCCCAGACTATTTTTTGAGCCGAAGCAACGATATCAGCAGATTCATCTACGATAGCAGGTGATTTTCCTCCTAGTTCCAAGGTTACCGAGCAAAGGTGTTTGGCAGCAGCCTCCATTACCTTCTTTCCAATCATCGGGCTTCCTGTAAAAAATATATGATCAAACTTTTGCTCCAATAAATAAGTGGCTACGGAAGCATCACCTTCAAATACAGCTACCTCAGAAGGGTCGAACAACGAGGTTATCATTTTCTTGATAAAAGCAGACGTATGCTCACTTAATTCAGAGGGCTTTAAGATTACAGCATTACCCGCTGCAATCGCGTGAACTAAGGGATTAATGGCCAAATTGAAAGGATAATTCCAAGGAGCAATGATTAAACACATGCCTTTAGGCTCAAGCTGAATATGCCCTTGGGTTCCTAATAACATTAACGGCGTACCTACTTTCTGAGGTTTCATCCAAGATTTAACATGCTTAATCATGTAATTAATCTCTTTTTTAACACCCAACAATTCGGCAATAATTACCTCTGAACTCGGCTTTTTAAAGTCGGCATACAACGCATCAAACAAATCTTGTTTGTGTGCCAACATATATGTCTCGATTGAACGAAGTTTCTCGATGCGTGAAGCAGCACTTGCATTCTTTAATCGCTGCAAAGAAGCCTTTTGCAAGGCATAGGTTTCGTTAATTTGCTGTTCCATAGATAGAAATTAAATGGTAAACAATGTGCGTAAATTATCTTCAATCAAATCAAAATATCCTTTATTTCCGGAAGGTCTAAACCATGTATCACCAGCTACATACCATTTTCCATCACCTGGATAAATAGCAAATTCCGTTTTAGGTTTCAATTCTTCCACCCCCTTTTCAAAGACAAATTCCCCGATAAACAAAACGGACATCAATGCTTGTAATCCTTTCCAATCATCCGTAAACCGTAACGTCTCATGACCGTCTTTGGAATACCTAAAGCTCAAATCAAAAAAGGACAATTCTCCCTCTATACGTACCCACATGCCATCTTCATCTGCAAATTGAAATCCTAAATAAAGCGGCATTTCTTTACCTGCTGTCTCTAGAATTGCTTGCATAAACTCCTGAATCAGCGTATCATCTAATTCCAATATAACGGGTAATGCTGTGGTTGTATCCGCCGCTTCCAACGTAATAAATGGTTCCTCATCACGTGGATTACATGAACCAGACTTAAACATACGGAAGGAATCTTCCAGGCGATTACGCCAAGCAATTGGTAAGGAACCTGTCCATTCAAAGCGATCCTCAATATTTAATCCCTCTGCTAGCAATTCCTCTCGGGAAAAGTCATCGCGGTCAATATATTGAATCGTGCATTTAACTGTAGGCGTTTCCGTTAGAAAAGAATCAAATTCAAAAGCTGCCTCTAAATGATAGGGCGGAGGTACATTATTCGGACTCTCATAGAACAACTGAAACTTCTTTTCTAATTTAGCTGGATTCATTTTTGCGCATTAAGGTACAAAGCTACGGATTTAAGTCGGTCCATTTTACCTGAACTCGTAGTTTCAAATTTAGAAAGATAAATTACCTCCTTGGGAATTTCCCATGATTCAAGCGAAGGTACTCGTAAACTCTGCTCATCTATGACCGTTAATCCCTCCATAAACAAAACAGCTTTCTGGCCCAAAGCGTCATCAGGTAAACTTCCTACAAAAAATGAACGATCTGGGAACAGATACCCAAGTGCTGTTTCAACTTTTTCAGGTTGAATTTTACGCCCAGCGGAGTTAATGACACGGTCTACACGTCCGAGTAGGCTAAAATGCGAATCATCTATTTGCTCAATGATATCATTCGTTTGTATCCATTGCTGCGATGTAGCATCCGATTTAATGGATACACACCCATTTTCATCCACTTGATGTGTCACACCTGGCAACCAACCAAAATGAGCGGTATAAGTGGGACTAAGCTGTTGAAACGCCACATGAGATACGGTCTCAGTCATTCCATAAGTTAAATAGACAGGAAACTTAAATTCCGTTGATTTCGCTACAAGTGATGGACTTAAACCTGAACCTCCCAAAAGCACGCCTTTCGCATTGGAAAAAAAAGCAGCTAAATCTAGTTTATCTCTCAACATGGCATGCCATTGATTAGGCACAAATGAGGCTAATTGGATAGATAACGGAGGTATTCCTTGCAAGGGATTGACGGATGGCTCCACTAACACAATCGATAAATCTAACTCCAGCGTCCGTACGAGTACCATGGCTCCAGCTATGTAATGTACAGGTAGGCAAAGCAAAGCTACATCTTGAGGATTTAATTGAAGCCAAGCTCCGGTCAAACGGGCAGAAGCAATCATAGCTTCTCTTGGAATCAGGATGGGTTTAGGTGAACCTGTAGATCCAGATGTCATGAACTCAAAATGCGTCACTCCATCTTTCCACCTTTGACAAAAGTCAAACACCTGTCTTTCGAAATCAGAGGCAGGTGTAGGGTAATCTGGAGCAAGCGGGGAGAAAAGAAGCATAATTCATTAAATCATTCCAAAAATAGCCAAACATTCTCTAATTTCGTGAGTTAATAAAAGGTTAATCAGTTTAACCTTGTGTACATGAGCGAAGATCCATTTGTAAATCCCATTAATCCTGACAAAGTTGCCCAAAATCCGGGCTTGTTGCCCTACGCGCATACAGCGGGTGGTGCCGTCATCAAACCGGAAGACACAGGCAAAACGAAAGGAAGATCCATCCTGGCGATGCGTCAGCAGACGGACCGACAAATGAATCAATTATACGAGCAGATGGAGGTTTTGGCAAAGCAAGCCAAAATGATTGCTGATCGAAAAGAAATTTCAGAGCGTATTTACGACGCTGCCATGGGCTTCGAACCCATCATTAGTGAAACATACTATATGTACGAAAAGGAGGATGGAAGTGACTTACTTTCATTAGTTGCCCCGCACGAATGGGGCCGTTCCTTCAAGTATAGCCGCTATTTAGCCAAAGTGATTTTACTCGCAGACCATACGTGGGATGTAACTTATAACGAAGAACCGACCAAACATGATGATTTCTAATTTTCCATGGAAGCCAATTAAGGAGTACAAAGAAATTTTGTTCCAACAATACAATGGGATTGCTAAAATTTCCATCAATCGTCCACACAAACACAATGCATTCACGCCATTGACGGTTCAAGAGATGTCGGAGGCTATGGAAATGGCTAGACAAGATACCTCTGTGGGGGTGATTATATTGACCGGAGAAGGCGGAAAGGCCTTTTGTTCGGGTGGAGATCAAAGTGTACGCGGAGATGGTGGATATGTAGGAGAAGATTATGTACCTCGATTAAATGTACTGGATTTACAACGTCAAATTCGTACCATTCCTAAGCCTGTTGTCGCTATGGTGGCAGGATGGGCTATCGGAGGAGGTCATGTGTTACATGTGATTTGTGATTTATCTATTGCTGCTGAAAATGCCCGTTTCGGTCAAACAGGTCCTAATGTAGGTTCATTCGATGGTGGATTTGGTGCCTCTTATTTAGCGCGCGTGGTTGGGCAGAAAAAGGCCCGTGAAATTTGGTTTTTGTGCGATCAATATGATGCACAAGATGCATTACAAATGGGATTGGTCAATAAAGTTGTTCCACTAGAGGAGTTGGAAAATACGACCGTTGCCTGGTGTGAAAAAATATTAGAAAAGAGCCCATTAGCGCTTCGTATGTTAAAATCAGCCTTCAATGCTGAATTAGATGGTCAAGCAGGTATTCAAGAATTAGCTGGAAATGCGACGTTATTGTATTATTTATCTGATGAAGCCAAAGAAGGTAAAAATGCATTTTTAGAAAAACGCAAACCTGATTTTTCAAAATTCCCTAAATTCCCATAAAGATGAATTATTGGTTAGTTAAATCAGAACCATTCAAATATTCTTGGGATGATTTCGTTAAAGAAGGGAAATCTGTTTGGGATGGGGTACGTAATTATCAGGCACGAAATAACCTCAAAGCCATGCAAAAGGGTGATTGGGTGTTATTTTACCACTCGAACGAAGGCATGGAAGTAGTAGGTTTGGCGGAAATTTCAAAAGAATTTTACCAAGATCCCACCACAGAAGACCCTCGATGGGTAGTTGTCGAATTAAAACCAATTAAAAAATTAGCCAAGACGGTAACATTAAAGACTATGAAATCCGATGAGAGGTTAAGTAATTTGGCATTAATTAAACAATCGCGTTTATCCGTTACACCCGTTTTAAAAGCAGAATTTGACATTATTTTAAGCCTAGCCGAATAAATTATGAAAAGGTTAATCTTGCTTTTATTGATGTTTTGTGGCCAATTAAGTTTGGCTCAGCGAATCGAAATTCCCCAATTAAACAGCAATGTTGATAATTTTACAATTCCTATCGGGGAACAAGGAGTGGTGCTCCTAAGTCAATTAAATAATCAAGATTTTAATATCCGAAAATTAAATACGAATCTAGAGCAAACCTGGTCGGCGAATGCTGCCGTTGAAGCTTCGCAAGATTATGTAACACACAGTTACGATGGTAAAAACTTATTTTTACTCTTCAGCCGCTTTAAAAGCAATTCATACATCATTTTTCGCGTCAATACGTTAAGTGGCAAAATTGAAAAGTTTCAAATTATATCCGTTGACCGAATTGAAATATCCAATTTCAAAGCATTCAACGCCTCTTTATTCATCGGCGGTGTCGTAAATAGTCAAGCCGTTATTCTCTTTACCAATCTGAACGAAAAGAAAACACGCATTCTTCCGTCGGTTGTTAAGGGAGAAGCTGAAATTCAATCCATGGACTTGGATACGGCATTCCAACAGGTAAACGTTACCTATTCAGTTGGCAAAAAAGCAAAGGATTATCAATTGTTGATTCGCTCGTTTGATGAAGACGGGAATCTTTTGGGGTCGGTTCAGATGAAACCAAATGAAGAATTTGCCATGATGAATGGAAAATTAAGTCAAATGAATGATTCCTTACAAATCGTTGTGGGCACCTACGGTCACAAAAACACGATTGGATCATCCAAGGGACCTAGTTCACAAGGATTCTATTTTCAGTCATTCATCGATGGGGAATTACAGCACACGAATTTTCAATCATTCACCAAATTCACTAATTTCTTTGAGTTCTTAAGTCCAAAACAACAAGAGCGGCAGGCGAAAAAAATTAAAGAAAAAGCAGCTAAAGGCGAAGAACTACGTTTGGATTACCGCTTGTTGATGCATGAGGTTATTCGAAAAGGTGATCATTACATTGTTGTGGCTGAATCATTTTACCCAGATTACAAATACAATAATATGGGCCTTTATGGACCGGGAATGCTTAATATGGGAGGATTCAATAATTTCTATTCACCATGGAGCATGTTATATAATCCGTACCGCTGGGGATATGGTTACTATGGTTTATACTCGCCATTTTCAAGTTACTACAGTCCATGGGGATATCGAGGGTACAACTTTTATGGCAGCAATCAGCAGTTTGACGGATGGGTGTATACGCATGCCATCGTGGCTGAATTGGATGAAAATGGACATGTGCTTTGGGATCATTCCATTCCATTAAATGACACCAAAGAAGAGAAGTTGACGCAAAAAATAAAAACCTCAGTTGTGGGTGATCAAGTCACACTTTCATACAGTAAGGATAACCAAATCATCAGTAAAATAATTAGTCAATCGGGAACCGTAGAACAAGAGCGGATCATCAATATAGAGACTGAAAATGAGGCAGACCGGGTGCGAAAATCATCCAAAGTAGATCTTAATTACTGGTACGGTCCTTATTTTATTGCCCATGGTACGCAATCCATCAATAATAATGAAGATGGAAAAAGAGACGTATTTTTTATCAACAAGATTCAATTCAATCCCTAAATTTTGGAAAACAAACAAGCTGCTATTGCCATCGAAACGCCCGAATTTTGGGGTAAAAGTTATGAATTAATTGATTCAGGTAATTTTGAAAAGCTTGAGCAGTTTGGAGATTTTTGTGTGAGAAGACCTGAACCTCAGGCACTTTGGACGAAATCTTTATCTGAAGAATTCTGGACAGTAAAGGCAAATGCACATTTCAAAAAGGAAAAAGGAAGTACAGAACGAGGCGTTTGGGATATCAAAAAAGGAGTACCCGATAAATGGTTTATTCCTTACACATCTAAAAATCTTAATTTAAATTTCAAAATAAGCCTTTCATCCTTCAAGCATGTTGGCCTATTTCCTGAGCAAGCATCCAATTGGGAATTCTTAGCCAAGAATATTCCATTGCTCAAGACTCCCAAACCCAAGTTGCTGAATCTATTCGCGTATACAGGCGGGGCGAGTTTGGTTTGCCGACAAATGGGAGCGGATGTAACGCACGTAGATTCGGTTAAGCCTGTATTGTCTTGGGCACGTGAAAACATGGAGGTTTCAAAGCTTGATTCAATTCGCTGGATGGCAGAAGATGCTTTAAAATTTGTAAAACGAGAAGCTCGCAGAGGTAATTTTTACCAAGGTGTCTTGTTAGATCCTCCGGCTTATGGACGTGGTCCAGATGGAGAAAAGTGGGTATTGGAAGAGCAAATAGATGATTTATTGCGCTCCGTTAAGGAAATCTTAGATCCCAAAGAGCATATTTTACTCACAAACGTGTATTCATTAGGTTTCTCTACGCTCGTAGTAGAAAATTTGGTCAATGGAATATTTAATGTCCCATCATCTGCGGAGTCGGGTGAATTGTACTTAAATGACCAATACGACAAAAAACTCCCATTGGGAGTTTTCCATCGATATTTATATCAGTCTTAGTTTTTCGGATAAATGACTCCTTTTGCAGCTAGGAGTGTGTTTTTCATGAGGGAAACGATGGTCATCGGACCAACGCCCTTAGGTACAGGTGTCAGATAAGAACAGATTGGGAAGACCGAATCAAAATCCACATCACCTTTTAAAGCAAAACCTGATTTTTTGCTAGCATCCTCTACGCGTGTTAAACCAACGTCAATAACCACGGCGCCCGGTTTAACATGAGCAGCGGTGATAAACTCTGGCTTACCCAATGCCGCAATCAATATATCTGCTTGTTGGCACATCTCCTCCAAATTAGGTGTCCGTGAATGCGTTAACGTCACCGTACAGTTTCCTTGCGGATGATTACGTTGCATTAAGATGGACATCGGTAAACCGACGATTTGGCTACGGCCAACCACTACACAGTGTTTACCTGCTGTTTCAATGTTATAATAGGCCAACAAATCCAACACTCCTTGTGGAGTAGCCGAAATATAGGCTGGCAAACCCTTAGCCATTCGACCGATATTAATTGGATGAAAACCATCCACATCTTTTGACGGATGGATCGTTTCCATGACACGATCTGGGTTAATATGATTGGGCAATGGCAACTGAACAATTAAACCATCCATTTCTGGATTATCATTTACCTCCTGTACAGCTTTTAATAATTCTGCTTCTGTGATTGTCGGATCAAATCGCAATAGGGTAGATGCAAAGCCCAATTCACCACATGACTTTACTTTGTTTGCCACGTAGGTCTCTGATGCTCCGTTATCACCCACTAAAATCGCTACTAAATGTGGTGGACGTTTTCCGGCTGATACTAACGCGTTAACTTCTTCAGCAATGGCCGATTTCATGGATTCGGCAACCATTTTACCATCAATAATCTGGCTCATAGCTACTTATTTTTTTCTAGTCGTCTTTTTAGGTGCAGGGGCTGCGTCACCTAAGGCAATACAATCTTCCAGCGTTAAGGAAGCTGGATCTTGGTCTTTTGGAATTTTCACATTGCGCTTCCCAATTTGGATATAAGGTCCATACATACCATTAACCACCTTAATTGCCGCATTTTCAGGGAATTCTTTGATGAATTTGTTGGCTTCCGCATTACGCTTAGCCAAAATCAATTCAATCGCACGTTCCTGAGTTAAAGAAGCTAAATTATCTGTCTTTGCTAAAGAGACGTATTTTCCGTTATGTTTAACATAAGGTCCAAAACGACCTTTTCCTGTTTCAATTAATTGATCTTCAAAATAACCTAAACCGGCAGATTCAGCTGCAACTTGTGCGGCTTTCATAACCAAAACAGCTTGGTCTAATTCGATCGTAAACGGATCATTGGGCTCAGGTAAGCTAATAAACTTACCATCAAACTTGATATAAGGTCCTAATTTCCCAGCACCAATGACCACCGGTTTATCCCCTAAAATACCGATTTCACGAGGTAATTTTGGTCGGGCTAACAATGCAATGGCTTGTTCTAAACTTAACGTGGCAATGGATTGATTCTTAGCTAGGTTAGCGAAAACAGGTTTATCTTCTTCACCAGATTCGCCCAATTGAACGAAGGGGCCAAACTTCCCTAAACGAACAGATATCTTTTTTCCGGTCTCTGGATCCACACCTAATTCGCGGCCACCGCCTACGGAGCTGCGGGAAATGGATTTACTGTCTTCAATTGTTTTATGAAAAGAACCATAGAAATCCTTCATCAGTTTCACCCAAGGTAATTTTCCTTTGGCAATATTGTCGAATTCATCTTCCATTTCAGCTGTAAATGTAAAATCAACAACATCCTGGAAATTCTCTACTAGAAAATCAGTGACTAACGTACCGATGTGTGTCGGGAAAAGTTTGGCTTTTTCAGTTCCCACAATCTCAGTCGCTTTGACACCTGAAATCTCATCATCTTTTAATGTCCATGTTTGAAAAGAACGCTCACGACCAGCGCGATCTTCTTTTTCAACATAAGCACGCTTGATGATAGTTGAAATAGTAGGAGCGTAGGTAGACGGTCTGCCTATACCTTTTTCTTCCAACGCTTTCACTAAACTTGCTTCTGTGTAGCGTGGCGCGGGACGCGTAAAACGCTCTTGTGCTTTTAATTCATCTAAGGCTAATACTTGACCAATAGCTAATGGAGGCAACATATCTTTGTTTTCCTCATCATCCTCATCATCCTTACCTTCTAAATATGCCTTCAGAAAACCTTCAAAAGCAATTACTTCACCTTGGGCCACCAAAATTTCGGAAGCCGTAGATATTTCAATTTGGGCAGTCGTCCGTTCTAAAAGCGCGTCAGCCATTTGTGAAGCGATGGCGCGCTTCCAAATTAATTCATATAATTTACGTTCCCGAGAATCTCCACCTAAGGTACTTAAAGCAAAATCCGTTGGCCGTATAGCCTCGTGAGCTTCTTGCGCACTATCTGATTTCGTTTTAAACTGTCGAGCATGATGAAACTTTTCGCCATAAGCGTTTTCAATCGCTACTTTCGCTTTATCGCGTGCTTCCTGTGATAGCATGGTTGAGTCCGTACGCATGTAAGAGATACGACCCGATTCGTATAGTTTCTGTGCAATAGACATCGTTGTCGCTACCGCATAGCCAAGCTTACGCGAGGCTTCTTGTTGGAGCGTGGATGTGGTAAACGGAGGAGCCGGTGTTTTTTTCGCTGGTTTAGTCTCTAAACTCTTAATGGAGAATTGCGCACCCACACACTTCTTCAGAAATTCCAATGCTTCACCCTCTGTGGCAAATGCCTTCGATAGTTCTGCCTTTAATACTTTTTTACCCGGTAGGTCAAATAGGGCGGCTACCTTAAAGGAAGCGGCCGCTTCATGTTTTTCGATTTCACGCTCACGATCAACGATTAAGCGTACGGCAACTGATTGAACTCTACCTGCAGATAATCCTTTTTGAACTTTAGACCATAAAACGGGAGATAGTTCAAACCCAATTAAACGGTCCATAATCCGACGTGCTTGCTGGGCATTCACTAAATCCATGTCAATTTCGCGTGGTTGCTCAATTGCTTTTAGGATTGCAGTTTTCGTGATTTCACGAAAAACTATTCGTTTCGTATTGTCTTTTAAATTCAATGCTTCTTTTAAGTGCCATGAAATGGCTTCTCCTTCACGGTCGTCGTCCGTTGCTAACCAAACTTCATCAGATGATTTAGCTAAACTTTTTAACTCTGAAATAACTTTAGTTTTATCAGGAGATACAACGTATGTCGGATGAAAATCGTGTTCAATATCGATGGCTTTATCACCTTTGGTAGGTAAATCCCGCACATGACCGAAGGAAGATTTGACAATGAAATCTTTACCCAAATAACCTTCTATCGTTTTTGCTTTAGCAGGGGACTCAACAATGACCAAATTTTTTGCCATTAGATATAATTTACAAGTTGAATTTTAGAAAAGATTTCAAATATAGAACCTTAAAATGTATTTGTACACAATTCGCGCGAAAGCACTAAAAAAAAACACTAAAATTATATTTTGGATAACTATTTATGCGAAATGCACCTTTAACAAAAACGAAAATGGCCAAAAAATAGGCTTCGTATTCATTAGATTGCCTATTGAATGAAATGCAGCTCAAGAGAAAATCCGAAAAAAGATAATTATTTTAATAAAAAATAAAACTAAGCAAATCAGGTAGTCAAAATTGGCAATTTTGCTTTGAAACTATTAATTTTGCGAGCAATTTCTTATATAAAAACTATTAACATGGCCTTTGACATTGAAATGATTAAAGCTGTTTACGATAAAATGCCTGCTCGCATTGCTGCCGCACGCGCTTTAACGGGAAAGCCGCTTACGTTAACTGAAAAAATCCTATACAGCCATCTTTGGGAAGGAACTCCTTCTACGGCACATGAACGTGGAAATTCTTATGTAGATTTTGCTCCGGATCGCGTTGCTATGCAAGATGCGACTGCTCAAATGGCTTTATTGCAATTCATGCAGGCTGGTCGGCCACAAGTAGCAGTTCCGTCAACGGTACATTGCGATCATTTAATTGAAGCAAAAATTGCTTCAAAAACGGATTTAGCTGTTGCAGTAGATAAAAATAAAGAAGTTTACGATTTCTTGTCATCGGTTTCTGACAAATACGGTATTGGTTTCTGGAAGCCAGGTGCGGGTATTATTCACCAAGTAGTATTGGAGAATTATGCGTTCCCGGGTGGAATGATGATCGGTACAGATTCACATACAGTAAATGCAGGTGGTTTGGGTATGATCGCGATCGGCGTGGGTGGAGCAGACGCATGTGATGTAATGGCTGGTTTAGCTTGGGAGTTGAAATTCCCGAAATTAATCGGTGTTAAATTAACAGGTAAATTAAACGGCTGGACAGCTCCAAAAGACGTTATCTTAAAGGTGGCTGGTATTTTAACCGTTAAAGGTGGTACAGGATGTGTAGTTGAATATTTCGGCGAAGGTGCTACTTCGATGTCATGTACAGGTAAAGGTACCATTTGTAACATGGGTGCTGAAATTGGCGCAACCACATCCACTTTTGGATATGATGATTCGATGGCACGTTATTTACAGTCTACAGGTCGTGCGGATGTTGCTGCCATGGCAGATCAAGTGCGCGAGCATTTAACAGCTGATCCTGAGGTTTACGCAAACCCTGAGAAATATTTTGATCAAGTAATCGAGATCGATTTAGATACATTAGAACCACATTTGAATGGTCCTTTCACTCCAGATTTGGCTACGCCAATTTCTAAAATGAAAGAATTGGCTGAGAAAAACGGTTGGCCTACGAAAGTGGAAGTTGGATTGATTGGTTCATGTACCAACTCATCTTATGAAGACATCGCGCGTGCAGCTTCCTTAGCGAAGCAAGTGGCAGCCAAAGGATTAAAAACAAAAGCTCAATTCACGATCACACCTGGTTCTGAATTGGTACGTTATACCATCGAGCGTGACGGTTTCATTGAAACATTCAATACGATTGGTGCGACGGTATTCTCGAATGCTTGTGGACCATGTATTGGTCAATGGGCTCGTCCAGGAGCTGAAAAAGGTGAGAAGAACACCATCGTTCACTCATTTAACAGAAATTTTGCTAAGCGTGCGGATGGTAATCCAAATACATTTGCTTTTGTTGCCTCACCAGAAATGGTTACTGCCTTAGCCATTGCGGGTGATTTAACATTCAATCCATTAACGGATACGTTGACAAACGAAAAAGGAGAACAAGTTAAATTGGATGCTCCTTCAGGAGACGAATTACCGAAATTAGGTTTTGCTGCAGAAGATGCAGGATATCAAGCTCCAGCTGCCGACGGTTCTGGTGTGCAGGTTAAAGTTTCGCCAACTTCAGATCGTCTACAATTATTAGATCCATTCGCTGCTTGGGAAGGAACTGATATTTCTGGTTTGAAATTATTGATTAAGGCCAAAGGAAAATGCACAACGGATCATATCTCCATGGCAGGTCCTTGGTTGAAATACCGTGGTCACTTGGATAATATTTCAAATAACATGCTGATTGGTGCGGTTAACTTCTTTAACGATAAGACGGACAATGTAAAAAATCAGTTAACAGGTGAATATGGTCCGGTACCGGCAACCCAAAGAGCTTATAAAGCGGCTGGCGTAGGTACGATTGTGGTGGGTGATACCAACTATGGTGAAGGATCATCGCGTGAGCATGCGGCTATGGAGCCACGTCACTTAGGTGTTCGTGCGGTATTGGTGAAGTCATTTGCCCGTATTCATGAGACCAACTTGAAAAAACAAGGTATGCTGGCATTAACATTCGCTAATGACGCAGACTATGACAAGATTCAAGAAAACGACAATATCAATATTGTTGGCCTAGGCTCATTTGCGCCTGGAAAAACATTAACGATTGAATTAGTTCATGCGGATGGTTCAAAAGACAGCTTTGCGGTGAATCATACGTACAATGAACAACAGATTGAATGGTTTAAAGCAGGTGGTGCATTGAATATTATTCGTGCTTCTGTAAAATAGATTTGATTTAAGGCGTAGAATTACTAATTTTGCGCCTTAATTTTTGTAATTAAGCCCTTTTTCAACACACACATGGCAGCGATTAACGCAGTTAAGATTTTTTCTGGATCGGCATCGAATTATTTGGCAAAGGATATTGCCAAATATTACGGAAAGGATTTGGGTGCAGTAACTATTTTAAAGTTTTCAGACGGTGAAATGTCACCGAGTTTTGATGAGTCTGTGCGTGGCTGTGATGTATTTATTATTCAGTCTACTTTCCCAACGGCAGATAATTTAATGGAGTTATTACTGATGATAGATGCGGCTAGAAGAGCCTCAGCACATTATGTAACGGCCGTTATTCCATATTTCGGGTACTCACGTCAAGATCGTAAAGATCGTCCACGGGTAGGCATTGGGGCTAAATTGATTGGAAATTTATTGACTGCCGCGGGTGCTGATCGTTTAATGACGATTGACTTGCATGCTGGTCAAATTCAAGGATTCATGGATTTTCCAGTTGACCACTTAGAAGGCAATGCCATCTTTGTTCCTTATTTGAAATCATTGAATTTAGAAAATATCATTTTTGCTTCTCCAGACGTAGGAGGAGTAGTACGTACCCGCAACATGGCCAAATTCTTTAATGCAGAAATGGTTATTTGCGATAAGCACCGGAAACGTGCTAATGAAATTGCATCGATGCAATTAATTGGTGATGTCAAAGGGGCAGATGTCGTTCTTGTTGACGATTTAATTGACACCGGAGGTACTTTGTGTAAAGCTGCTCAGTTAATCATGGATAAGGGGGCAAACTCAGTTCGCGCGGTAGTTACACACCCCGTATTATCAGGAAAAGCGTATGAAAATATCGCTAATTCAGTTTTGACTGAATTATTGGTGACAGACACGATTCCACAAAAAAATACGTGCGACAAAATAAAGGTATTATCAGTAGCTGAACTATTTGCCAAAGCTATTGGTCGTATCCGTGATCACGAATCTATCAGTTCATTATTTATTAAATATTAATTTTAACCGTTTTCAGGGGATAGCCCAAGTGCGAAAGACTGGAAACACTAACAAAAACAAAATGAAAAAGTTAGAAATTGTAGGATACAAGAGATCTACATTAGGAACGAAAGGTTCTAAAGATTTACGTTTAGAAGCATTAGCTCCATGTGTTCTTTACGGTGGTAAAGAGCAAGTACACTTCGCTGTACCGATGATCCTTTTCCGCGAATTATTATATTCATCAGATGTGTACGAAGTAGAATTAAACATCGAAGGTGATATTCACCGTGCTATTTTGCAAGATGCGCAGTTCCACCCAGTAAACGAGATGATCTTACACGTTGACTTTTTAGAAATCGATTCTAAAAAGCCAATTAAAATTGAAGTACCTATCAAAATCGTAGGTAACTCTCCAGGTGTAATCAAAGGGGGTAAAATGGTGCAAAAATTACGTAAAGTATCTTTACGTGGTTTAGTAGCCAACATTCCTGATTATGTTACAGCTGATATTTCAGGTTTAGACTTAGGTCAAACTGTTAAAGTAAACAAGTTAGTAGTTGAAGGTTGTGAGATTTTAAATCCAATGTCCAACCCAGTCGCGACAATCGATATCCCAAGAGCATTAAGAGGTAAGTTAACTGCTTAATCTTTTTAGGACAGAACGATAGATCAAAAAAGCCTGACATATTTGTCAGGCTTTTTTATGTGCCGTAAAAAAAGGCCCCAATTGCTTGAGGCCCTTCAATAGAATTATTTCAGATCTTAGCGTTTAGCCATCACCTTCACAATTGGAGCCTTCTCCAGGTGTGATGCATGACCTGCCGACTTCCCTACATGGATGTAAGGGGCAATCACTAAAGAAACAATAGACATCAATTTAATTAAGATGTTCATCGATGGACCTGAAGTATCTTTGAATGGATCACCTACAGTATCACCCGTTACGGCTGCTTTGTGCGGTTCAGAACCTTTCTTAAATGTTTGACCATCAATTAACACACCCTTCTCAAATGATTTCTTAGCGTTATCCCAAGCACCACCTGCATTTGATTGGAAAATACCCATCAATACACCTGATACCGTAACACCCGCTAATAAACCGCCTAATACTTCTGGTCCCATGGTGAAGCCAACAAGTACTGGAACTGTTAATGCAATAGCTCCTGGTAAAATCATCTGACGAATTGAAGCTTCTGTAGAAATAGCTACACATTTTTCATATTCAGGCTTTGCCTTATATTCCATGATCCCAGGAATTTCACGGAACTGACGACGTACTTCATTCACCATTTCCATCGCAGCTTTACCAACCGCTGAAATACATAATGCAGAGAAAATAAATGGAATCATACCACCCACAAATAAACCAGCTAATACATCAGCCTTATAAATGTCAATCTGCGTAATTCCTGAAATACCTACGAAAGCAGCAAAAAGAGCTAACGATGTTAAGGCAGCGGATGCAATCGCAAAACCTTTACCAGTAGCTGCTGTTGTATTTCCAACTGCATCCAAATTATCTGTACGCTCACGTACTTCGGAAGGCAATTGAGACATCTCAGCAATACCTCCTGCATTGTCCGCAATTGGACCAAATGCGTCAATCGCTAATTGCATAGCTGTTGTTGCCATCATACCTGCTGCAGCAATAGATACACCGTAAATCCCAGCAAAGTGATAAGAAGCAATAATACCAGCTGCTAAAACTAAAATAGGCAATACCGTAGATTCCATACCTACAGCTAATCCACCAATAATGTTAGTTGCATGACCTGTTCCAGATTTTTGAACAATTGAATCAACTGGACGCTTACCCATCGCTGTGTAGTATTCCGTAATGATTGACATTAATGCACCTACGATTAAGCCTACGATAATTGCGTAAAATACATCCATCGAAGAGAAGGTAGTTCCACGTAATGTTAAGCTCTCCGGTAAGATATTTGTTACTAAGAAATATGAAGTAACAAACGTAATTGCGATAGAAGTATAATTACCTACGTTCAAAGCATTTTGAACTGAATCCGTTTCCTTGGAGATACGAACAAAAAAAGTAGATACTAAAGAAGCCAGTAAACCTACACCCGCAATTAACATAGGTAATAAAACAGGAGAGAAGCCACCATAGTTGTCAGAAACCTCAATTTCTTGTCCTAATACCATCGTAGCCAAAATTGTCGCAACATACGAACCAAATAAATCGGCACCCATACCAGCCACATCACCTACGTTATCACCTACGTTATCAGCAATAGTGGCAGGATTACGCACATCATCTTCAGGGATACCTGCTTCTACTTTACCTACTAAATCAGCACCCACATCAGCAGCTTTTGTATAAATACCACCACCCACACGTGCAAACAAGGCAATTGACTCAGCACCTAATGAGAAACCAGCTAATACTTCAATCGCCGTTTTCATTTCTACAGATGTCAACGCTTGACCTTGTGCAAAAATTTGATAGAAAGCGATAAATAAACCACCTAAACCTAAAATAGCTAATCCAGCCACACCCATACCCATGACAGAACCACCGGTAAAAGAAACATTTAATGCTTTAGCCAATGAGGTACGAGCAGCTTCTGCCGTTCTAACATTTGCCTTTGTGGCAACAATCATACCGATATATCCTGCAGTTGCAGAGAAAATTGCACCAATTAAAAATGCAACGGCAATTAAAGGTGAAGAGTGAATTGGATTTTCAACTGTGCCTGTTTGAGTTCCTAACCAAGCGAGTAATAAGGCAGTAGGAATAGCAAAATAAGCTAAGATTTTCCATTCTGCTTTTAAAAATGCAATGGCACCATCCGCTATGTAACCGGATAACTCCTGCATTTTATCATTCCCGGCATCTTGCTTGGACACCCAACTAAATTTCCATGCTGTGTAAAGCAATCCCACCAAACCAAAAGCAGGAACTAAGTAAACAATTTGATTCATAAAGTTTAATTTAGATTATATCAAAAAAATTTAGCACAATTTAGGTAAAAAGGTGCAAATAAACAATTAGAATGGCAATCTGACTAGAACTTTCCATTTTTCAGGAACGACATTCCCCATCGGGTAGACTAAATCAATACCAAAAATTCTTCCAATACCAGTAAGGCCATAAGTAAGCTCTTGGTAATGAATGGTTTGAGCATTCAAAGAAGTCTGAAGGTAAGAGTAACCTACTTTTTCTTTCAGGCCATATAGTGAGAGAAAGGCATTTTGAGTAAAGATAAATTTTCTAGGCTCCCATGATAAAAAGGCCTTAAAATGACCTCCGGGATTTGAAAGCGCATAATAGGGTAGGGCTAAAAAGCTATTCTCACCATTGGAAATATTAATCTCATTTCCTTTAAAATGTTGGTAATCTAAAATCAAGGATGGTTTCTTAATAAAATGTGCCGCTGTAAGGCGGTAGTTAAATTCTCCCCAATTAGCTAAAGATATCGACTGAGAAACTTGAAGAGATACTTTTGAAAATGGATTATCCCCTAAAGCCTGCTCGTAACCACCCGAAATGGTAGGTCCTACTTCGTTCGATAATCTCCGAGAACCATTGTAACGTCTCCA
>CAZUAZ010000033.1:21932-24792 GCA_964618445.1 uncultured Aquirufa sp. | reverse complement strand
ATAAGCGGAATAATTTGACGGAAATCTAATCCCATCTCTGTTTCTTTCGCTTGGTATTGCTGGGTTATCCGCTTGATTTCAGGGAATTTTTCCGCATCTAGATTCGTGAAAAAGCGAATCATTTGTACTAAAATATCCAGTCCGCGATGCCAATCTCGCCAGTCTTCCGGCGTTAAATAATGTCCTTCTAAACTCAATGGCGCGAACCAAGCACGCAAATCGTAATAATCTTGTTGGGGCCATTCGCCACCATGTTCCGCCATGATTTGTTTCATCTCATGTACTTGCGTAACCCAAGATGTAACGACGGAATGGCGGGTTGAAAATTTCATTTTGGCTGCAAATTCAGCACCCATGGGGCTGAGGCAAGCCTGCGAGATATCTCGCTGTATGTGGTCAAAACCTAATTTTTCAGCAATATTTTCGGGGTAATTCATAGCTGATAAAAGGCTTTAATTTTTTCGATGAGTGCGTCGTTTATTTTCCAATAACTTTCGCGTGTCCAGCCGGCAACGTGCGGACTGAATATAGTTTGAGGAAAGGCCGAAATAGCACTAAAACGTGCCTTTTCCGCGTCCGACCACCTGGCCACTTGCTCGTTAGGCAATACGTCTAAGGCCAGTCCAATAATTTTGTTTGATTGCAATCCGGCTAAAATAGCGTCCAATGAACAAACTGCTCCGCGCGAGCTATTCATCAGGACGATAGGCTTTTTAAATTTAGATATAAACTCAAGATTCACCATGTCGCGCGTTTCATCCGTGAGTGGCACATGCAACGAAAGGATGTCTGCCTGGTCAAAAATATCTTCCAAACTATGCGTAGCTGGGGCATATTTGTCATAGGCTAGTATGTGCATATCAAAACCTTGCAATTTTTTAGCGAGGCTTTGGCCCATATTTCCATAGCCGATAATGCCGAGAGTTTTCCCTTGTAATTCCCAACCGCGATTTGCTTCACGATTCCAGTTTCCTGCGCGGACTTCGGTATCTGCTGTATTAATTTTTCGTGCGATACTAAGTAATTGGCCGATCACATGTTCGCCTACCGCATCCCGATTACCCTCGTTAGCACTAAAGACAGCGATCCCTTGTGTTTCGCAAAATGCAAGATCGATTAAGTCCAATCCTGCTCCTGCGCGGGCAATGAATTCCAACGATCCGGTGGAAATAAATTCAGCTGTAAGTGGTAATTTGGAACGTAGCACCAGACCTTGGTATCCTTGGATATTTACCTCTGAAGCGCTTATATAGGGCTTTTCATCCACATCAAAACCCAATGCGCGCAACTCCTTCGCCAGGGAAGGATGTACCTCATCGATGATTAAGACGCGTTTCGCCATACTATGCGTTCATTCTATTTTTAACTAAATCGATGGCCAAAAAGAAGGCATGCAAGAATGAGCTTGGGTCAGCTTCATTTTTCCCTGCGATATCATAGGCCGTTCCATGGTCAGGAGAGGTACGGATGATTGGCAATCCTGCTGTGAAATTGACGCCTGTTTCGAAGGCGATGTATTTGAACGGAATCAATCCTTGGTCATGGTACATGCCCAAAACCCCATCAAATTCCTTGAATTGCGCTTTTCCGAAGAATCCATCCGCCGGATATGGACCGAAAACGAGGTTGCCTTTGCTTCTAAATTCATCGATGACCGGTTGGATAATCTCCAATTCTTCCTGGCCCAAGAGCCCCGCTTCGCCCGCATGAGGATTCAATCCTAATACGGCTAATTTAGGTTTGTCGATCGCGAAATCTTCACGTAAACTCTGTAAAAACGTGGTGATTTTTTCGTGGATAAGTTCCTTGCTCAATGCTTTGCTTACTTCTAAAAGTGGTAGGTGGCCTGTGGCAACTCCTACGCGTAATTCGTCGCTTACAAGCATCATCAACGAAGTTTTTGCTTCGAAACGTTCGGTTAAATATTCGGTATGTCCCGGGAATTTAAAGTCTTCCGATTGGATATTATGCTTGTTGATGGGTGCCGTTACAATCGCTGAAAGAACACCAGAATCAAGGTCTTTGGCAGCGCGATCTAAGCAAGCGAAAGCTGCTTTTCCGGCTTCCGGGGTCACTTTTCCGGGTTCGACTAGGGTGTTAGAGTCGTCCCAACACGATATTACGTAGCTTTGATCTGTCCCAGCTTCACTTAAATCCTTAATTTCTTTGATGGACCATTCAGGCAATTCTAATTGCTTGCGCGTGAATTCGAGTACTTTTTTGGAACCGTAAATGACTGGCGTGCACCATTTCAAAATACGCTGGCTACCCAATGCTTTGAGAATGACTTCCGGTCCGATGCCGTTATAATCTCCAAGGGTGATGCCGATAAAAGGTTTCGATGCGCTCATGAATGCTAGGTAAAATTAGGGCTCGCAAGTTAACAATTTTCGAATCATGGAAATAGGATTTTTTTAAACCTGCCGTTTTTTAGTAACGAACCCAATAATAATTGTAAAATTTCAATAATTGCCAAATTTTATATGGCTCAGGGTGTCGAAATCCCAATATTTTTATCATTTTTGTTAGACTGCATTAAATCTAATCGAATGCCAAAATCCTACGTTAACAAAATCAACAGCCTGCTTATCGCGAATCGCGGTGAGATCGCTATTCGTATCATGCGTGCCGCATCTGAGTTAGGAATCAGAACGGTTGCCATTTACACCTTTGAAGATCGTTATTCACTTCACCGGTACAAAGCGGATGAAGCCTACCAAATCGGTAAAGAGAATGAACCTCTGAAACCCTATTTGGATATCGAAGGATTGATTTCTTTATGTAAATCCAAAAAGATTGATGCGATTCACCCGGGCTATGGTTTCTTATCTGAAAACGTGGTATTGGCCCGTCGGTGCCG
>CAZUAZ010000033.1:18406-21832 GCA_964618445.1 uncultured Aquirufa sp. | reverse complement strand
GCCAAAAATGCCTTTGGTGACGATACCTTATTTATTGAGAAATTCATTAATGAACCCAAGCACATCGAGGTTCAGTTGTTGGGCGACCAGCATGGCAACTTAGTTCATTTGTATGAGCGCGATTGTTCGGTTCAGCGTCGTTTTCAAAAGGTCGTGGAGGTGGCACCTTCGTTTGGCTTAAAGGAAGAAACGAAGCAGAAATTATATCAATACGCGTTATCGATCGGTAAGGCGGTAAATTATTACAATGCGGGGACGGTGGAATTCTTGGTCGACAAGGATGAAAACATCTATTTCATTGAGGTAAATCCACGTATTCAGGTGGAGCACACGATTACAGAAGAGGTGACAGGGATTGATATTGTGCGTACGCAGATTTTGATTGCCCAAAATTATAAGTTGTCTGATCCGGGCATATTCATTCAATCGCAAGATAAAATACCATTGAATGGCTTCGCGATTCAGTGTCGGATTACGACAGAAGATCCGGCCAACGGGTTTAAACCGGATTTTGGAACAATTATTGCCTACCGAAATGCGGCTGGTTTTGGAATTCGTTTAGATGAGGGTTCGTCTTACCCTGGGGTGAAAATTTCGCCGTATTTCGATTCTATGTTGGTGAAGATTTCTGCCAAAGGCCGGACACTTCGCGGTGCCGCTGAACGTTTAAATCGGGCGTTGACAGAATTCCGTATTCGTGGCGTAAAAACCAATATTCCATTTTTGCGTAATGTAATTACCCATCCGGTGTTTCAGGAGGGAAATTGTACGGTTCCATTTATTGCGAATCATCCTGAATTATTCAATTTCAAACCTACGCGTGACCGTTCGACGAAGGCCCTACGTTATTTAGGGGAAGTGATTGTGAATGGAAATCCGGATGTTAAAGTGAAGCCTAGTGCTCCATTTCGCCAACCAGTCATTCCGATTATTTCGGATGTGGCGGAATATCCAGCGGGCTACAAGCAGTTGTTAATGGAGCTCGGCCCAGAGAAGTTTTCCAAGCACATTCGCGATACTAAACAAGTTTTGTTTACCGATACCACGTTCCGCGATGGGCACCAATCCTTATTGGCTACCCGAGTAAGGACCCAAGATATGTTGGCCGTCGCCTCCGGCTTCGCTAAATCTTTCCCGAATTTATTCTCGATGGAAGTTTGGGGCGGTGCGACGTTTGATGTGGCCATGCGTTTCTTGCAGGAATCTCCTTGGAAGCGTTTGGAAGAGTTTAGAGAGGCGATGCCGAACATGCTTTTGCAAATGTTGTTTAGAGGATCTAATGCCGTGGGATATTCAGCCTATCCGGATAATTTGATTGAAAAATTTGTGGAGAAATCATCCGAAGCGGGTATTGATGTATTCCGGATTTTCGATTCGTTAAACTGGATTGAGGCGATGAAGGTGTCGATACGTGCGGTGCGTGAGCGTACGCCTGGATTAGCAGAAGTTTCGATTTGCTATACAGGGGATGTATTTACAAATCAAAAATACAACCTGCAATATTACGTGGATATGGCGCGTCAGCTGGAAGATGAAGGCGCACATATACTTTGTATCAAAGATATGGCAGGCCTTTTACGTCCGTTCCAAGCGGAGAAATTGGTGGCTGAACTTAAGAAGGCAGTCGACATTCCGATTCACTTACACTCCCACGACACGGCCTCGGTGCAGTCGGCTACTTATTTGAAGGCCATTGATTCCGGTGTGGATATTTTGGATGGAGCGATCGGTTCGATGTCGGGATTGACTTCGCAGCCCAATTTAAACTCGTTGGTGGCCATGCTGAAAGGCCACGAAAAAGATCCAAAATTGGATTTGGATAAGTTGAATCAATATTCGAATTATTGGGAGGCGGTGCGTGCCATGTATTTTCCATTTGAATCTGAATTAAAGGCAGGTACGGCTGAGGTATATAATAATGAGATTCCGGGTGGACAGTATACTAACTTACGGGGTCAGGCAATCGCATTGGGTGTGGGTGATAAATTTGAGTTATTGAAGAAGAATTATTCGGAGGCGAATAATTTGTTTGGTGATATAGTTAAGGTGACTCCATCGTCTAAAGTGGTGGGAGATATGGCCATCTTTATGACCGCGAATAGTTTGACTGCGGAGGATGTCTATGCCAAAGGCTCGACGTTATCTTTTCCGGAATCGGTGAAGGATTTCTTTAAAGGAGGTTTGGGACAGCCGTATCAAGGATTCCCGAAACAGTTGCAAGAGATTGTTTTGAAGGGAGAGGTGCCGTATGAAGGTCGACCGAATGATCACTTAGATCCAATTGATTTTGATGCGGATTATGCGAATTTCAAAATGAAATTCCCAGATCACGAAGGTGGGTTCTACGATTATTTGTCGTACAAAATGTATCCCAAAGTGTATGAAGATTTCTACAAGAATCAGGCACTTTATGGAGATTTGACGATGATGCCTACGCCGGCTTTCTTCTATGGTTTGAAGCAGGATGAGGAGATTATGATTACGATTGAGCCTGGTAAGACGATCATTGTCAAGTACTTATACATGTCTGACCCAGATGAATCTGGATTGCGAAATATCACTTTTGATTTGAATGGTCAGGCGCGGCGCTTGAAAATATTAGACAAGAATATTAAAGTTGAGCGGGCACAACATGCGAAAGCGACAGGCAAAGGAGATATCGGTGCTCCATTGCAGGGACGATTGAGTCGTATTTTGGTGAAGCCGGGGGAGGAAGTGAAGAAAAATGCACCTTTGTATATCATTGAGGCGATGAAGATGGAGTCGATTGTTTCGGCACCGTTTGAGGGTATCATTGGAAACGTAGTGCTGAATGAGGGAACGGTCGTTGAACAAGAGGATTTGGTCTTGACTTTAGAAGAGGCGAAGTTGCCAGAGCCCGATGTGGAGGAATACATCTTCGTATATGGAACCTTGCGTCGCGATTGCGGGAATGATTTACATCGCTTGATTGCGCGAAATTCGGATTATGTGGGTATGGCGAATTACCAAGGTCAAATGTTCCAAGTGGCTGAATATCCGGGTATTGTTCCTTCTGCGAACCCGGCCGACAAGGTAGTTGGCGAATTATATTTGTTATCGAATACGGTCAAGTTGTTGAACGTATTAGATGAATATGAAGAATACGATTCGGATCATCCGGAGGAAAGTTTATTTATTCGGGAGCAGGTTGAGGTAACGTTAAAGGAAAAGAAGATTACTACGTATGCGTATATCTATAACCGTCCGACGGATCCGAAGACACGGATTGTTTCGGGTGACTACATGAAACCATAGGATGAAAAAAATTGCGTTTTTGTTTTTGCTTTTCTGTTCGACAGGTGTGTGGGCACAATCGATTGTCTCCAAGGCACATGCACATAATGATTATGAACATGAGAAGCCATTTTATGAGGCCTTTTCGTTGGGTTTTGGTTCGATCGAATC
>CAZUAZ010000033.1:4395-18306 GCA_964618445.1 uncultured Aquirufa sp. | reverse complement strand
GTTCCTTCTTTCTTAGCTTCGCATGTGGAGCTTGAAAGTGAGGCATTTTACAAGTTTGGGGTGTGGAGTGGCCAAGTGCCGATGTCCCCAGCACTGCGTGAAAAACTACAAGCTTACGTGGATCGTGTTCACGCCTCGGGACGCAAACTTCGTTTATGGGCGACACCAGACACGATGATTGCTTATCAGACTTTATTGGACTTAGGGGTGGATTACATCGGTACGGATCATTTGGCGGACTTGGCGGGGTATTTGAAGGCGAGTGGGAAGTAGTCCGAAGGGAAGTAGTCCGCAGTCCGGAGGGAAGTAGTCCGAAGTCCGAAGGGAAATAGCCCGAAGTCTGAAGGGAAGTAGTCCGAAGTCCGGAGGAGGGAAGTAGTCTTCAGTCCGAAGGAAAATAGTCCGAAGTCCGGATGGAAGTAGTCCGAAGTTTGGCCTCTTTTCCTACGGACTTCTTTCCTTCGGACTAAACTCCTCCGGACTAATCACTTTTTTCTTTCTATTTTTTTTTGTTGTTTTGAAAATAAACCTCTTAACTCTTAGCTCAAACCTCTAACCTCTCATTTATGCTTTCACGTCGTCGATTTATTGCACAAAATTCACTTTTGGCGTTAGCTGCCTTTGTTCCTTCTGCCAAATCTAAATCGTACCGTATGGGCTATTCGGCCATTACGTGGGGCGGAAAAGATGAACAAGCCATTGAAGAATTAGCGGAATTAGGTTACAAAGGAATCCAATTGCGTGCGAACACCTACGCGAAATACAAGGATAATCCGGCTGAAATCAAAGCTTTATTAGATGCGAAAGGACTTTCACTAGTCATGTTTTCAAGTGGAAATGTCGAGATAGACCCAGCAAAAAAAGAAGCTAATGCAGCCATGCACTTAAATCATGCGCGTTTTGTGAAAGCTTTGGGAGGAACATCCATACAATTAACAAACAGTTTACGTAAAAATAATTTACCACCTACCGCAGATGAGTTGACGCGATTGGGAGCGGCGATGAATGAAATAGGAAAATTGACGAAGGAAATTGGCATTCAAGCTACTTACCACAATCACATGAATCAATATGGCGAGACACCTGAGGAGGTTGATGCATTAGTTCAAGCCATGGATCCCAATTATGTTCGTTTATTGTTAGATGTGGCTCATTACCACCAAGGAGGCGGAAAACCTGCTGAGGCAGTTCTTAAGTATAAAAAAGTTTTACACAGTTTGCACGTGAAGGATGTGGAATGCCCGATTGTAGGAAATGCGAATCCCAAGTCATATAAATTTGTTGAATTAGGTCAAGGAAACGTTGACTTAGTGGGTGTTTTTGCAGCTTTAGATAAAATAAAATTTGCTGGTTGGGCCATCGTAGAATTAGATGGGGTGCCAGACAAGGCCAAAACGCCAAAACAATGCGCTCAAATCAGTAAAGATTTTCTCTTGACAAAGAAAGCCTATCAATTTTAGTAAATTGCCAACAAATTAATTTGCATGTCACAGAAGAAGCGCAGCGCAGCGATCGGATTTATCTTTGTTACGTTATTGATTGATGTCATGGGTATTGGAATCATTATTCCAACAATGCCTACATTGATCCGCGGATTTACAGGGGGTGATTTAAGTATTGCCTCCCAATATTCCGGTTGGCTCATGGCCTCTTACGCCATTATGCAATTTATTTTTTCGCCAGTCTTAGGCGGACTATCGGATCAATATGGTCGTAGACCTATTATTTTAGCTTCCTTGTTTGGGTTTTCATTGGACTATTTATTATTAGCCAATGCGCCCAATATCACCTGGTTGTTTGTGGGCCGCATACTCGCCGGAATTACAGGAGCAAGTTTTACCACAGCACAAGCCTATATTGCCGATGTATCGACGGCAGAAAATCGAGCTAAAAACTTTGGTATGGTGGGTGCCGCTTTTGGGCTAGGATTTATCGTTGGACCTGCCATCGGTGGTTTACTGGGAAATATTGATGTGCATTTACCCTTTTATGCCTCTGCGGTATTGACGATGGTTAATGCGTTATACGGATATTTTGTGTTGCCGGAATCGCTTGCCATGGAGAATCGCCGTCCATTTGATTGGAAAAGAGCTAATCCTTTTGGTTCGTTGAAGCACATGTCGAAGTATCAACCGATGGTGCTAGGCTTAGTGGGAGGTTATTTTTGTGTGCAATTAGCTAGTCAGGCGCATCCGAGTACGTGGTCTTATTTTACGATGAAGGTATTTGACTGGACTCCTGACGAGGTGGGGTATTCCTTAGCTTTTGTTGGCCTAATCGTAGCCGTCGTTCAAGGTGGCTTGACGCGCGTAATTACGCCTAAAATCGGTGAGCGCAAAGCGATATCCTATGGTTTATTACTTTGGGCCTCAGGCTTTTTGTTATTTGCTTTTGCGACTGAATCGTGGATGATGTATGCATTTATGATCCCTTTTGGACTAGGTGGATTAGCGGGTCCAGCGCTTCAGAGTTTGATTACGCAGCAGGTTGGTGCTAATGAACAAGGAGAATTGCAAGGTGGTTTAACGAGTTTGCAATCGATTACTACGATTTTGGGGCCTTTATTTGCCTCTAATTTATTTGCCTATTTCACAACGAAAGAACATAATTTTCCTGGGGCTGCATTTTTGGCGGCAGGGGTGGTTGGGTTTCTAGCTTGGGGAATTATCATGCGTTCTATCCCAAAAAATAATCAGTAAACTGATAATTGTGTTCGATTTGTGCGTTACAATCGGATATTTATTTACCTTTCAAAAAAAACAACGAGATGAAAAGAAATTTTACACACATGATCGCGGGCTTATTGCTATTTAGTTCAGCGATTGCTTTTGGACAAAGCACAGAAGAAATTTTAGCTAAACATCAAACGGCTATGGGTAGTCCTGAAAAATGGGCTGCATTAAAATCAGCGGTTGTGAAGAATAAGTTTAGTGTTCAGGGTATGGATATTGAATCAAAAACTTCCATGTCTATTGGTAAGGCGTTCCGTACGGAAGTTGAGGTAATGGGTAACAAAATCATTACCGTAGTAGATGAAAATTCGGGTTGGATGATTCGTCCAGCGATGATGGGTGGAACAGGAGAACCTGAGGATATGCCTGGCGAGCAAGTAAAATTAGCAGGAACGCAAAAGAATTTAGGTTCTGCATTAGTTCAAGCACAGCAAGCGGGTGCAACAATCGAGCTAGTAAGTAAAGAAAAAATAGATGGCGCTGATGCGTATTTATTTAAGGTTACAAAGGCAGGTGGTGAAGAATCACAAGTTTATGTTTCAGCTTCAACCTACTACATCATTAAGACGATTGCGAAAGTTCAGGCGAATGGACAAACAGTCGATACCGAAGTGAATTACTCAAATTATAAAGCAGTAGATGGTTTATATTTTCCATTTACAGTAGAGGCCGCTAGCCCCATGGGCGGTATGATGCAAGTGGATACGACCTCAGTGGAATTAAATGTTCCTGTGGATCCGAGTTTGTTTAAAAAGCCAACTAAATAAAATTGAAAACGGGAGCCAATTGGCTCCCGTTTTTGATTAAGGTAAAAAGGTGTTAATGTGATTTCTGGCCGCATGAATTGCCTTATTAATATCCTCAGCAGATCCCTCAAAGGCCTTGTCTTCCACTTCAATCACAATAGGCCCACGGTAACGCACATCGTGTAAAGCAGATATGAATTTTCCCCAATGGATGTCGCCTAAGCCTGGTATTTTAGGTGAATGGTATTCCAATGGATTGGCAAGAATGCCTACCCGATTTAACTTATCCGAATATACTTTTACATCTTTTAAATGGATGTGGTGCAGGCGATCTGTATAGTGGTGAATTGGAAATAAATAATCCATTTGTTGCCAAAACATGTGCGATGGATCGTAATTCAATCCAAAATTTGCCGATGGGATAATGCTAAATAATTGATCCCAAATCTTCGGTGTTGTCATTAGATTTTTTCCCCCAGGCCACTCATCGTCGGTGAAAAACATCGGACAATTTTCAATGCCAATCTTAACATTTAGGGAGTCAGCCAAGGCAATGATTTCTGGCCAAACTTCAGAAAATTTTGCCACATTATAGGCCACATTTTTGGTGTAATCGCGTCCAATAAACGTATTGACTACGGGTATTTCAAGCACAGCAGCTGCCTGAATTACTTTTTTAATGTGATTCCGATAAAAAGACGCTTGTTGCTCATCCGGATCCATGGGATTCGGGTAATAGCCTAATGCGGAGATTTTAACGGGATGTTGCTTGAGGTAGGTCTTTAAATTTAAAAGTCCTAAGGAGTCCATTTGGTCTACTGCAATATGTGAAACGCCAGCATACCTACGGGTATCCGAATTTGTGGAAGGCCAGCACATCACTTCGACGCAGGCGAACTGCGCACGATGAGCATAATCGAGTACTTGCTCTAAGGTCAAGTCAGGTAAAATAGCAGAATTTAGTCCGAGATCAAGCATGTTATTTTAATTTATCTACGCTGTAAAATAAGGCAAGTGCAGCTGAACAGATCCAAAGACCTACCGCTTCACGCGCTAATTCTTGGTTCATTGTTTTCATTGCCAAGCCATCCGTCATAAATCCTTCCCATGTGGTCATTTCGCTCCAAAGCTGAATGCCGGCCATTAAGCTTAATACAAAAAGGATGCTGACCAATTCACGATTAACTTTTCCACGAATAGCCTGAGCCGAAACATATACGACGGATCCATACACAGGAACCCAAAGAATTGGGTCCGGGTCATTTAATTGCCAATAGGCAAAAAGGGTAAAAATGATTGTAAATAGGATTCCAGAAATAAATAAGGTTTGTTTCATAGTCTGTTTAATTATTCGTCACACAAGCTTTTCACTGCTTGTGAAGCGCCTGGATACTTTAGTTTTTTAGCTTGCTGGAGCGCTAAACAGGCTTTATCCTTTTGCTTAAAATAGTAATAGGATAGGCCTAAAGCATAGTAACCTTTGGCAAATTCAGGATCTACGCCCACGCTTGCTTCGAAATCTCGTATGGCTTCAGGATAATTTAATTCTTGGAAAAAGATGTTTCCTCGGTTATAGTGCGCATTTATGTCGTTAGGTGCAATTTTTAGGCAAGCAGTAAAATCAGCTTTTGCTTCAGCGGGCTTTCCTAAGGCAGCCAGTACAATGCCACGTTGAAGATACCCTGCACTCGAATCTGGTTGAAGTGTTACGGCCTTATTCGTGGGTTCAAATGCGTCTTTCCATTTTCCGTTTTCCATCAGTAAAGCTCCTAGGTTGAGTTGCGCTTGCACCAGCGATGGCTTTAACGAAATCGCTTTTCTGTATTGTGTTTCAGCACCCACTAAATCTTTTTCTTGAAATAGAATAACGCCTTGGAGATTGTAGGCTTCCGCTAACCCCGGATTTTTCTCAATCGCTTTTTGAATCGCCTCTTTTGCGGAAACGGTTTCACCTGCTCTAAAACGTTTTTTAGCTTCTTCAAGCCATGAATCGGCATCAGAAGAGCAGGAGAGGGTTAGGAAACAAAGGAGGAAGAAATATGTAAATCGCATGTTTTTTGAATAGTCATTAAAGTTACGGTCAAATTGGAAATTATTGGCATATATTTTGAAAAAAGCGGTGATTGTCTCATCTTTGCAACGGCAAATTACCAGCTCCCTCTGAATCCCCCAGGTCTTGATCGAAGCAAGGGTAGGCAGGTCGTAGCGGTGAATTTGCCATTTTTTTGTTCATCTAAATCGTACAAGCATGAAATTTTTTATTGATACAGCAAATTTGGCACAAATTAAGGAAGCCCAAGATCTTGGGGTTTTGGATGGGGTTACAACAAATCCATCATTAATGGCAAAAGAAGGTATTAGTGGAAAAGATAATGTTTTACGCCACTATAAGGCTATTTGTGATATCGTCGATGGCGATGTTTCAGCCGAAGTAATTGCTACAGATTTCGAAGGTATGATTCGCGAAGGCGAAGAATTAGCCGAATTAGACGAAAAAATCGTCGTAAAAATTCCAATGATCAAAGATGGAATCAAAGCGTTGAAATATTTCTCTGATCGCGGGATCAAAACAAACTGTACGTTAGTTTTCTCTGCGGGACAAGCGCTTTTAGCTGCTAAAGCTGGGGCAACCTACGTTTCCCCTTTCATTGGTCGTTTAGACGATATTTCGTTCGACGGGATTGAATTGATTGAGCAAATTCGTTTGATTTATGATAACTACGAATTCGATACCCAAATCCTTGCGGCATCTGTTCGTCATCCCATGCACATCATTAAATGCGCGGAAGCTGCTGCTGATGTGATGACAGGTCCTTTGTCGGCCATTTTAGCACTTTCAAAACACCCATTGACAGATTCTGGCCTTGCCACTTTCTTAGCTGATCACGCCAAAGCAAATTCATAAGTCTATGTCGATCTTGTCTTTCGAACACGTAAGTATTTCCCATGAAGGAATCCCAACCTTAACGGATATCAATCTTTCAGTTGAGGCAGGTGATTTTTATTATTTGATCGGTCGGACCGGTAGCGGGAAAAGTACATTTTTTAAGTCAATCTTTGCTGAATTGCCCATCGATGAGGGTCAAGCACGGGTTGTAGGCTATGATTTGGCCACAATCAAACGCAAGGACATTCCTTTTTTGCGCCGTAAGTTGGGATTTGTTTTTCAAGATTTTCAATTACTTACCGACCGTAACGTAGAAAAAAATCTTTCATTCGTGCTTGAGGCAACGGGGCATACGGATGAAGCAGAAATTAAATCACGCATTCAAGATGTGCTTGCTCGCGTAGGCATGTCAAATGCCATTCACAAACGCGTTCACAAATTATCTGGCGGTGAACAACAACGCATCTGTATAGCGCGCGCCATCTTAAATAAACCTCAATTGCTATTGGCCGATGAGCCCACTGGTCACCTAGACCCAGAAGTTTCGTTGGAAATCATGCACTTATTCAAAGAGTTAACAGCACAAGGAACAGCGATTATCATGGCAAGCCACGATTATAATACGATGCGCCAAATACCTGGTAAATTCTTGAAGTGCGAAGGTGGTAAAATTGAGTTGACTGCCGGGATCTAAGCTATTTGCCAACTAAATAGGCCACTGGAATAATACATTCTTCCAAGGAAATTCCTCCATGCTGGAAGGTATTTCGATAATGGTTTACGTATTGATTGTAGTTATTTGGATAGGCAAACATGTAATCATCTTTCGCAAATACATAGGTTGTCGACATATTTGGTTTCGGAAGGAATAATTGCTCAGGTTTGCGACTCACAAGTAGTTTATTCGTTGGATCCCAGTTCAAATTCTTCCCTTGCTTATAGCGTAAATTCGTATTTGTACTGCGATCTCCAATGATCTTTATCGGATTTTGAACCCGAATCATACCGTGATCAGTCGTGATTATCACGCGTCCCTTTTTCTCTGAAATACGCTTCAATAAATCAAACAGGGGCGAATGCTGAAACCAGCTCGCCGTTAAACTGCGGTACGCAGACTCATCAGGTGCCAATTCTTTAATCATCGCCATGTCCGTACGTGCGTGTGAAAGCATATCCACAAAATTATAAACGATCACATTTAACTGATTGGTGAGGAGTTTGTTGAAGTTGTCCACCAACTGCTTTCCTTGGTACTGATGGATAATCTTATGATACGAAGCTTTAGCCGCAATACGCAAACGCTTCAATTGTTCATTTAAATAGAATTCCTCATGCTTATTATATCCCTCTTCATCCTCCGAATCTCCTAAATCAAACACCCATTTATCAGGATAATTTTTATGGATTTCGGATGGCATCATTCCTGCAAAAATGGAATTGCGGGCATAAGCTGTTGTGGTAGGTAAAATGGAATAATAGGTACGCTCTTCCTCCATTTGGAAATACTCTTGGATGAATAACTCCAATGTTTTCCATTGGTCATACCGAAGATTATCGATTAGGATAAAGAATAAGGGCGATTTATCATTAATGCGTGGAAATACAAATTTACGCATCATCAAATGCGATAAAATCGGTGTATCGGCATCAGGATGTTGCAACCAACCCTCGTAGGAATTTTCGATGAATTTTGAAAAGTGAACATTGGCTTCTGATTTTTGATTGATCAAAACCTCCGACATCGATTTGTTTTCTGTCTGATCAATTTCTAATTCCCAATACGTTAATTTCTTGTAAATATCTGCCCATTCCTCCGCATTCAAGCGATCTTGATAGCGCATCGATAACTCCCTGAATTCTTGTTGGTAATTCAAATTCGTCTTCTCTTCCTCTAAACGTTTCTTATCAAAAATCCGTTTTACAGAAAGTAGTAACTGATTGGGATTGAGCGGTTTAATGAGGTAGTCAGCAATTTTTGAACCAATCGCATCTTCCATTAATTCTTCTTCCTCTGATTTGGTAATCATGATGACAGGAAGGTTTGGGCGAATCTGTTTTATCGAAACGAGGACCTCTAAGCCCGACATGCCCGGCATGTTTTCATCTAAAAATAAGACGTCGAATTTTTGACTATTGACTAAATCTAACGCATCAGCGCCTGAATTAGCGGTTGTGACTTGGTACCCTTTATTTTCTAGGAAGATAATGTAGGGTGTCAGTAAGTCGATTTCGTCGTCTGCCCAAAGAATGGAATAAATCATGCTTTCGTTTTTAACCTAAACTTAATTTGCGAACGAATTATTGTGTGCGTAAAAATTAAAATTTGTTAACGCCTAATTCGTAAAATAGCAGGCTAAATTTAACTATTTTTGCGCAGGCAATCGTTTTTTGTATGTCAAATAATTCTCCTATTTCATTTACTGACATTGCACGTGAAAATTTGCGTAGCATTATTGAAAATGGATCCATGCCAGAGCCTTTTGTTCGCGTGGGTATGCGGGGTGGTGCATGTGGAGGAACCTATGTTTTAGGCTTTGACCATAAAACGGAATTTGATGATCAATACCTAATTGCCGAAATTCCGGTAGTCATCGACAAACGACAAATGTTATTCGTTGTTGGCACCGAAATTGATTTTGATCCAGGTGCCAATGGATTTTATTTGCATAAACCGAAAGCCAACGTATGAAATTCGCCGCCATTGATATAGGCTCCAATGCCGCACGTCTCCAGATTTCTTCTGTACTTGATAATGAAGGGATGATTAGTTTTAAGCGGGTTGAATATGTTCGATTTGCGCTGCGATTAGGGCATGACGTGTTTACGGATGGGACCATTAGTCCTGAATCTGAAGTCCGTATATTCAAGCTGATGCACGCCTATAAACTATTAATGGATTTGCATGAAGTGCAAGATTACTCCATATGTGCCACCTCAGCGATGCGTGAGGCCTCCAATTCCTCTGAGATCATTACGCGGGTGCATAAAATCTTGGATATGAAAATCCATTTGATCGATGGCACGCGCGAAGCTGAGTTAATCAACGATGTTGTCGTTAAGTCACTAAACCCGAAGAAAAATTACTTACACATCGATGTGGGTGGAGGATCAACGGAGTTGAATTTCTATAAGAATCAGGAAAAATTTGCGACGAAATCCTTTAAAATCGGATCCGTGCGTTTGCTGGAAGGCAAAGAGAAAGCGGGGGATTGGGAGAAAATGCAGAATTGGATAAGCCAGCAAAATAGTGAAATTAAAGGCCCAGTTTATGCCGTGGGAACTGGAGGGAACATTAGTAAGCTATACAATTTGTCCACACAAGTTGACGAGCACAAAACGATGGATTTTACAGAGCTAAAGCGGATTTCAGAATTTGTAGGATCCTTTACATATGAGGAACGTGTCAATAAACTACGCTTAAACACGGACCGTGCTGACGTTATCGTACCTGCTGCCTCGATTTATTTGACTGCGATGGAATTAGCTGGTTGCGAGACCATATTTGTTCCAGATTTGGGTTTGAAAGACGGAATTATTCAAATGCTCTATGAGCGTATGCAAGCGCGGAGACGCGCAAATACTTAGTTTGCTAAGCGGTATATAACCCCCATGGCCAGGATTTGAGAGAATTGCCAGTTGGGATCTTGATCATAATCTCGAAAAAGAACGGCCTGCAAATTCGTAGATACATATTTATTCACCTTCATAGTGAAGTTGGCATCCAAGCGGTGTACTATCCCATCTGTTTTTCCTAGTCTGAAGTAATCCACTAGCGCAGAATAGCGTGCTTTCATATTGATATTTTGAAAGATATCTTTTTCGATATTCATCAAATATTGAAATACGAATTGATTTCTGATGTTATCTCCTGGGCGTTCCAATCCATACAATCCTGCTCGGGAAATGCGCTCATCAAATACGAAGGTTTGGCGTAAACTTCCGATACCAATTCGGGTATAGAATGATTTCTGTGGATGGTATTCCAAACCCATGGACGTCGTCAGATAGGCAGGAGCGAAGATATTTGAGACGAGTGAATCGATGGGAATCCCTAATTTATTCTTTTTGTTGTATTCAATACCTTTGAAAAATTGGGATTGAAAGTTGGTCGATCCATAAAAATCCCATTTTGGACTTATGCGGTAACCGGCTTTAAATTCGTAAAAAATTCGGTCGACGTTCTTGCGGAGCGATTGTGTTCGGTTTTGAAGAAAACCAACTTGAAGATTTAGATCACTATCTAGGCGCCAATTGTTATTGACGACTTTGGCAGAATGGTTTAAAAACCAGCCAATGGCGAAAGTATTACTACCTCCTCCTTTCCAGTTATCACTAAAACTTGATTGATTTATGTTAATCCCTGTATTGAAATCCTTTTTCCATTGTTGAACCAAACTATCTGCTTCAACTACGCCGAAAAGCTTAGTTGAAGAAATTAGTAGGCAAAAAATAAAGGTAATTAGTGATTTCATTTCGACAAATGTACAAAAATCATTTGGCCTACCGAGTGGTCTGACCTGCTTTTCCTACCCATAAATAAACTTCTCCGTCAAACTGAGCACCTGGTGCTAAAACCTGTAACCCTTCAGCGGTATTGAATGCATCGGTATTTGCGGTCATCGGTTCAATAGCTACCGCATCTTGATCTCCCGGTGCAAATACGACGAGGTAAGGGAATTGGATACTTGATTGTTCTAAGTAAAAACTGATATTCCTTCGTGTATCATGCAATTCCGTTCGGTGATTCGCCAGCGGTTTTAATAAAAAAACATGATCTAATTGTTCACTTCCTAATGATATGGGATCCTTTCGATCAAACGATTCTTCTTGTAAAGGAATCATTTGG
Source organism: uncultured Aquirufa sp. (assembly GCA_964618445.1). Lineage (GTDB taxonomy): Bacteria > Bacteroidota > Bacteroidia > Cytophagales > Spirosomataceae > Aquirufa. The sequence continues at coordinate 7,095 of CAZUAZ010000033.1, read as the reverse complement.
GAGTCTGACAAAAAGCGTGATTTGGAGATAAAACTAATTTGAAGATCGTCAAGAGTGCTTCCTGGGAATCCGAAATAGGGGTGCCAGCCACAAGCAAAAGGCATATTTCCATTTCCCGTATTCGTCGCATGGAAGTTGACCCGCAACCCTCCACTTTTTTCAAACGTATAATCAATCGAAAAGTCGAAGGGGAATGGATACCCTTTTTCATCACCTGAATAGGAATGACTGATACGAACGTAGGCTGAATTTGATGCTGACTCGGATGCGCTTACCGTAAATGACGCACGCGCTAATAGCCCGTGAATTGCATTGCCTAAATTGGGTTCATTGATGGGTAACTGATAATTTCTGCCTTCAAAGGAATAATTTCCATTTCGAACACGATTAACCCAAGGCGTTAATACCGCCGATGGATGGTAGGGGTTTGACGCTAAGGGGTATCGGTCGGAAAAGGGCAGTTTTACGATATTAATAAGCTCATTTTCAACATGTACGTCAAAGCGCGTCAATAATCCCCCTGCCGTCAGATCAATATCCACCCTGGATTGGTTAGTCGGATTGACCAAAGAAATTTGGTTTTCGTTTTGTTCTATAATCATTGCCAAATCGTTTTTTCTTCAATGCCCATGCCATAGAGGGCGAAATCATATTTTACCGGATCTGAGGGATCTAATCGGCGCAGTGCGTCAGTCAATTCCAATGCTTTATTCCAATTGGCAGGCCCGGGAGAAACTAATTGTAAACTTTCTGCGGTCCGTTGTGCATGCACATCCAAAGGACAAACGAGCTGAGATGGCTGCATATTGTTCCACAATCCAAAGTCGACCCCATGTTCATCTTTCCGGACCATCCACCTCAGAAACATACAAATTCGTTTACATGCCGATTTTTTAAAGGGTGCCGAAATATGTTTTTGGGTCCTTGGCGGCGCAAATTCATCATTAAAAAAATGGCGATAAAAGCGATTGATTGCCGCTTCTATGGTCAATTCAGCTGGATTATAGGCCTGGCTAAATGCAGTTTCTAAACTTTGGTTTGAGGTGTAATGCCGATTGAAAAATCGGATAAAATACAAGGTATCGGTATAATTAAAGGTCCGATGTTTGAACTTCTCCAAGCGTTTTAAATCATGCGCTTGATGTTCCATGATGAATTGATATGGAGCGCCATCAAATAGTTGGATTAATTCCTTGGCCTTCGATATGATGGTTTTCCGTTGGCCCCAGGCCAACATCGCCACCCAGAATCCCATGATTTCAATGTCTTGTTGTAGACTAAAAGCGTGTGGAATTTGAATCGGGTCATGCTCGATGAATCGAGGATGATTGAAAAAGGCATACTTGGAATCCAAAAGATTTTGGACGTGTTGCTCCATTGCGCTTATTTATTTCCGAAAAATGCCATCAATCGAGAGGGAATCGATAAGACCCAAACGAGTACGGTTACTGTAGCTGAAAAGGCTGCAATAAATGGGTATGAGAGAATAAATAGAATCTCAAAAGCTATGGTTCCGGCCGTGATGGGTCTTTTACGTTTGGGCATTATTGAACTAGATAACTGATTTCAGCACGAATACGTTTGTCTACCGCGTTCAGTCGCTCAAATGCTTTGGGTGATAACTTGATAATTAATTTGCCATCTGTGCTCGGTAAACGTCCGATGACCTTCACCCAAATGCTTTGATTATTGGCTAAGTTTTTGACTAACACCAACGTGCCTATCGGCGCAGATTTGTGCAAAGCCAGGTATTTACCCGAATTATCCGGTACATCGATTAATTCAGCAATTCCTGTTTCAATCGTTTTGCGCAAGCCATCATTATTGCTAATATCGGCTTCTGTCTTAACTGGATCAGCTGTTTTGCTGGGCATCAAGGTCGATTTGTCCACGGATGCAGGTGCAGATATTAATAAGCGTTGTCCTTCTTTTAAGACATCTGAGGTCAAATTATTCCACTTGCGCAAATCTGCCATTGTCACTTTGTACAAGTTGGCCACTGTCAATAAACTTTGCTTCGTAGCAACGATGTGTATGCCTGATGAGTTGCTAGGTTTTTCTTCAGGTGCTTTCTCAATGGGTTTAGCTACTGATAGTAAGGTATTCGTGCTTTCATCTAAGTAATGAACCGGAATGAAGACGATTTCACCTGAATTTACGGGGATGCTGATTTCAGGGTTGACCTGCTTAAACTCAGTCAGCGAAAGGTTGTATTTTTTTAAAATTGAAAACAGGGTTTGCTTATTGCCCACCTTGTATACGATATACGTTTTGTTACTCTCTTTCTTAAGTCCTAAGGAATCGAGTGTGGTGGCTTTTGTCGCAAGTGTAAACCCAAAAACCAAGAAAAAGAGTAGTTTAAATGTGCGCATAGATCACTAATTCTTGTTTGTCTCGTATATATATTAAATGTCCGTGCACTAGTTGAAATGTTTGGAATCCAATTTTTTCACTTGCTACTAGTGTATCCTCATGGAGTGTCTGGAAATCAAATGAGCAAATGCGCAAGCGATTTTTCCAGCCATGGTCGTAAAGATAATAAGAAAATATTAGCTTATCCGTACCTTCCCAGTAATCCAATCCTTTCACAATATTTTCTCCAAATTTTTGCTTAAAAAGCGTCTGAAAGGCCTCTAAGCCCGGTTGGCTTTCCTCGAAATGTTGTGGTGATTCAAACGTCACACCTTGCCAATGATCTAT
>CAZUAZ010000033.1:0-4295 GCA_964618445.1 uncultured Aquirufa sp. | reverse complement strand
GGGATGTTGTGCATCACCGAAATACCCGGTGCTCCAAATATTTCCTGAAAAAGTATGTGTGTATATTTTTTCCACCTTGGTCCCACGGATTCCCCGCAAATTATGTGCAAATTTGGTGAAAATTTTAGCATAAACGGTTCAATTCCCATGATGCAAGGTAAAAAAGTTGTCGCTGTCATTCCTGCACGTTACGCATCCACGCGCTTTCCAGGAAAGCCATTGGTTGATATTGGTGGTAAATCGATGATCCAGCGGACCTTTGAACGGGTTTCGGCAGTCGCCGGCTGGCATCGCATCATTATCGCCACAGATGATGTTCGGATCCAAGAAGCTGCCGTAGCTTTTGGTGCAGAAGTATGTATGACACGCGAGGATCATGTTTCAGGAACGGATCGCTGTGCCGAGGTGATGGACAAATTGGGCGAGCCCATTGATTACATTGTCAATATTCAAGGGGATGAGCCTTTTATCGAGCCAGCTCAGCTTACGGAATTGGCGGCAGGTTTTGCGACCAATGCACCTATTTTGACCTTAATTAAGCGTGTAGAAGACGAAAACACCCTGTTTTCGATCAATACCCCTAAAGTGGTGATTAATGAACAAGGCCATGCCCTGTATTTTTCGCGTCAAACCATTCCATTTCTTAGAGGTGTGGCGCAAGAGGATTGGTTAAGCCAACATTCCTTTTTCAAACACATCGGTTTGTATGCCTATCGGGCTGATATTTTACGTGAATTAAGTCAATTAAAACCTTCAGCGCTTGAATTAGCTGAATCTCTGGAGCAACTACGCTGGTTGGAAAAAGGCTATATTATCCAAACGATCCAAACCGAATATGAAACGATTGGGATAGATAGTCCTGCGGATTTGGAAAAAATCAAAAAAATGGGCTTTCTAGGCGCCTAATTATTGCCTCTATTCACTTGATTTTGGTATCTTTGCAAGATTATGCAGAAGCCGTCTATTTACGAACAATTGCGCCATCGAATCCTTGTATTGGATGGTGCTATGGGTTCATTGATTCAAGAGTATAAATTATCGGATGCCGACTACCGTGGCGAACGATTTAAAGATTTTCCACACGAGGTTAAGGGTAATAATGACTTGTTGTCTATTACGCGTCCAGATGTGATTAAAGAGATTCACGCAAAGTATTTCGCAGCGGGCGCAGATATCGCCGAAACCAATACCTTTTCAGGGACTTCAATTGCCATGGCAGATTACCACATGGAGGAATTGGTTTACGAATTAAATTTCGAATCTGCGAAGATTGCGCGCGAAGTAGCGGATGAATTTACGGCTCAAAATCCATCAAAACCACGTTATGTGGCAGGTTCAATCGGACCAACGAATCGGACACTTTCTCTTTCACCGGATGTGAATGATCCTGGTTTTAGAGCTGTGACCTTTGATGAATTGGTGGAAGCGTATACGGAACAGGTACATGGCTTGGTGGATGGTGGTGCTGATTTATTACTCGTTGAAACCGTTTTTGATACCTTAAATGCCAAGGCAGCTTTGTTTGCCATTGATCAATTTTTCAAAGTAAATCCATCCAAGCCATATCTTCCGGTGATGGTATCTGGAACTATTACAGATGCTTCTGGCCGGACGCTTTCGGGTCAAACTACGGAAGCTTTTTTAACTTCGATTTCCCATATGCCCTTATTGTCGGTGGGCTTAAACTGTGCTTTAGGTGCAGATTTAATGCGGCCGTATGTAAAAACGCTACATGATAAATCTCCGTTTTTTGTCTCTGCGCATCCCAATGCCGGTTTGCCAAACGAGATGGGAGAATATGATGAATCGCCGGAGCAAATGGCGGGAGTAATTGAGGATTTCTTACAGCATGGTTTTGTCAATATTATTGGGGGATGTTGTGGTACGACACCCGCACATATTCAAGCGATTGCTGAAATAGCGGCAAAGTACAAGCCTCACGTAATTCCTGAAGATTCACTTAATCAGAAACTATCGGGTTTAGAACCATTGGAAATCACGGAATTGACCAATTTTGTCAATATTGGTGAGCGTTGTAATGTGACAGGTTCCAAGAAATTTGCTCGATTAATTCGGGAAGAAAATTTTGAAGAAGCGATCGCTGTAGCGCGTGAACAAGTGGATGGTGGGGCGCAGATTTTGGATATCAACATGGATGAGGGGATGATTGATGGCGTTAAAATGATGCCACAATATCTAAACTTATTGATGGCTGAGCCAGATATTGCCCGTTTACCGATTATGATTGACTCTTCCAAATGGGAGGTTATTGAAGCGGGTTTAAAATGCGTTCAAGGTAAATCGGTTGTCAATTCCATTTCTTTGAAGGAAGGGGAAGAGCGTTTTATTGAATTAGCGAATAAAGTCAAGCAATATGGTGCCTCTGTCGTTGTGATGGCGTTTGACGAAGATGGTCAAGCGGATTCCTATGAGCGGCGGATTGAGATTTGTGCCCGTGCTTACCGGATTTTGGTGGACGTAGTTAAATTTCCTGCACAAGACATCATTTTTGACCCCAATATTTTAACGGTTGCAACAGGAATCGAGGAGCATAATAACTATGCAAATGATTTCATTAAGGCAACTAAATGGATTAAGGAAAATTTACCTCATGCCAAAGTATCGGGTGGGGTATCCAATATTTCCTTCTCTTTCCGCGGAAATGAGCCGGTTCGTGAAGCGATGCACACGGTTTTCTTATACCATGCGATTAAGGCGGGGATGGATATGGGTATTGTGAATGCAAGTCAATTAGGCGTGTATGATCAAATTGACCAACCTTTGCGTGATCTATGCGAGGATGTATTATTGAATCGGAATCCAGAAGCTACTGAGAAATTAGTTCACTTCGCAGAGACGGTTAAGTCGGTGGGCAAAGAAGCCGTTGTCGATGATGCTTGGCGTCAATTACCTGTGAATAAGCGTTTGGAGCATGCGTTGATTAAAGGGTTGACTGAATTTATTGATGAAGATGTCGAGGAAGCGAGACAGCATGTGGATAAGCCTATTCAAGTAATTGAAGGGCCTTTGATGGATGGTATGAATGTGGTGGGTGATTTGTTCGGCGAAGGCAAAATGTTTTTACCCCAAGTAGTGAAGTCGGCCCGCGTCATGAAAAAGGCGGTTGCCTATTTATTACCTTTCATCGAAGCTGAAAAGCAAGGAGGGGAGAGTTCTTCGGCAGGTAAAATTTTAATGGCAACGGTGAAGGGCGACGTGCATGATATTGGTAAAAATATTGTGGGAGTTGTCCTTGCATGTAATAATTACGAGGTGATTGACATCGGTGTGATGGTATCCTGCGAAAAGATTTTAGCAGCTGCCAAAGAACATCAAGTAGATATTATCGGTCTTTCAGGCTTGATTACACCTTCTTTAGACGAAATGGTGTATGTGGCGAAAGAGATGGAGCGACAAGGATTTACGGTTCCTTTATTGATCGGAGGAGCAACGACTTCCCGGATTCATACGGCGGTTAAAATTGATCCACATTACAGTGGCCCAGTAATTCACGTATTGGATGCTTCGCGTTCGGTACCGGTAGCTGGTCGATTGTTGCAAAGTGAATTGACTTCGCAGGAAATTTTTTCTGAGATCAAGCAAGAATATGCGGAGTTAAGGGTGTCGCATGCGGCGCGCCAACAGGAGAAAAATTATTTATCGATTGCTCAAGCGCGTCAAAAGCCAACGGGCATCGATTGGACCGGATTTAAAGCCAAGCAACCATCGTTCTTGGGTGTAAAGTACTTCCAGGATTATTCGTTGGCCGAAATTGCGAAATACATCGACTGGACACCATTCTTCTCCACGTGGCAATTATCAGGTAAATATCCACGGATTTTTGATAATGAGACCGTTGGCCAAGAGGCTAGAAAACTATTCAATGATGCGCAAGCCTTGTTACAAGAAATCATTGATGGCAAGTTATTGACAGCTAAAGCTGCGCTTGGGTTCTTCCCGGCGAATTCTTTCGGAGATGACATGATTTTGCATGACTTTGTAGAAAGTGTGCAAGAGGTTCCTTGTGAAAAACATGGTTCGCACGCGCATGCATCCTACACGATTCAGCGAAAAGATGAGACTTCGGATTCGACTGCATGGTTACATCACTTGCGCCAACAAGGCCAGAAGTCGGCCTCGTTACCCAACCGATGCTTAAGTGATTTTGTTGCTCCTTTATCTACAGGAGAAACGGATTTTGTGGGTGCGTTTGCGGTGACAACAGGTATTGGTATTGAGGCTTTATTGGCGAAATATGAAGCACAGCATGATGATTATAACTCGATCATGGTCAA
>CAZUAZ010000032.1:23255-25053 GCA_964618445.1 uncultured Aquirufa sp. | reverse complement strand
AATTAGGCATCACCAAAGAAGACATCGGTAAGTCCATTTCCGTCGAAGAATACAATCAAAAGTGCCGCGAAACCGTCATGAAATTCACGGATCAGTGGAATGATTTGACGCAAAAAATGGGCTATTGGGTCGATTTAGATAACCCGTATGTGACCTACCAAACTCCCTACATCGAAAGTGTTTGGAACTTACTGAAGCGACTTTACGACAAAGGATTATTATACAAAGGCTACACAATCCAGCCGTATTCTCCGGCAGCGGGAACAGGTTTGTCATCGCATGAATTAAACCAACCAGGCTGTTACCGCGATGTCAAAGACACGTCTTTGACCGCGCAATTTGAAGTATCAAAAACAGCTAAATCTGCGTTTCTTTTCGATAAATCAGCAGGTGCTCCTGTTTATATTTTGGCCTGGACAACGACTCCTTGGACTTTACCATCGAATGCTGCGCTTACCGCTGGGAAAAATATTACTTACGTTTTAGTCAAGACCTTTAATCCGTATACCTACTTACCCGTTCATGTCGTTTTAGCGAAAGATTTGGTGAAGAACTATTTCCAGGCCACGGCTGAAAATGGAGATTTTGAGGCTTACAGCGCAGCCGAAAAGAAACCTGCTGCTATTCCCTATTCGATCGTTGACACATTTAAAGGTGCCGATATTGACGGCGTGGAATATCTACAATTAATGCCCTACGTACAGCCAAAAACACCTGCTTTTCGTGTCATACTAGGTGATTTTGTGACGACGGAAGATGGAACAGGCATTGTGCATACGGCGCCTACGTTTGGTGCGGATGACTTTCGGGTGTCCCAACAAAACAACATTCCGGCCATTATGGTCACGGATGAAAATGGGAAGGACGTACCGCTGGTGAACCGTCAAGGTTGTTTTGTGCAAGAAGTAACGGATTATGCCCTAGAGCCTGTAAAAGAGGCATATTTGACGGAAGAGGAGAAGGAAGCGGCTAAGGTTAAACAAGGAAGAGATAAATATTTATCGGTGGATGAGCGCATCGCGATCCAATTAAAAACCGAAAATAAAGCGTTCAACGTACAGAAATTTGATCACCCCTATCCGCATTGTTGGCGCACCGACAAGCCCGTCCTGTATTATCCATTGGACTCCTGGTTCATCAAAACGACCGCGGTAAAGGACAAGTTGATCGAATTAAATAATACCATTAACTGGAAACCTGAATCAACCGGAACGGGTCGGTTCGGAAACTGGTTGGAAAATCTAGTGGACTGGAATTTGTCTCGCTCTCGCTATTGGGGAACGCCTTTGCCGATCTGGCGGACGGAAGATGGTTCAGAAGAATTATGCTTTGGATCTGTGGAAGATTTAGTTCAGGCCTTACAAGCAGCGCTGAATTCAGGGAAATTAAACGCAGAACAAACTACAGGAAACGAAGCATTTATCGCCGCTGTGAAGGCGGGAGAAGCAGATTTGCATCGTCCGTATGTGGATAATATTTTTGTATTAAGTGCCTCCGGAACTGTGATGGGCCGGGAGTCTGATTTGATCGACGTGTGGTTTGATTCCGGTGCGATGCCTTTCGCACAATGGCATTACCCATTCGAAAATCAGGAGATATTTAAGCAATCCTACCCCGCGGATTTCATCTCGGAAGGGGTGGACCAAACGCGCGGTTGGTTCTTCACGCTACATGCTATTTCGGCCATGGTGGAGGAATCGGTTGCCTTTAAAAATGTCGTTTCTACCGGATTAGTGCTAGATAAAAATGGCAATAAAATGTCCAAACGTTTGGGCAATGCCATTGATCCTTTTGATAC
>CAZUAZ010000032.1:20860-23155 GCA_964618445.1 uncultured Aquirufa sp. | reverse complement strand
GCTTTTGCGGCTTACGAACCTACCAAAGCGGGTCGTGCGGTGCAGGATTTTGTGTGTGATCATTTGTCCAACTGGTACGTGCGTTTATCGAGACGTCGCTTCTGGAATCCGGAGGATACCAACCAAGGAATTTCACCGGATAAGGCAGCCGCTTATCAAACATTGCATACGTGTTTAGCGACTGTAGCCCAACTCATGTCGCCGATCGCGCCGTTTTACGGAGATTGGTTATACAAGAATTTGACGGGAGAGGAGTCAGTGCATTTGACCAACTTTACCACCGTCAATGACTCGTGGAGAAATCCAGATTTGGAAGCATCGATGGACATGGCACAACGTATTTGTTCGCTCGTACACTCGTTGCGTAAGGTGCATAAATTGAAAGTGCGTCAGCCTTTGGCACAAGTTTTAGTTCCGGTTTTACAAGAATCTGTACGTGAGCAAATTCGTCGCGTGGAAGATTTGATCAAGTCGGAGGTGAATGTCAAAATGGTCAATTACCTAGATGACGCCTCGGGTGTTTTAAGCAAAAAAGTGAAACCAAATTTCAAGGCCTTGGGTCCAAAATTCGGGAAAGACATGAAGGCCGTTGCAGATGTCATCACGGGCATGTCGGCTGCTGATTTGGCAACGATTGAAAGTACGGGAGCTTCAAATCTGCACGGATTTGACATTGCATTGGCTGATATTGAAATCTTAACGGAAGATATGCCAGGTTATTTGACCGCTTCGGAAGCTGGGATGACGATTGCCTTGGATAATACGTTGACACCGGAATTAGTCAGTGAAGGAATGGCGCGTGAATTTGTGAATCGGATTCAGAATTTGCGTAAGGATTCGGGTTTTGATGTCGTGGACAAGATTAGCATTTTAGTGCAGTCAAGTTCGGCGGAATGGAATGCGAGTATCACGGATTTTGCGAGCTATATTCAGCAGGAAGTTCAAGCGGTAACGTTGGAGATTGTGCCAACTTTATCGGGCGCCTCGTCTGAGTTGACGTTTGATGATTCTACCTTACAAGTTCAAGTAGCGATTTTCAACTAAATCTAACATGGTTTTCAATTCCCTACAATTTTTGGTGTTTTTTGGGATTGTGACCAGTGCCTATTTTTTAGTGGCTCACCGTTTCCGGTGGGCCCTTTTGCTTTTTGCTTCCTGCTATTTTTATATGGCGTTTATGCCCATCTATTTGGGTATTTTGGGATTCACGATTGTTGTCGATTATTTCGCAGGGATTTACCTGGAGCGTTTTGAAGGCGCCACCAAAAAATGGTTTCTCGCGCTGAGTTTATTAGCCAATGTGGGTGTTTTGGCCATCTTTAAATATTATGGTTTTCTCACCGACAACCTAACAGGGGTTGGCCATTTGTTTGGGATGGAATTCAATTTTCCTGCCTTGAAAATTTTACTGCCCATCGGACTTTCGTTTCATACATTTCAGGCGATGAGTTATACAATCGAGGTATATCGAGGGCATCAAAAGGCGGAACGGAATTTTGGGATTTACAGCCTTTATGTGATGTTTTATCCGCAGCTGGTAGCTGGGCCGATTGAACGTCCCCAAAATTTGATTCATCAATTTTACGAAAAACACACCTGGGATACCAATCGAGTCAAGCTCGGTTTGTTGCAAATGGCTCAGGGACTTTTCAAGAAAGTGGTTATCGCAGATCGCTTTGCGCTGTTAGTTGACACGGTTTATGGAGATTTAGGTTCGCAATCTGGGGGCTCACTAATTTTAGCTGCGGTCTTTTATTCGTTTCAGATTTACTGCGATTTCTCGGGGTATTCTGATATCGCCATCGGAGCGGCGCGTGTGATGGGGTTCAACTTAATGGAGAATTTCAATGCGCCATACAGCGCCAAATCCATCCCTGAATTCTGGCGTCGCTGGCATATTTCGCTTTCCACCTGGTTCAAGGATTACGTGTATTTTTCACTGGGGGGTAATCGCGTTTCTGTTCCTCGCTGGTATCTGAACATCATGATTGTGTTTGTGTTGTCAGGTATTTGGCATGGGGCTAGTTGGAATTTTGTCATCTGGGGTGCCTTGCATGGCGGATTTCAATTGCTGGGTTTAACGATTAATCGAATGTTTCCTTCGTTAGCTGCCGATGTTCAATCGGGTATCAGCGTTTGGATGTATCGTTTGTGGACGTTTAGTTTGGTGACGCTTGCGTGGGTGTTTTTCCGCTTGCCTCATTTTTCAGATATCCGTTTATTCTTCCGAGGGTTAACGGAACCGCTAGGTGTAGGTACGCTCGGTTTAAAACCTGCCGAAATAGGCTTTAGTGC
>CAZUAZ010000032.1:0-20760 GCA_964618445.1 uncultured Aquirufa sp. | reverse complement strand
TGGCACTCTTTTCGCCGATCAAAGAATGGAAAGCCGCTTGGAATGACCGCGTATTCAATCGGCTTGCGCGCGAGGTCCACCGCTCAAAATCGGGTGATCGTTTGTTTATGCAAGAAACGGTAGATGTGCACGAAAAAGGGAGTTCATACCGTGAAATATCAGAGGATGAGGTCAATGGAACTGTGCAAAAAATGAAGGAAATTCAAGCGTTTTATCTGTCGAAAGGATTTGATTTGGTCTTATTCTCCTTTATGCCAAACCCAGTTTCCTTGTTGGAGGCAGAAAAAGGCAATCAGTATTTGGCCCGAATTCAGGCTGCCGGGGCTGGGAAGTTGACAATCATCGATCCCTCCGATCGATTAAAGTCGAATGCAAGTCAATATTTTTATCAGTCTGATTCCCATTGGAATCAACGCGGAGCGCGTGTTTGGCTTGACCAATTGAATGAGGTGCTGCGAGGTACTCAACTGTAATATGCGCGTAATCTTATTAATTCTTTTCTGTTTATTGGCCAACATATCCTTTGTGGATGCGCAAAAAAAAGGCGTGTTATCTCCGGCTAAGCAAGAGGAGTTGATGGCGGAGGGAATGCGCTATTATACCAAAGGTGATTATGACGAGGCGATTTTAGTTTGGGAAAGCATGCTGCCGTATGTCAAACAAGAAGCTGCCCTCTATTTTTATCTGGCAAAATCACATGTCGCTTTAGCCAAACCTGCGCTTGCCTTGCCCCATGCGAAAAAAGCGAATGAACTCTCGCCCTATTCGTTGGACTATGGCTTGTTCTACAGTGAATTGTTGATGCAAGAACGCCGGTTCGATGAAATGATCGCTTGTTTACGTCAGTTATCGCAATATGATGAATCCCAGCCGGATGTCAATTTGCTTTTGGCCCAAGCGTATTTGTTTATTGAGCAAGGAGATTTGGCCTTGGAGGCGCTGGAAAAGGCGAATCGCTGGGTTGGAGAATATCCAGAAATCATTCGAACGAAGCAGTTTATCCTCTTAAAAAAGAAACGCTTGTTAGACGCGCTGAACTTGGGTGCGCAATTGATGGAGCAGGAGGAAGGCGAAACCTTATTTTCGTGGGATCAGATGGATGTTGCTTGGGAGCTAAGCCAGGGGGATTCGTTGCGCGCTGCGTATCAACGTTTGTCGGAGCGCTTTCCATCCGAGGGACAGATTCCCTTATTGCTCACCCATGTGTTTTTACAAACCAAAGATTTTGGCGCTGCATTAGGTCAATTGCATGCAGCCTCGGAGGATCGGTCCCTTTATCCCGAGATGATTTCCCAAGTTGCTTTGAAGGTGTTTGAGTTGATTGATACCAAGGAAAAGTGGTCGGCAGCCTTAGATGTAACGCAGCATTTTATTCAAATGTATCCGGAGGAACCTCGTTTTCTAGCCATTCGCGGAGATCTGCAGGTTAGTGCTCAAGACTTTACGAGTGGCTTAGCTAGTTATTTGCAAGCGGCACGTTTGGGTAAAAGTAGGTTAGAGGTGTGGGCCCGAATTATCCAGCTGGACTTTGAATTAAATGCCATTGATAGTGCCATTGTGCATGCACAAGAGGCTTTGGTGCTGTGGCCTACGCATGGATTTTTTCATTTTCAAAAGGGTTTTGGTCAGTATATCAAAGGGGATTTAAAAGGCTCGTTGGTTTCATTAGAACTAGCCAAGTCAAATTTGAAGTCAGAAGATGCCTGGGATGTTCAGTTGTTTTCCATTTTAGGTGATGTGTATCAGGGGCAGAAAAGGTATCGCGATTCGGAGAAATCGTTTGATTATGTGCTGCGAAAGCAACCGGAGGATGAGCATGTGCTAAACAATTATAGTTATTATTTGTCTTTACGGAAGGAGCGGTTAGTGGAGGCGGCTGCCATGTCGAAGAAATTAGTACAGAAATTCCCTACGAATGGAACCTATTTAGATACCTATGCGTGGGTTTTGTACCAGCAGGGATTCTATACGGACGCGCTCGTTTATTTAGAATTGGCGGTTGCGGATAAAGATCCAGCGGGCGCCACGGTGTGGGAGCATTTAGGCGATACGTTATATCAATTGAAACGTATCGAAGATGCAGTGGCAGCTTGGAAGCATGCCAAAAAACTAGTGGGTGAAAATCTAATACTCGATAAAAAGATCGAGATGAAGCGAATTATCGAAAATTGAGATATTTTTGTATACTTTTTAAGGCTTACCGGTACCTATGCGCTACGTAATATGCATCCTTTGTTTCTTGTTTGTGAGCGCATGCCAGCGAAAGCAGTCGGCTGTGATCGTGCAAGTCAACAAGCCAGATTCCTTAGTTCGAGACACGGTGCAGGCGGAAGTAAAAAAGGTAGAGGTGCCCATTATTCCAGAAGCAGATCGTCGCGAGGCTGTGGAGGATTTACGCTTCAATTACTTAAAAGCAAAATCACGTGTTGTTTGGAAATCGGGCAATAATCAAGACAATTATACCGTTGACATACGAATGAAGCGCGATAGCATCATTTGGGTAAACATTGGCCAAGTGGGAGTTTCGGGGGCGACGGGGGTATTTGACCAACAGCATTTGCGGTTTTATCAAAAGATCAATGGGCAATATTTTGATATGTCGTATGATAGCTTGAGTACCATGATGGGGTTCAAGGTTGACTTCCGGATATTGCAGTCGCTGATTGTGGGGAATCAACCGTTCAAGCGCAATAATTCGCGGGTCATTCGGGAGAATGAAAATATCATTATTAAGCAGGATTCGGGACGAATTAAGATTGATAATATGGTGGGCCCCAATCGAAAATTGAAAAAATTGTTAGTGAACGATGAGCCTGGCACCAACAAATTAACCATGGATTTTGAGGAGTTTACCAGCTTGAATCAAGTGGTTTTTCCCTTTAGTAGTTTGATTACGTTGGATGTTACGAATAAAGAGAACAAGCAGGTGCATACGGTGATTAGCATCAAATATTCCAAAGTAGAATTGATGGACACGCCCTTGGAATTTCCATTTCGTGTTCCTGTTAAATTATTGAATTCAAAACCATGAGATATTTTTTTGTTGTAGTTTGTTTGATTTGGAGTTTTTCGTTGCAGGCCCAGGTAGAAAAGAAGGCGCAGTTAGAGCAGCAGAAAAAGGACAATTTGGCTAAGATCAAGGAGTTGAATTCCATTATTTCCCGTACGTCCAAAAAGAAAAATGCATCCATCGGTAAATTGAATGTGTTGAAGCAGCAGATCGGAGTGCAGAAAAAGCAGATTAATTTATTGAATGAAAACCAACAAATCTTAGCAGCGGAAGCAGCGAAGCTAGCGCGGGAAAGCGATGTCCTGGCAGCTAAGTTGGAACGCTTAAAAAAGAACTATGCCCTGATGTTGTTTGAGTCACAAAAAGTTTCTACGGTCTCGAATAAAATCAGTTTTTTGATTTTGTCAAATGATTTTGGGCAATTTACCCGCCGTTTGGATTTTCTTCGTCAGTTTACGAAAAACCGAAAAGAGCAGGCGAATAAAATATTTGAGACACGTCAAGATTTAATGACCAAAAAGCAGCAAGTGATCTTCAAGAAAAATGAGGAGAAGAAGGTGATTGTTGAAAAGGAAAAGGAAACCAAGACACTAGAGGTGTTAAAGACCAAGGAAAATAAGGTGGTCACGGTATTGACCCAACAAGAGAAAAAGTTACGTACGGAATTGGAGCGTAAGAAATTGGCCATTCGGAAGTTGGACAACTTAATTGCCGGAATCGTACAACGCGAGATTCAAAAGTCGATGGAGCGTGAGCGTAAGTTGCGTCAAGCAGCCCAAGCGCGTAAATTAGAAGTGAATAAACCAGCTTTGCCAAAAGTGAAATTGGAAGAAGGAGTGGTGAAGAAATCAGAGAAATTAGGGGTAGAGGAACAGCCAAAAGCAGAAACAAAATTGGAAGCGAAAGCTGAGAAGAAAGAAACGGTTAAAGAAAAGGCTGTAGTGGCTGAAAAAGCGGAGCCTGCATTGAACTCGAATACGTATTATATGAATGCGGAGGAGGCGAAATTGGCTAGTTCATTTAGTGCCTTACGCGGACGGATGCCGTTCCCAGTTCCTTCCGGATTTATCTCAGATCACTTTGGTGTACATAAACACCCTATTTTGAAGGGAGTGATGATCAATAATAACGGAATTGATATTCAAACCTCACCGGGTTCTCCTGTGCATACGGTATATGATGGCGTTGTGCAGTCGGTAGTGAATATACCGGGAATCAATATGGTGGTAGCGATTCAACATGGAGACTATTTTACCGTATATAGTAAGTTGGCTGGCGTATCAGTTAGTACGGGTCAAAAGGTGAAAACAGGCCAACGAATCGGATCGGTTGCTTCGGATGAAGATGGAACGTCGGAAATTAATTTTCAGGTTTGGAAAAATACGGTTCGCCAAAACCCTGAAGTTTGGTTGCGCCGTTAAATTTTATATAAGACGCGTAGGCTGATATTTCGACCTTGGTCATCTGTGAAATATCGGAAGCGATTGAGATAATCGCGGTAAGATGTATTCAGGGCATTATTAATGCGAATTCCCACATCTATTTTCTTGAGGTTGATTCCCCAATTTGCTTGTACTAATTGGTAGCCTTTGGGTGGTTCCAAGTAATCGGATCCTGGTTCCACGCGCGATTGCCTGCTCACTTGAATGAGGCCAACACTTACATATTGCTTGTCCTGCATCCATCGGTAGGTCAGCGTATATTCAAAGCGGTTTGCGGGAATATTAACGAGGAAACGTTTGTTGGCCGACGAATTGTCAACTGCTTGGACGATGCTTGTTTTATGTTGTAGGACTAGATTAGGTGTCAATTGGTAGTTGACCTGCGCATCAATACCACTAAATAGTGCATTGATTTGTTCGTACCGAAATACGGGAAATGCGCCTCGTACGGTGCTGAAGTATTCGGCCACGCCACGCGTAACCATAGGCTTTAAGTAGATAAAGTTTTGAATGTAATTATGGTATACGCCTACTTCAATTTGCCATTTATTGGCATCAATTAATGTATTTAAGCTCGCATTATAGGCCGTTTCTCCTGTCAAATTGGGATCTCCGATTTCGAATGCGGCCGCACCGTGATGGACACCATACGAAAACAATTCATTCACACCTGGAGTACGGAAAGCACGGGCTAGGATGAGGTGATTGGTCCATTTTTCTGACCAATGGTATTTGAGTCCCGCGCTACCTGATAGACCCGTGAAGTGATTTTTATTTCGGTTGATGATGGTTGAATAATTGATTCTAGGGCGATGGACATCGATTGTTTTTTGGTCGACGCGGAGGCCAACCTCAATTTCGTATTTTTCTTTAATGAAGCGCTCAATCGCAAAAATGCCCAAGGTATGTTGGAAGTAATTTGGAAGGAGGCTTGATGTTAAGGTGGGAGAGTTAACTCTTCTGCCTGAAGTTAAATTGCCTTGTGTTTGTATGTTGAAGCCAAATTGCCCCTTCCATTTTTTGTCTGTGTTTGCCTCATCAAAAACTAGCTCGCTCGTAAATGTGTGGAGTAAGAAACGTAAATTATTTACGCCTCTACCAGCGCGCAGCACGTCTAGTTCGAGTCGTTCATTGTTTTGAAAGGCAAGAGTACCGCGTATGGTTTGACCTCTTGTGAATTTATATTGGGATTTCAATTTGCCCAAACTGTGGTTTATGTCTTGATTGGGACGGGATATTTCTCGGTTGAATTCCAAGGGAGTAAATGCTTCAAAAGGTCTTGAACGGGCAATCGATTTTTCAAGATCATTGACATTTCCGATGTGGGAGCCCAAGTATATCCCAATAACGGAATGAAAATGGCTGAAAAACAAATCATTGGACCAGTTGTTTTTTTTGTAGCCAATGGCTGCCGAAAAATTCTCTTCCCGAACACCTGTATTTGCCAAAAAGTAGTCGGCCGTACGAATATTCCCTCCATTTTTCAGCGTTCCTTGCACCCGCCATCCCCAGCCATTTGCGCGGTTAAATCCTCCTTCTAGCATACCTGATAGAACTCCTTGTCGGCCATTTGTAAAATAAATCGATTGTATTTCTCCTTTCACCCCAGCGGTATCGGGAAGTGCATCGGGTTCCATCATGACCATGCCGCCGATGGCGTCACCGCCATACCGCAACCCGCCGGGTCCTTTAATTACTTGTATGTTTTTGGATACGAATGGATCCACTTCGGGCGCGTGTTCGCTTCCCCATTGCTGGCCTTCTTGTCGGATACCATGGTTTAGAATAATTACCCTAGCTGAGTGCATGCCATGAATAACGGGTTTTGAGATGGTGCTACCTGTTTGTAAACTTTGCACGCCGCTAATGCCGCGCAACATTTCACCTAAACTTAAACCGTCTCGTTGGGCTCTTTCTGTTTCACTGAGATTGCCGCGGAGTTGGGCACTACTCTCACTTTTTTTTCCGCTGACGATGACCTCTTGGAGGTGTTCGTCATGACTTTCTAGGGTAAAATTTTCCTTGTGATTGGCTTCGTCTTGGATGGAAATAGGAATTTCAATCGCTTCAAAACTGCTCATTCGGCAGATCAATGTATAGGCACCTGGACAAAGGGATTGGATTTTGAAATGACCGTTTCGATCTGATAGTGCATATTTATTTGTTCCTTTTATATAAATATAGGCCCCGGAAATGGTCTTTTTTGTTTCTTTTGCGGTCACATTTCCCTCTAAGGTACAGGTGCATGGTGCTTGTCCGAGTAGCGAGCTTGTTGAACTTATAAACCAAAAGAATAAAAATATTTTACGAAACATGAAGTCCGGATAGGGGGCCAAATATACGCTAAAATAGGTTTAAATGCATACTTATTGATAATTCAAACGAACTCGCAGACGAATGCCGAAATCTTGTCGATAAAATTTTGTTTAATTTATTTTGAAAATTGTTAAACAAATATTTGTTTTGTTTAATCTTTTTATAAATTTGTTAAACAAAATCAACAACTCAAGATGACGGCGTTAGAATTTTCTTATCAAGTAGGTAATTTTTCCAAGTTTTTAAAGCCATTTGCTTTACGATTGACACGTGATGGGGATGATGCAAATGATTTGGTACAGGACACATTAGTTAAAGCATATACGAATCGTGAAAAGTATATGGATGGAACGAACTTGAAAGCATGGTTATTTACGATCATGAAGAACACGTTCATCACACAATATCAACGCATGGTTCGTCGGAACACATTCATCGACACAACCGAGAATTTACACTTCATCAATTCTTCTGAATCTGTTCAAATCAACGCAGCTGAGTCTACGTTTATGCGAGAGGATATCAACTTGGCCTTGAGCCATACAGAGGAGATGTATCGTGTTCCATTTCTTTTATATTTTGAGGGTTTCAAATATCATGAAATTGCGGATGAATTAGGTTTACCGATAGGTACTGTCAAAAACCGAATTCACATTGCAAGAAAGTCTTTAAAGCAGCATTTGCAAATGTATGCATAGGTAATTACGTTTTTTTTGGTTAACAGAGGAGGAAGTAAAAAGTCAGATTTTATCTGACTTTTTCTTTGTCAGGATAACCCGATAGAATTCCTATATTTGTTTCTAATATGAAGAAGATAATAGTTATTGGTGCTGGATTTTCCGGCTTATCTACAGCCACAGCACTGGCGGAACAAGGCTACGAGGTAGAGATTTTTGAGAAAAACGATCAGGCGGGTGGACGTGCACGTGTATTTTCTGAAAAGGGATTTGTGTTTGATATGGGTCCCAGCTGGTATTGGATGCCCGATATTTTTGAGGATTATTTTGGTCGCTTTGGGAAAAAGCCTTCCGATTATTACAATTTAGTCCGGTTAGATCCGTCGTATTCCGTGATATTGGCAGATGAGCAAATCATCGATATGCCTGCCAGTTATACGGCACTAAAATCATTATTTGATTCGATTGAGCCAGGTGCCGGAAATGCGTTAGATCGCTTTTTGGAACAAGCCGCCTATAAGTACAAGGTGGGAATTCAAGAATTTGTTTGGAAGCCATCGACGAAAATCACCGAATTTTTGAGTTTACGTATCTTGATTGACGCCCTTCGGATGGATGTTTTTCAATCGTTTTACAGCCACGTTCGGAAGTATTTTAAATCACCCACGCTCTTAAAATTGATGGAATTTCCCATCTTATTTTTGGGAGCCATTTCGCAAAATACGCCTGCCATGTATAGTTTAATGAACTATGCAGAAATCAAATTGGGTACTTGGTATCCGATGGGCGGCATGCACAACATTGTCAAAGGCATGGTTGCGCTAGCAGAAGAAAAAGGTGTGAAGATTCGGACAAACATGGAGGTTACGGGCTTTGGCATTACCAATGGACGGGTACAGTCGGTCAAAACGACATCTGGAACGTGGGAGGCGGATGCCGTCGTAGCTAGTGCGGATTATCACCACGTAGAAGAATTGTTGGGAGATGCTTATCGGAATTATGATGAGGCCTATTGGGATAAGCGAGTTATGGCACCTTCTTCCTTACTCTTTTATTTAGGGATAAATAAGCGTTTACCACGCTTGAAGCACCATAATTTGTTTTTTGATCGTGATTTCTCCGTGCATTCGCATGAAATTTATACGGAGGCTTCTTGGCCCTCAGACCCGCTTTTTTATGCTTCAGCACCTTCAGTAACAGATCCATCTGTGGCACCGGAAGGGTGTGAAAATGTCTTTTTATTGATTCCCGTAGCGCCTGATTTGGTCGATACGGAGGAGGTTCGCGAAAAATATTTTACGCAATTGATGGATCGTTTGGAGGCTTACTGTGGTGTTTCGATTCGTGATTCAATCGTCTATAAACGCTCTTATGCGCACCGAGATTTCATCGGAGATTATCATGCGTTTAAAGGAAATGCCTACGGTTTGGCTAATACATTAATGCAAACGGCCATTTTGAAGCCAAGTTTAAAAAATAAGCATGTGGCAAACTTGTTCTATACGGGCCAATTAACCGTACCAGGACCAGGTGTTCCCCCGTCGCTTATTTCAGGTTTAGTCGTCGCTAAGGAAGTTGACAAATCATTTAACTAGTCAAATGGATTTATATTTAAAGGTTTCACTCGATTCAAGTAAGCTGTTGACACAAGCTTATTCTACCTCATTTTCTTCTGGTATTCGTACGTTGGACAAGCAATATCATGAGGCAATTTATGCGATTTATGGATTTGTGCGGTTGGCAGACGAGATTGTGGATACCTTTCATGATCAAGATAAGCAAGCGCTTTTAGCGCGATTCCGAGCGGATACCTTTCAGGCGATTGAAGAAAAAATTAGCTTGAATCCGATTTTACATTCATTTCAATGGGTGGTGAATACATTTCAAATTGGCCATGATTTGATTGATGCATTTTTGGTTTCCATGGAAATGGATTTAACAGATCGTGTCTACGATGTTGAAACCTATAAAACATATATATACGGTTCGGCAGAGGTCGTGGGTTTAATGTGCCTACGCGTTTTCTGTTTGGGGGATTCGGCACAATATGACTTTTTGCGTGCGGATGCCTGTGCGTTGGGTTCAGCCTTTCAAAAAATTAATTTTTTACGCGATATTAAGTCGGATTTTGACGAGCGTGGACGGGTGTATTTCCCGGGTGTAAATTTTGAAACATTCTCTGATACAGAGAAGAAAGAAATTGAAGCGGATATCCAGTTAGATTTTGATGCGGGATTACGTGGCATTGAAAATTTGCCCAAAGCTGCACGTAAAGGTGTTCTACTCGCTTACGAATATTACATCCGTTTATTCGAAAAGATTAAGGCGTTACCCGCTTCGCGTGTGAAGGAAGAGCGGATTCGTGTGCCAGATTGGGAAAAATTATTGATTTATTTACGCGTGTAATATGGATTTTTGGCTAATCCTTGTTTTGCTGGGCACCATGGCATTTTTATATGCGTCCGTTGGACATGGTGGAGCATCTGGCTATCTGGCCGTTTTAGCGCTGTTTAGTGTGGCACCTGTGGTCATGAAGCAATCAGCTCTTTTATTGAACTTAGGTGTTTCGTTGATGTCGTTTGTGGCATTTTACCAACAAGGATTTTTTAAGTGGCGCTTGTTTTGGCCGTTTGCCTTGGGCTCTATCCCGGCTGCATTTATGGGGGCAAAAATACCCTTGAGTGAGTCGACTTATAAACAAGTACTGGGTGCTTGCTTGTTGATTGCCGTTTTTCGCATGTTGACTTCCTTGCGTGAATCGCAGGCAAAGCCACTTCCTTTGTGGGCAGGATTAACTGCTGGGTCCTTCATCGGTTTACTTTCAGGGATGATTGGAATTGGGGGAGGGATTATTTTGAGTCCTGTCTTATTGTTATTTCGGTGGGCTAATTTAAAAGAGGCCGCTGCCGTTTCAGCACTATTTATATTTGTTAACTCCCTTTCTGGTTTGGCTGGTTTAAAAACCTGGGTTCCGCTAGATCAATCTTCTCTGATCTATTGGTTGCTTGTGTCACTTCTGGGCGGTTTTTTAGGTGCGCGGTGGGGTGCTCGTTTTGCGTCAAATACCAAAGTAAAGTGGGTACTCGCTTTGGTACTCATCATCGCGTCAGGTAAATTGTGGTTTGTTTAAAATCGATATGACAGAAAACGTAAATCAAGATACGGGATTTGGGGAGCGCAGTACCGATATGGGTGGTCGCATGGTGAATAAGGATGGCACCTATAACATTCGCCGGATTGGGATTCATGTGCATCACCGCATGAGTAATTATCAAAATATGCTGACCATGCCTCGGTGGCGGTTTTTGATTGTTATATTTTTGGTCTACCTGTTAATCAATTGCGTGTTTACGGCGTTGTATTGGTTCACTGGCCCTACTGGATTGGAAAGTATTCAGCATCAAGATGATGCGCTAGGCCAGCTACAAGAGTTGTTCTTTTTCTCTACTCAGACATTAACTACGGTGGGGTATGGACGCATAAATCCGGTCAGTGAAATGGCGAATTGGATTGCTGCGATTGAGTCCCTGGTGGGATTTCTTTCCCTAGCCATCGCCACTGGTCTTTTGTATGGACGTTTTTCACGTCCACGTGCATTCATTCGATTTTCAAATCTGATTGTGCATACGAATTATAAGGGAGGTAAGGCCTTGATGTTCCGATTGGTATGTTATAAAGACGATCATTTGCTGATGAATGCAGAAATCAAAGTCAATGTCCGTATTGTAACTCCTGAAAATACCCTGCGTTTTTATAACCTTCGCTTAGAGCGAAGCCATGTGGATAGCTTAGTGTTAAACTGGACTGTCGTACATCCCATTGATGAGGATAGTCCTTTTTATGGATTGACTCAAAAGGAGATTGTGACTTTACAACCTGAAATTGCAGCGAATTTAACGGGTTTTGATGAGGTCTACTCATCCATCGTCGTTGCACGTATGTCTTATGCCATTCAGGATTTCAAATTTGGATTTAAGTTCTTGCCCATGTATTTCAGTAAGTCGAAGCGGACTGATTTGGACTTATCTAAATTGAACCTGATCGATCAGGAATAAAAAAATCTCGAATAGATGTCTAATCGAGATTTTTTTATCAGTTTACTGAAGTAGATTATTAGTTTTTTGAACCCGTTACAGCCCCTGCTTTTTTGGCGTTTTGAGCCTCCTGCATTGGATTTTGCCCTCCGCCATAGCTGCGCGGTTGCGCTTTGAATAATTGTACGCGGGTTGGTTGTGCTGGTTCGCGCGGATAGGAATTATCATCTGTATCGATGTCCGCAATCTCAAAGTATGGGTCAAGTGCCCATTTAACGACTTTTTTCGAAGTAGGTATAATTTTCTTTGCCTCTACGTCGTTTAAGCGCCACACCTCTGCAGGGAAGCGAAGTACTTCGTCGGTACCATCTTCATAGGTCAACTTAACTATTACGGGCATCGGTAAACCACCCTTGTTTTTGAAGTTGACTACGTAGAAGTTTTTACCTTCTGAAACTAATTTGCGTTCTTCATCTGATAAGCTACCCAAGTAATCTTGGTACTTTTTCTTCTCTGCATCTGTTGTTGCAAAGCGGTCATAGGTATTGTAGAAATCTGTTAAATCAGGGTTATCTTCTACCACGGTTGATTTGATATCTGTTTTGTTACGAATATTTGAAATTGTTTGACGTTTAGCTTCAGCTTTTGCTTTTTCCGCAGCCTTTTTAGCTACTGGATCCATATTGTCTACACCAAACCACTCAACCGTTTCAATGGATTGATTCACTGGCTCAGTTCCGTAGAACCATCCACGCCAAAACCAATCTAAATCTACACCAGATGCATCTTCCAACGTACGGAAGAAATCAGCTGGATAAGGTTGTTTAAAGGCCCAGCGGCGTGCATATTCTTTGAATGCATAATCAAATAGTTCACGACCCATGACAGTCTCACGCAAGATATTCAAAGCAGTTGCTGGTTTTGCATACGCATTGTTTCCGAAGTCCATAATGTTTTCTGAATTTGCCATGATAGGCACTTGATTCTTCGAATCCAATCGCATGTAAGGCACAATGTTTTGTGGTTCTCCACGACGCGCTGGGAAATTACGATCCCATTCTTGCTCAGCTAAATATTGACAAAATGTATTCAAACCTTCATCCATCCAAGACCATTGACGTTCATCCGAATTGATAATCATCGGGAAAAAGTTGTGACCCACTTCGTGAATGATGACACCAATCATTCCGTTTTTCACATTCTCCGTATAGGTTCCATCCGCCTCTGGCCGACCGCCATTAAACGAAATCATAGGGTATTCCATACCGCCACCTAAGGTCGCATGACATGAAATCGCTACCGGATACGGATAAGCAATGGTTCTTTTTGAATAAGAGCGTAGTGTATGTGCAACGACCATGGTTGAATATTTTCCCCATAGTGGGTTCCCTTCTTTTGAATAGTAGGACATCGCCCATACTTTTTTGCCTTCTACATCAACCTGCAAGGCATCCCAAATAAATTTACGCGAAGCCGTGAACGCAAAATCACGCACATTATCCGCCTTAAATACCCAAGTTTTTTTGCCTGTTGGCTTACCTTTCTCCGCTGCCTCTGCTTCAGCTTGCGTCACGATTTCAACCGGACGTGTGGCTGTTTTTGCTTGCTCCCAACGCTTTAATTGGGTCGAAGTCATAACCTGATTGGGGTTGAGAAGTTCTCCGCCGGCGCCAACGACCAAGTCGTTTGGTGCCGTGATGGCTACTTTATAGTTACCGAAGTTTAATGTAAACTCGCCTTGGCCCATGAATTGTTTGTGTTGCCAGCCATATACATCATTGTAAACAGCCATACGTGGGAACCAGTGTGCAATAAAGTAATTCGCATTTCCGTCTTTGGCAAAAAACTCATAGCCAGAACGGCCATAGTATTCCGTGATCAAATAATTCCAATCGATGTTAAAGCTCACGGATCCGCCCGATTTAACGGGTGTAGGTAAATCAATGCGCATCATCGTTTGATTAATCGTGTGGCGCAAAGGATTCCCTTTCGCATCTTTCACGGCGGTAATTTTATACCCGTAATCCTTAGGGTTTGTCAAATCTTTGAAAGCAGACGCAGGAATTCCATTTTTGATTTCACCCGTCGCAGTTGTTTTACTTGCCGAATTTTTCTCAAATAAATTTTGGTCCAATTGAATCCATAAATACGGCAATTCATCTGGTGAATTATTAAAATATGTAATCGTTTCAGTACCTGTAATTTTCCGGTTGATATCATCCAATTCCACCTTGATATCGTAGTCGGCACGTTGCTGCCAATAATCTTTTCCAGGTGATCCACTGGCTGTGCGATAGGAATTGGGCGTAGGAAGGGTCGATTCCAATTGTTCGAAACGACCGTTGGCATTAAATGCCGTTTGCGCGAATGTTGGCCATGCGATAATTAGCAACAAACTAACTTTAATAAGTTTATACATCATGAAGTAGTGTTTTGCCAAAAATAAAAAAAACTATTAAGAATCATACCATTATATATATGTTCACTGTGCTACACTATGCTAAAAAATTAAACGAAAGCATTTGGATTCAATGTTAGAATTTGTAGTTTTGAGCCTTATCAAGCAAAAAACATTATTTTTTTAAAATTATATGAGCGTATTAATTGGACAAAAAGAATATTTCAAGGGAATTGGTCAAATCAAATTTGAAGGTCCTGAATCAGATAACCCGTTAGCATTTCGCTATTACGACGAAAATCGAATAATTGCCGGTAAATCCATGAAGGAGCACTTGCGCTTCGCCATTGCTTATTGGCATTCTTTCTGTGGCGATGGTGCTGATCCATTTGGGCCAGGTACACATCATTATCCTTGGGATGTTGCGTCTGATGCGCGTCAGCGTGCTGCCGATAAAGCAGATGCTGCCTTTGAATTTATCACTAAAATAGGAGCGCCATTTTACTGCTTTCATGATGTGGATGCAATCGAAGGGCATAATGATCCGAAAGAATTCACGGATCGAATGAAATTCATCACGGATATTTTCGAGAAAAAACAAGCAGAAAGTGGAGTGAAGTTATTGTGGGGAACGGCCAACTTGTTTTCGAATGAGCGCTATATGAACGGTGCGTCTACGAATCCAAATTTTGAGGTAGTTGCTCATGCGGGTGCCCAACTAAAAGGAGCGATCGACGCAACGATCAAATTAGGTGGCGGCGGATATGTGTTCTGGGGAGGTCGTGAAGGGTATATGACCTTATTGAATACCGACATGAAGCGTGAGCGGGAACATTTTGCGCGTATGTTGCACACCTGTGTGGAATATGCACGACGCAATGGTTTCAAAGGAAAGTTCTTTATCGAGCCAAAACCATGCGAGCCGACCAAACATCAATATGACTATGATGCAGCAACCGTTATCGGTTTCTTGCGCGAGTTTGACTTATTGTCGGAATTTGGATTAAACTTAGAAGTGAACCACGCGACTTTGGCGGGTCACACCTTTGCACATGAGTGCCAAGTGGCATCGGATGCGGGGATGTTAGCATCAATCGATGCAAATCGCGGTGATAATCAGAATGGATGGGATACGGATCAGTTCCCAACGGATATTTACGAGTGGGCTGAAGCCATGTCAATCATCTTAAAGCAAGGTGGATTAGCGGGTGGAGGTATCAATTTCGATGCCAAGCGTCGCCGTAATTCAACTGATGCTGCAGATTTATTCTATGCGCACATTGGTGGCATGGACACGATTGCTCGCTCGTTGATTATTGCCGATAAATTAGCTTCCCATGGTGAAATGGATCGCTTGAAAGCAGCACGCTATGCAAGTTTCAATTCGGGTAAAGGTGCTGATTTTGAGGCTGGTAAGCTTAAATTAGAAGATTTGTATCAAATTGCAGTTGAGATTGGCGAGCCTGCTATGATCTCTGGAAAACAAGAATATTTGGAGAATTTGTTAGGTCGTTTTGTCTAAAAAAACGACATTCGGGGTATGATCAAATTCAGATACCTAGTATTTTTTATATTAATAGCAAAAGCAGTTGGAGCGCAAACTCCTGCTGCTTTTTCTACTTCTAAGCCTTGGGCGTATTGGTGGTGGCCCGGAAGTGCGGTGACAGAGGTTGGAATTACCCATAATCTAGAGGCTTTTGCCAAAGCAGGTTTTGGCGGCTTGCACATCATTCCCATCTATGGAGCTAAAGGCTACGAGTCAACGTTCCAGCCATACCTGAGTGAAGGCTGGAATCAGAAGTTTACCTTTGTGCTGAAGGAAGCCAAGCGATTACACTTGGGTATCGACATGACCCTGGGAACCGGTTGGCCTTTAGGCGGCCCACAAGTTCGAAAACAAGACGCCGCCAAATTGTATAAAATTGAAACCATTTCCATCGCGCCAGGTAAATCTTGTGTGGTTCCTCAAGAAGCCAAAGCTGCTTCAGTGTATGTGAACAAGGTATTTGTGGAGGATTTGGTGTCTTCAAAGAAATCAAGTTTTCAAGCGGGGTCGGAGGGAGCGATTGTTTATGTGTTTTTGGAGACTATGACGAACCAACAAGTCAAGCGGGCAGCTCCGGGAGCGGAGGGTTTGGTGATGGATCATTTTAGTAAGTCGGCATTTGTTCAATACCGTGAATCGTTTGTTCCCTTATTAAAGAAGTCGCATGCGCCTTTAAGGGCATTGTATAATGATTCTTATGAGGTATATGGAGCAAATTATACCCCAGAATTATTCACAGAATTTCAGCGCATGAATGGCTATGATTTGCGCGTCTATCTGGATGTGATGGCCAAATCAAAAGCAGAATCTGATGCTGAGAATGCGATTTGGGCAGATTATCATCGTACGTTAGCTCATTTGTTGTTGACCGAGTTTACGCAACCTTTTGCCTCATGGATTAAGCAAATGGGATTTGTAAGTCGGGATCAGGCGCATGGTTCCCCCGGAAATCTATTGGATTTATATGCGGCAGTTGATATACCTGAAACCGAGTTTTTTGGCAGTAAACCGTTTGATATCCCGGGATATCGGGTCGATCCGGATTATGACTCAGTTCGCTTTGGTATTCCGGATGTGCGAAACTTGAAATTAGCCTCATCAGCGGCTAACCTGACGGGTAAGAAATTGGTCTCCTCCGAGACAACAACCTGGTTGGGTAATCACTTTAAAGTTTCACTGGCCCAGGTGAAGCCAGTCGTCGATCAGGTTTTTATCGGTGGGGTGAATCACATTTTTTACCATGGGGCAACCTATTCGCCCCCAGAGGTCGCTTGGCCAGGTTGGCTTTTTTATGCAAGCACGAACTTCAATCCGCAAAGTCATTTTTGGGAAGCCTTGCCTGAGTTAAATCGGTATGTGGATAATTGCCAAAAAATGTTGCAGGCGTACCCCACAGATGCGGATGTGCTGATGTATTTTCCGATGGAGGATATTTGGCATGAGCGAAATGGAAAAGGCAAAACACATCCCTTGGATTTGCATGCCAATAGTCGGGACTGGATGAAAAATACGTCTTTTGGTCACTGGTCGGAGCACATGCAAAACAAGGGTTACCAAGTTGATTATGTATCTGATTTGCTCATGAAAGGCTTGCAGCCTACTCCAAAGCGCACCTTTAGAACGGCTTCTGGTGCCGAGTATAAGATGTTGTTAATTCCTGCCCCACATTTTGTTTCATTGGAAACGATGGAATTATGGGCCAAATGGGTGAAGCAAGGCTTGCCGGTTTACTTTTTGGAACACTTGCCACTTCAGCCAAATGCGTTTGGCCTGACGGATGAACAAAAGGACCGCTGGCACATCGCTCGCGAAACCATGGTGATGCGTTGGGTTTCAGATCCAACGAATATTTTAGAGCGGTATCGAATTAGTCGCGAGTCGATTGCCGACCAAGGACTTTCATTTATTCGAAAGCGTTCGCCTCAAGGAGCTGCGTATTTCATTGCGAATTTGTCTAATCGTTTTTCGGAAGGTCCGGTTCGTCTCGCGAAAGGAGCGGCCGACTTGGAATTATTCGAACCGATGACTGGGGTGAAATCGGTGGTTCATGTGAACAAGGATAAATCGTTTTTCTTGAATTTGGTACCTGGCCAAAGTATGTTGATTCGTGGGGTCACGACGAAGTCGAAGGTTCAGTTGATCGGAGATAAGGTGATTAGTCCGATTGAGCCGATGGGTAAAGTCTCTATTAGTTTTCCGGATAAGCAGTTAAAGTCATTGGTTTCAGATGACATGAATTATTGGACCCGCGATTCATCGACGCACGATTATTGGGGGAAAGGAACCTATGCGTTTGATTTTGAATTGTCCGCCGAGCAGTTGACACAAGCCAAAGTCCTCCATCTAGATCAAGTTCGCGATTGGGTACACGTGAAAATTAATGGCATTGATTTAGGTAAGGTTTGGTCACTTCCGTATCAGATTCAAGTTCCAGCAGGTGTTTTAAAGACGTCAAATCATATCGAATTAACAGTCACGAATGTATCTGCAAATCGCATTCGAAAGCTGGATCGGGATCGCGTAAATTGGAAGAATTTCTACGAAATCAATTTTGTTGACATTCAATACAAGCCTTTCGATGCATCCAGTTGGGATGTGACTGAAAGTGGTTTACAGGGTAATTTGTATTTTTCAAATCGATGAGTTTTGTCAAGGAGTTAACAGCTGCATTTTACGCGTTGGATCATCCAGAAAATGCCTTTTGGATGCGTGGATACATGCGGGATCAATACCCATTTATAGGAATTAAAAAACCTGAACGAGCGACTGTATTCAAGGCAATTTATCAAGCACATGGCCAATGTGGAGATTGGTTTGAAGTTTGTTCGGAGTTATTTGACTTGCCCGAGCGGGAGTTTCAATATGCAGCGATGGATTATTTATTGAAGGCGCAGAAATGTTGGGACAAACGCCTCCCCGAATTGATTGATCGCTGGGTTGATGCCCGATCGTGGTGGGACGTAGTAGATGTGTTAGGGCCAAAAGTGTTGGGGGCTTATTTTTTACGTTTTCCTAAGGAGCGGGATGCTTGGATTGCCCGTTGGATGGCTTCGCCGGTTTTTTGGCACCAACGGCTCTGTATCTTGTTTCAGTTGGGCTATAAGTCAAAAACTGATTTGGCACTTTTATCACAGGTGATTCTAGCCTTGAATTCGTCTAAAGAGTTTTTTATTCAAAAAGCGATCGGGTGGATTTTACGGCAATATGCACGGACAAATGCCGACTGGGTATGCGAATTTGTCGCAGAAAATGAGTTGATGCCTTTGTCGAAACGCGAGGCTCTGAAGCATATTTCCCACCTACCTTTGGCAAACCTTGGAGGATTGCCAAAGGTAAGGGGAACTGAGGATTTTTGAACCTCAAAAACTGATAATCTATTTCCGGCGCTTCATCACCGCAAGCTCATGCGCCGTGTCGTAATACCCACGAAGATTTGACCAATCAAAGGTGTCGGCAATACTCTCCACGCGATTCCGTTGCATGATGCGATCTCGCTGACTTTGTTGGACGAATTTGAAAAGTAAATTGGCCAACTGCTCTGCAGATTCCTGATAGTTCTGCGTTTTGCGATTCACCACACTCACACCCCATTGCTCATAATCACGCATAATTTGCATCATGTAATCCCCAAAACCCGACAGGTCAGACGTAACCGTAGGCACACCACGCGCCATACATTCCAATGGCGTATAACCCCATGGTTCATAGTAAGAAGGAAAAACTCCTAAGTGACAACCTCGGACAAATTGGCCATAATCAAGCCCAAACAAAGGATTAGTCGAAACAATAAAATCAGGATGGTAAACCACCTTTACCTTATCTTCCGCATGGTTCAATAATTGCGTCCGATGTAAATTGCGAATGATGTCATCCTCCTGTTTAAGTAAATGCGTCACAACTTTAGGGCGCGCATTTGTTTTCCAAGTTTGAACAGTTCGGCGTAAACGTAATCGCCAATATTCACCTACAAAATCATTTAAATCAGGTAGCGTTAAATCTTTGGAGGCAGCGGAGGCTTGGAATAATTTCTCGCCAACTTCCTTTTCAATCGCCTGGCAGTTTTCCCGAATTTCGTCCAAGACCGCGCGGGAATGCAAAACTTCTGGATCGATGGAATGGTATGGCTGTTTGGTAATAAAAAACATAATCACCGTCTTGCGCGACCCAGATTCTTTCATTTTTCGATTCAAGATCTCTAACGCATCCAATGTCAAATCGTATCCTTTATTCGAATATTCAAACCGTCCCGAAGTGAATAAATACAAGGTTTGATCCAGGTCAAAGGGTTGATTCTGAAAAAAGTGCCCCATCACAAAATCAGAAATCCGCTTTTTGTAAAGTGAATGTAAGTTTTGGTGCTCGTGTATAGCTGCAAAACGCTGAATATTCAGACCATTTGGCAAAATTAATTCAGGTATTCTACCCAAAAATGCCACACATTCTTTGGCTGTAATATCAGAAACTGTGGTTAACACATCCGCTTTTTGAGCGGCTGCCCGTTCGAAAGAAGCTTGCGCCTCAATCCCATAATGTTTGGCTTCTTTATGCCAATCAAAGGTGTCCAAGACATCATAAAAGTTGGGCACATTGCCAGCTAAATACCTGCCCAGCATCGTGGCATGGGTCGTAAATACCGTGGAAATTTTAACTTTTTCTTTGCGTAAATCTGGAATACAAGTTGACGCCATCCATTCGTGAAAATGGACAATGATGTCTTTTTTAGCTTTGTTTTCAACGGCCAACTGGCTTAAGAAAAGACGAATTAACTCCCCGAAAATGATGGTTTGATTGACTAGTTCCTCTACGCCAAGTGTGGAGATTTTGTGGTTTTCCCAAATGCGACCTTTAACGATATCTACCTCGCTCATCAGAGAAGCTAAATCGAAAAGGACAATCTTGGGTTTTCCCGTGATGAGCCAGTTTCCGTAATGAACTTCGATGCCTTGAGCGCGCATCCAAGCGACCGCTCGACCCACAGGTGTTTCTACATCGATGGCTAAAGGTTCAAATTCCGCTGCGGCAGTTTGCGTGAAATAGGGCCCGAGTAATAAATAGTCTTGCTCCCATTTCTCGACCATCGCCGGGACTTTGGTCCGAATGACGGTATAAATACCGCCCACTTGGTTACACGTCTCCCAAGCAACTTCCACTAAAAACTTCTTCTTTTCGGTAACTTTTCTTTCCATAAGTCTAGGTCATGTAATAGCCACTCTCAATCACTTGGGTGACGCCATTTTTCGTAATAGTGAAATTAAACCCTTTTTGGATAGAATAAGCACCATATTCGCCTTTTTTGTTCAAGGCCAAATAGCCCACTTGAAATTCTTGGTATTTATA
>CAZUAZ010000031.1:0-25119 GCA_964618445.1 uncultured Aquirufa sp. | reverse complement strand
AAGGAAATGAGTCCGAAGGGAGATAGTCCGTAGGGAACATAGCGCTATCTCCTCTTACCTCTTACTTCTTACCTCTTACCTATTACCACTTACCTCTTACTTCTTACCTCTTACCTCTTACCTCTCTTTCGGACTGATTACTGACCACTAACTACTAGCGACTGTCTACTACTTCCCACTCTTTTCCCTATATTTGCAAGATGCTTCGCAATTACATTACTATCCTGCTCTGTCTTTTGGCTCCCCTCGCGTATGGCGGACCATTTGCGCATTTTCTTAATCCCATTACCAAGCAAGCAAACCGAATCGACTTTGGTACTAAATCATACCAAACACTCATTGACAAAAAACATTGGGTAGAAACAGGTACCATCAGCATTGATTCATTTTCCATTTCTGAAATTCGAAAGGAGTCAGAATTTAAAACAATCGCGACAAATACGCCGAATCAATTCATCCTGTTTCTAGAATGTACCAATCAAATTTTTAGTCTGGATCTGAATGCCAAATCGATTACGCGGCTTGATCGCACCTATTTTAGAGGGGATAATTGTGGATCATATACTTTCATTCGTAAAGGTCAGTACTTTCAGGTCGGTGGATATGGATTTTGGGAGACAAACAACCACATCACCTATTTTGATCCCCAGATAAAAGAATGGGAAGGTGTTTCTGTCAGTGGAGATGTCCCCACCGCAATTTACCGAGGGTACACAGCCTACCTACCCGAGCAAGACAAATTGATTACCTTATCCAATTTTTCAAACGACATCAGTCAGAATTTTGGTAGTCTTGATTTAATGGATGACATATTCGAGTTCTCCTTTGCCACCAGAACGTGGAAAAAAGTAGGTCAAATTTCACATCCTTATCTGAAAGATGTATTTAGTAAACTACCTATCGATAGCCGCGTTCGCGTCCTATATACTGGAAAATATTTTGTGCTTTTCCCATTAGGATCTAAAGGACATGTTACCATCACATTTATCGACCCTCGAGACCTACGTATATATGAATACGAAGATGTCAATATGGAATTTTCGCGATTCCCTTTCTTCAGCATGACCGTGGAGAAACCCAATATATTTTTCCACAATGAATGGCTTTTAGGGACTAAATATTCGAATGATATACATCTTGCCAACGAATCAAAGTTGGTCAACCTGCATGAAATCGTTAAAAAAGCTAAATTCCTAGGATACCTAACAGACAAACCGTGGTATCAGACTAATTGGTTTTACGCTTTCATTATGCTACTGGTATTCGCCTTATGCTTCTGGACGGTAAAGAAGTTATTTGGCAAAAATAATAGGTCCAATGCGCAAAAACCTGTCATTACTCCACAAATAGGCGGTCATTTTGACGAGGTACAATTAGCCCTTTTAATGCAATTTTTAAAGGAAAGTGCGCAAGAAGGTCTCGATGTAGAGCAGGTTAATGAGATTTTAGGGATTACTCAATTGGGGGCCGATACGCAGCGATTCCGCAGGTCAACAGTCATTAAAGAACTTAACTCGAAATTAGCCATTCTCACTGGAGAGAAAAACGCCATTTTACGCGTAAGCTCTCAACTGGATAAACGCCAGAAACGCTACCAGCTACATGATCAGGTGAGCGACTTTGTCAAAAAAGAATTATCCCTCTAAACTACAGGGTTTGCAAATACCTTGAATCAATAAATTACTCTCCTGCTTGATAAAGTGCTCCGGTAATGGAATATTCGGGATATGCACCGTTTCCAAACACGTGGTCTGCCCACATTGGACACATTTGAAATGCACATGATCATGCTGGTGACCCTCATGCTGACAAACTGTTTTGCATAGTGCATATTTTATACTTCCCTGATCATCTAAAACTTTATGAATTATTCCAGAGGTTAAGAAGGTTTTTAATGTTCTGTAAATGGTAACCCGATCAAAATGCGATAACAAATTTTGCTCAATATCCCCCTGACTTAAGGCATATCCAGCATCTTCAAATGCGCGTATCACCGCCTCTCGACAAGGGGTATTTCGTAACGAAAAGGCAGCTAATTTTGTCATCCTAAATGTTCTGTTTGTAACGAAACCATTTTACGGTAAACACTTTGCTTCTTTGCAAGCAGTTCCTCATGCGTTCCAGCCTCTACAATTTTGCCCGACTCCATCACGATAATTTGATCCGCTGAGCGAATGGTCGACAACCGATGCGCAATAATTAAACTTGTCCTGTTTTTCATTAATTCCTCTAAGGCAGACTGTACCCATTTTTCGGATTCAGAGTCTAAGGCACTCGTAGCTTCGTCCAACAATAAAAACTTAGGATCCTTTAAAATGGCTCGCGCAATCGCAATTCGCTGGCGCTGGCCTCCAGACAATTTAACACCTCGCTCACCCACCAACGTATCCCATTTTTCCGGGAACGACTCAATAAATTCACGGGCATACGCTTGCTCTGCTGCACGTTCAATTTCAGCTTGTGTAGCACCTGGTTTGCCATACGCAATATTTTCACGGATACTCCCTCCAAATAATAATACTTCCTGAGGGACAAGAGCCAACATCTTTCGCCACGCATTTACCGAATACGCATTGATATTCGTGCCATTTAATTCAATTTCCCCAGAATTAGGCTCATAGAATCGCATCATTAATTGAGCCAATGTCGATTTACCCGTTCCAGAAGTACCCACAATCGCTACCTTTTGACCTGGTTCAATACGTATCGAAATTCCCTTCAAAATTTCCACCGAAGGCCTACTGGGATACGAAAAGTGTATGTTTTTGAGCTCTATGGTGCCAAATTCAATCGAAGCCTCCTTAGCCTCATCCGCTAAATGTACCTCAGAAGGATCTTCCAATATTTCCAATATACGATCTGATGCACCTATCGTTTTTTGTAACTGCGCATAAATGTCACCTAAGCCGCCCACGGATCCACCAATAAACGCCGTGTAAAATATAAAGGTTAATAAATCCGCTAAGATCATATCCCCCTGAGCAACTAATTGTGCGCCATACCAAACAACCCCGACAATCCCTCCAAATAAGGCAAAAATCACAAAACTCACAAAAGCTCCACGCATCGTGGCCGCTTTTAATGCTGCTTCAATAACCTTATTTAATGATTGTGTATATCGGTTTACTTCATACGACTCATTCGTAAAGGACTTGACCGCCTGAATTGATTGAAACGTTTCCTCTACAATGATGTTAGTTTCAGCTAATTCATCCTGCGACTTTTTCGAGATCTTGCGGATAAACTTGCCAAAAACAATGGCAGCAATAACCAAGACTGGGAAGGTGGCTAACATGAATAGTGTCAA
Organism: uncultured Aquirufa sp.; assembly: GCA_964618445.1. GTDB lineage: Bacteria > Bacteroidota > Bacteroidia > Cytophagales > Spirosomataceae > Aquirufa. The sequence continues at coordinate 21,812 of CAZUAZ010000031.1, read as the reverse complement.
CTTCCATGATAAATACGTGATTAAGGCAATACCGCCAATTAACGTGAATATCTGACGAAAAAATTCGGCCAAGGTTATCGATAGCACATCCTGCAATTGCGTGATATCCGATGTGATTCGACTCATCAATTCCCCCACACGCCGTTTTTCAAAATGAAAAATAGGCATGGTGATGATTTTCGCATACAACGTTTGACGAACATCCCGCATCGATTTTTCCGAAACTTGCGCAAATGTGTAAATACGTATAAACGATAAGATAGCCTGCACAATCAACACCGCAAAGAAGAAGATAGTCACTTCATTAATTAAGTACTTGGATTTTCCTTCTATCACCTTTGTCATTTCCCCAATCAGCAGTGGGAAACTCATCGTCGTTAAATTCGACAGCAACAAGAACATCATCCCAAAACCAAATGTCCATTTGTATGGAATAACAAAGCGGAATATTTTCAAGGCCTTTTCTAAGCCCTTCTTGTCTACCTTGACTTTATCTTTGGGATCAACTCCCGCACCCATTTTCTCGTGTCGTTTTGCCATGCCTAATTACTCGTTAATGGCTCACCTCGGTAGGCCGACTTTAAAAATATGCGATTAAAATCCTGATCTGCCATAATTTTTGATATGCTGAGCTTTGGATTAGCGGCCCAATAATGCTGTACAATCGTATAGCCAACCCAGCGACCGATTGAGCCTGGACATGCTGGACCAATTTCTGGTGTTTTAGGCCGCTCACCTAAATACTTACTTTTCATTAATTCCTCTTTATTGAACAATAACTTCTTATCAATAAAATGTTCCCAAACCTGTTTTTGAAAGGCATTTGTCTCGAGCAATTCTTGCGCCGTATAGCCAAACAGCAGGCTGTCGGCCACTTCAGGCACAATCGTTTTGGTAAACGCGTAGCCCTTTCCATACCAAATCATGTCACTCAGCAACGTGTGATCTTCCTCATTTTGCTTGTTTAAAAATGCAGAATATTGAAGCATAACTTGGCCTACTAACGCGCGAGGTTCCAGTCGGCGCAATTGATAATCATACACATTTGGAGGCAGGTATAAACCTTTTTTCCCCATGAAAAAATCCAAGCCAATCACGATCAGCGAATCCGTTACTTGTAGATGTTGGGCTGTAAATTCACTTCCCAATCCTCCGAATCCCGAAAAGACTGTTCTGATTTTTGGCGTCTTCATCCCGGGAAATTCCTTTTGCACACGCTGGAAAGCAATTTTCAACTCTTTCTCCAGACGATCCCCTCCAAAGAAACTACTATCTTGGCTCTGATCGTAAAATTTTCGTAATGCTGGATTTTTGAATAGTTGGTATAAATCACGCGCCAACAAAGGTGTTTTTTCAGGCGGACAGCTGAAATAGCCTATCCCCAATTCCGGGTGTTTTTTGAGTATGGAATCAATCGCAGCCTCTGATGAAGCAAGTGCAATCGCTCGGTCCAATCGCTGCATGTCCCATTTGATATCAGGCAATGATGTGATTACATCTTCTTCTTTTTTGGAAGAACAGGATGCTAAGCATAAACCGATAAATAACCCAATCCAACGATTCATTATCCCAAACGTGCTAAAAGTTCTTGCAACGATTTGATTTTATTCTCCGCATCAGATAGCTTTTGGCGCTCACGCTCCACTAAATCCGCTTTTGCATGTTGAACGAATTTTTCATTCGCTAGTTTCGCCTCAACAGATTTCTTAAAGCCTTCTAAATACTCCAATTCCTTTTGAGATTCCGCCTTTAAAACCGCCGGATCTTCGTCGTTTGCCATCGGAACAAAGAACTGGTCCGACTTTACCACAAAGGTCTGTGCATCTGCGATCGGCTCAGCAATAAAACTAATCGATTCTAAATTGGCCAATTTTAACATGATAGCTTCAACTGCCGCATAGGCCACAGGTTGTGCTGATTTAATGCAAAGTGGTAAAGCTAATTTTGGTGACAATTGTTTCGAATTGCGAATCTCTCGCACCTTCGTTACGACCTCAAACACGACATCAAACTGCGCGATTAAAGCTTCATTAACTTTGCCCGCTGTAGGGTACTCGGCTGTGCAAATAGTGCCTTTTTCGCTTCGAGGGGCAATTGACTGCCAGATTTCTTCCGTGATGAATGGCATATATGGATGCATTAAGCGCATTAAAGAATCAAATAATCCCAATGCCGCCTGCAAGGTGTCTGCGTGAATTGGGCTTTGATAAGCTGGCTTAATAATCTCCAAATACTTACCACAAAAATCATCCCACACCAAGTTGTAAATACTTAGCAATGCGTCTGAAATACGGAACTTACTGAAGTGGTCTTGAACGTCAATAATCGTTTGGCTTAATTTGGATTCGAACCAAGCGGTCGCCAGCGTATGCTCTGGTAATGAAGCTCCAGGAACAACCTCCAAACCTTTTAACAGGCGGAATGCATTCCATATTTTATTCGAGAAGTTTCTTCCTTGCTCACATAATTTGTCATCGAACAACAAGTCATTTCCAGCAGGAGCCGAAAACAATAAACCTGAACGAACACCATCCGCACCAAAACGCTCAATTAACTCCAAAGGATCAGGTGAATTGCCGAGTGATTTGGACATTTTGCGTCCTTGTTTATCCCGAACAATACCGGTTAAATAAACATTTTTAAATGGCAATTCATCCCGCCATTCATATCCCGCCATAATCATACGAGCTACCCAGAAGAATAAAATATCGGGTCCCGTAACTAAATCATTGGTTGGGTAATAGTAATTGATCTCCTCATTATTTGGGTTTTCAATTCCGTCAAATACCGAAATTGGCCATAACCACGATGAAAACCAGGTATCCAATACATCCGGATCTTGCGTCAAATCATCTTCGACCAAAGCGAATAACTGGTATTTGTCGCGTGCAATACGCAAAGCTTCTTTTTTGTCTTTGGCCACAATCACTGTGCCATCTTCCATATAAAACGCAGGAATTTGTTGGCCCCACCACAACTGCCTTGAGATACACCAGTCACGTACATTTTCCATCCAAGAACGGTACGTATTTTTGAATTTGGCAGGGTGTAATTGAATGTTGTCATTCATGACATTATCCAACGCTGGCTTCGCCAGCTCCTCCATTTTCATGAACCATTGCAAGGATAACTTCGGTTCGATAACCGCACCTGTACGCTCGGAAGTCCCTACGGTTGATTTGTACTCATCCGTTTGGATTAAATAACCTTCCTCGGTTAGTTGCTTTACGATACGTTTACGGGCTTCGAAGCGATCAACGCCCACAAATAATACTGCCTTTTCATTTAATGTACCGTCGTCATTCAAGATATCGATGACAGGTAATTTGTGTTTTAAGCCTAATTCGTAGTCATTTAAATCGTGGGCTGGGGTTACTTTTAAACAACCTGTTCCAAAATCCAGCGTCACATATTCATCCGGAATGATGCTGATTTCACGATCGATTAATGGAATACGTACCTTTTTCCCATGTAAATGAACATAGCGTTCGTCCGCTGGGTTAACGCAAATGGCGGCATCTGCCATAATAGTTTCTGGTCGGGTGGTGGCAATCGTCACAAATCCAGAACCGTCCACTAAGGGGTATTGGATATGGTATAATTTGGCCTGAACATCTTTGTAAATCACTTCCTCGTCCGACAAAGCTGTTTTTCCCTGCGGATCCCAATTGACCATGCGGACGCCACGGTAAATCAAACCCTTGTTATATAAACGCACAAAGGTGTCTATAACAGCCTCATACAAAGATGGTTCCATCGTAAAACGGGTACGATCCCAGTCACATGAAGCACCTAATTTTTTTAATTGGTCGAGGATAATTCCGCCGTATTTATCCTTCCATTCGAAAGCATGTTTCAAGAATTCTTCGCGGGTAATGTCTTTTTTCTCTATGCCTTTTTCTTTCAGCATGGATACGACCTTTGCTTCTGTGGCGATGGAGGCGTGGTCGGTTCCAGGGACCCAACAAGCCTCTTTGCCTTCCATACGCGCTTTTCTGATTAAAACATCTTGAATCGTATTATTCAACATGTGCCCCATGTGCAACACCCCGGTGACATTGGGTGGCGGAATGACAATGGAATACGCCTCCTTTGCTGGGTTAGGTTTCGAAGTGAAGACCTTATTCTCCAACCAATAAGCGTACCATTTTTGTTCGATTTCCTGGGGGGCGTAATTTTTATCAATCATAAAAGCAATGCGGTCATTTATAGCCTACAAAGATAATTGAATTATGCCAAAGGAGGCGGTCGATTTTTAAAACAATTCCGTGTAATTTTGGGTTAAAATTCAAAAAGTTTCAAATGGGAATTCTATTGTGGTTGGTTACTTTTATCGGGATGGAAGGCGTAGCATGGTTGACGCATAAGTACATCATGCATGGGTTTATGTGGCGCTGGCATCAGTCACATCATGTACATCATAACGATGCCGTGGAGAAAAACGATTTATTCTCGGTTGTTTTTGGTATATCATCTACACTCACGATTATTGCAGGAGCTGAAATTCCTGAACTTTGGCCCTTATTTTACATCGGATTAGGCATTGCAACTTATGGAATCTTCTATTTTATTTTCCATGACATTATCGTGCATCGTCGGATAAAAATTAAATACAAAGCGACGAGTCGGTACATGAAGCGCATTATGAAAGCGCATTATGTGCACCATGAAGTACATACGAAAGAAGGCGCACAGGCTTTTGGATTCCTGTACGCCCCTAAGAAGTTTCAATAAGTTTTATTGAACGAACCCTACGCCAACTGTTGAATTCGAAAATTCATCAATCAAAATAAAGGCCCCATTGGATGGGTTTTTGGCATACACATCTGCGCTAATCGGCTGAGCTGTTCGCAATGAAATGCGCCCAATTTCATTCAGTTTCAGCGAATCAACTCCTTCAGTAGCTGTCTGCGCAACAACGTCTAGACGTTCCGTGATTTGCGAAATTTTCGCCTTGGTGATGTTAATGCCGTGCTGTAATAAATACGTTTTACCTGGAGTAAGTGCTTGGTGATCAAGCCAACAAACCTGTGCCGAAAAATCTTTCAGTTGCGGTGCAGCGGAATCTTTGGCCAAAACTATCGTATTCCCACGTGAAATATCGATGTCGGTGGATAAGGTAATCACGACAGAATCTCCCGCTTTGGCACTGGATAAATTTGATTCAAATTTTTCGATCGTCGCAATGGTGCTCTCTTGGCCTGTGGGTAATACGCGAATTACATCACCTACTTGGAATGTGCCTGAACTAATTTTTCCGGCATATCCGCGGAAGTCATGATATGCTTCCGTCATCGGTCGTACAACAAATTGAACGGGGAAACGTGCTGGTGCGTGTGCCAACGTTTCCGCATATTCAAACGCCTCTAATTCACCCAATAACGTATTGCCTGTAAACCAAGGCATTTGCTCTGCTTTTTGGGTAATGTTTTGTCCGTAAAGAGACGAGATAGGCAAAAAGCTAATTTCTTGACCTTCGAAAGTTGTTTGCTTAACGAGTTCCGTTAGGCTCGCTTTTATTTCCTCAAACGTGGATTCTTGGTATTGAACCAAATCCATCTTGTTGACACAAACAATCACTTTAGGAATGCGCAGCATGGCCGCGATTGATAAGTGGCGTGCCGTTTGTTCGACTAATCCTTGGCGCGCGTCCACTAGAATTAAGGAAACCTTGGCATTGGATGCGCCTGTTACCATGTTTCGGGTGTATTCTACGTGACCTGGGGTATCCGCAATGATGTATTTACGGGTAGGGGTTGAGAAATAAATATGCGCCACGTCGATGGTGATTCCTTGCTCGCGCTCGGCGATAAGGCCGTCTGTCAACAGCGATAGGTCTAAAAAATCAAGCCCTTTGCGTTTCGAAGCGGTTTCGAGTGCTTCAATTTTATCTTTGGTAATTGAGTTGGTCTCATATAATAAACGACCGATCAAGGTGCTTTTTCCGTCATCAACAGAACCGGCAGTTGCTATGCGTAATATATCCATTGTCTTTCTCTTGATTAAAAATACCCCTGTTGCTTCCTTTTTTCCATCGCTGCTTCCGAACGTTTATCGTCTATGCGGGCGCCACGTTCCGAAATTTCCGCAGATAGAATCTCCTCGATAATGACGTCGATTTCGGTTGCATCGGAGGCAACAGCTGCGGTGCAGGTCATGTCGCCAACGGTCCGGAAGCGAACAGTTGCTTCAAACGGAATCTCGTCTGCTTCTTTATTTAGGTGTTCGGAATCAGCCCAAAGCATTCCATCACGCTCAATTACTTGTCGTTTGTGTGCGAAGTAGATGGAAGGAATTTCCATTTTTTCTTCTTTGATGTAGTTCCAAACATCTAATTCGGTCCAGTTGGAGATCGGGAAAACGCGAACATTTTCACCTACGGCAATGCGGCCATTTAGCATGTCAAATAATTCGGGGCGTTGGCGTTTGGCATCCCATTGTCCGAAGTCGTCGCGTACGGAGAAGATCCGTTCTTTGGCGCGGGCTTTTTCTTCGTCGCGGCGTGCGCCACCAATACATGCATCAAATTTAAATTCTTCAATGGTATCTAACAGCGTTACGGTTTGCAAGACATTTCGCGAGGCGTATTTTCCTGATTCTTCTTTGGCTTTCCCTTGATCGATTGAATCTTGCACATAACGAACAATTAATTCGGCCCCAGTTTCTTTGGCTAACCAATCCCGAAATTCAATCGTTTCTGGAAAGTTGTGGCCTGTGTCAATGTGCACGAGTGGGAATGGAATTTTACCTGGAAAGAATGCCTTTTGGGCTAAGCGAACTAGCGTAATGGAATCTTTTCCACCTGAAAATAGCAAGGCAGGGCGTTCAAATTGTGCCGCAACCTCACGCATAATGTAGATGGATTCATCTTCAAGCTGACGCGGGAAATGGCCGATTTTATCTTGGTACGTATTCATAAACAACTATTAGGCGTGTAAACCACATTCTTTTTGTGAATTCTCCCACCACCAGCGACCTGCGCGGGGGTGTTCACCTTCACTGATCGCACGCGTGCATGGTGCACATCCGATCGATACAAACCCTTTTTTATGTAGTGGGTTTTGGGGTATTTTATATTCAGTTAAGTATTTTTCAAGAGTTTCAAAAGACCAATCAATCAGTGGATTGATTTTATATAGGTTCTTCTGCGCATCCCACTCAATCATGGGCATGTCCGCCCGATTCTCTGATTGTTCTGCGCGTAACCCAGTAATCCACACATCTGCACCTTGAAGTGCTCGGTTTAAAGGTTCAATTTTGCGTATGAAGCAACATTCCTTCCGGTTTTCAACCGATGCGTAGAATGAGTTAAATCCTTTTTTAGCTACGAGTTCTTCCACGGCAGCTGTTTGCGGGAAAAAGGTGGTCAGGTTGAATCCTAATTTTTTGACTGTCAGGTCGATGAGTTCATAGGACTCTTGAAATTGCCGACCGGTATCTAGCGTAAAAATTTCTATGGCTAATTTTTGCGAAGCGATTGCGTAGGTAATCGCTTGATCTTCTTGTCCAAATGAGGTGGAAAATACCAATTTTTTACCTTGAAAAAGAAGTGCGATTTGGGCAAGTCTTTCGTCAAGAGATAAAGGAAGAAGTGATTTTTCGAAATTTTCCGGAATCATTTACTAAAATTTTGACAAAGATATACAAAGTCTATTGAATTGCTATACTAAGTAAAATAAAATGTGAATGTTTTAAAACTTTGTTAAATTGAAATGAGTTTTACTACCATGCGCACAGGGAATGAAATTTTGTTGGATGAAGTGTCTGGAGAAGATGCAGATCTATTTTTAGATTTGCGCAATCTGAAGCATTTGGTTCGCCATGGAGAGGGGCAGCGGTTGGAGTTTAAGATGAAAGTAAAGTTCCCAGAAAAGATTATCAAAGAGTTGGTTGCTTTTGCGAATTCAGATGGCGGTCATTTATTTGTGGGCGTATCTGATGAAGGCCACATTGAGGGTTCAAAGTTTGTGGAGGAAGATCAGTTCTTGTTGGAAAAAGCAATTAATGCCTACTGTTTTCCTGCGTTCACCTATAATGTATACCGGATTCCGTTGGAAAATGGACGTTCCGTCCTGGTGTATCACGTCTTTGAAAGTGTGGATAAGCCTCATTTTGTGCAGTTGGAATCAGACCCTAACCCAGTTTGCTATGTGCGGGTCAAGGATAGGACGGTGAAAGCAAGTAAAGAAATGAAGCAAATTTTGCGTCGGGAGCATGAGCCGGGATTGACGTTTGCTTATGGAGATTCCGAGAAATGGTTAATGGAATATTTACGCGAAAATGAGGTGATTACATTAGCTGAATTTGCCTTAAAATCGGGTTTGCCTATGTGGCTAGCCTCGCGTAAATTAGTCTTACTTGTACTGGGGCGTGTCTTACGGATTGAGCCGGGAGAACAACATGATATGTATTTTTTACGATGAAAAAAGGCTGGATATTCGTTTCAATTTTAGCGTTTGCCTGTTCGAAAGAGGCTACGGATCCGGGTGTTACGCCAGCACCTCAATCTAAGGTAATTGCTTCGTTTGATGCGTTGCAGGATAAATTTTTAACGCCAAGTTGTGCGACATCTGGATGCCATTTTTCGGAGAAAGATGCCAGCTTTGCTCAGCATAAGCTCATCTTGGTTAAGGGGAAAGCGTATGCAAATTTAGTAGGAGTCCCTTCGGTCAATGCGGCTGCCTTGGCTCGGTCCATTCCACGTGTTAAGAAGTTTGCTTCGAATGAAAGTTTATTTTTTCATAAGTTAAATTGGGATTTGGCCCATCATGGTTTAGTTAATTATGGTGCTCCTATGCCGTTGGGTGGAAAGCCAATCAGTAAAGGCCAACTCTCATTTGTACAAAAATGGATCGATGCCGGTGCGCCGCTCGCGGGTGAAGTGGCGGATCCTACGTTATTAGATGATCAAACACCTAGTTTTGTGGAGGACGCAAATTTCCTACCCTTGCCTTCTCCAGCCGAGGAAGGTAAAGCGGGCGTCCAGTTAAAGGTTGAGCGCTTTGTTGTCCCTCCCAATTTTGAGCGAGAACTTTTTGTGCGCAGGTCTTTGAATAACGCCGCACCCGTGTATGTGTCCCGGATTAAATTAAAATCTCGATCGAATAGCCATCACATGGTTATTTATGATTTCAGAAATAAATCGGTGCTCCCCAAAGAAGACGAGATTCGTGATTTAAGAAATTTAGACAACTCTCTAAATATATTGACATTTTTGCAAATGTCGAATCATATTTTCTTAGGTGGGGGTACGGATCCTAATTCAGATTACACATTCCCAGCCGGAATGGCGCTTCAATTGCCCGCCAATGCTTCGGTGGATTTGAACCCACATTATTTTAATCGAACGAAAGAACCGCTATACGGTGAAAATTACGTGAACCTATACACAGTCCCTGCGGATCAAGTGAAAAAAGTAGTACAGATGATTGATTTTGGTGTAACTAATTTTACGCTACCTGCTAAGCAGACGACTACGATAACGCGTGATTTTAAATTTGACAAAGATGTTGTGGTTGTTTCCCTTACTTCTCATTTTCACGCAAAGGGTAAGTTGTTTCAAATACGTATAAAAGGTGGGGCGAGAAACGGTGAGATTATTTACGAAAATACCGATTGGGAGCATCCCAAGGTAATTAACTACGAAGTTCCTATCAATCTACAAGCCGGTGAAGGCTTAACTTCCGTTGTTACGTATGTTAATGATACATCGAAAGATATCAGCTTTGGTCTCACGTCAGAAGATGAAATGAATATCATTTTCGGGTATTACTATACGCGCTAAACTCCATGCCATCAGGCTTTTGATTAAAAATTTTTGATCCTTATTTGATATCAAAAACATTGAACTATATTTGCCTCCACTTCTTGAAATATTTCAAGAAAAGGGTATGAAATAGTACAATTTTTAGCATTTTTTGCACTCTTACATTAAAGCATTTTTATTTGAAAATACGTTTACTACCCAATTAGTTAAATGGAACACAAACACAAGAATAAAATGACGGCTGCCGGCCTATTGGTAGCCATGGGTATCATTTATGGGGATATTGGAACATCTCCGCTCTACGTAATGCAGGCCATCATTGGCGATAATCCAATCAATGAGTTAACAGTTTTAGGTGGGTTATCTTGTATCTTCTGGACATTGACATTACAGACAACATTGAAATATGTTATTTTAATCTTGCGTGCAGACAACAAGGGTGAAGGTGGAATCTTTGCACTTTTCGCATTGGTTCGTCGGCATGCCAAATGGTTAACCTTACCTGCCATCATCGGAGGGGCCACGCTTTTAGCTGATGGTATCATTACGCCTCCTATTTCGGTTTCTTCAGCGGTGGAAGGGCTTCGCATGTTGCATCATGCGGATGGAACGCCATTCGTGACGGATACGGTACCTATTGTGATCGTCATTTTATCTTGTTTATTCTTATTTCAAATTCTAGGAACGAAAATAGTTGGTAAATTTTTTGGGCCGGTTATGTTGGCCTGGTTCGGCATGCTTGCCTTTACCGGAATTTTGGGTATTGAAAATGACTGGGCTATTTTACGCGCCATCAATCCAATGTATGCTTGGGAGTTGTTAACGACACATCAGTCGGGAACGGCGGGCTTCTGGAGTTTGGGAGCTGTGTTTTTGTGTACAACAGGAGCAGAGGCGCTTTATTCTGATTTAGGGCATTGTGGGCGTGATAACATTCGTGTTTCGTGGATGTTTGTCAAGGTAGCTTTGTTACTTCAATATTTTGGACAAGGAGCTTGGCTGTTATCACATAATGGTACTTTGTTGGGAGCTAAAAAGCCAATATTTGAATTATTGAAATCAGAATTAGGGGTTCAATTTTTATTCTCCGGAATCATGCTGGCCACTGCAGCTGCCGTGATTGCATCGCAGGCCTTGATTTCGGGTTCATTTACGTTGATTTCAGAAGCCATCCGTTTGAACTTCTGGCCACGTGTTCGTTTGATTTATCCATCAGATCAAAAAGGTCAATTGTACGTTCCTTCCATCAATTTATTGCTTTGGATGGGTTGCGTTGGTGTTGTTTTGTGGTTCCGTGAATCGGCGAACATGGAAGCGGCCTATGGTTTAGCCATCACGATGACGATGTTGATGACAACCTCGCTGATGGCGTATTACTTGCATATCAAGAAGGTTGACATGTGGTGGATCTTATTATTTTTAGTGGTTTATGTTTCATTAGAAGGTGCTTTCTTAGTTGCAAATCTCCAAAAGTTCTGGCATGGTGGTTATGTGTCACTATTTATTGCCGGAGTAGTCATCCTACTTATGTGGGTTTGGTTCCGTGCTACACGTATTAAGAAAAAATTAACCGAATATGAGAAGTTGGCCGATTACATCGAGCCGCTCAAAGAATTAAGTAAGGATGAAACAATTCCTAAATACGCAACTCACTTGGTCTTTATGTCCAATGCCGCGCGGGTGACGGATATTGAATCGAAGATTATATATTCGATTTTTCAACGCCGACCGAAGAAAGCGGATATCTATTGGTTTGTGCACGTAGATACGATGGATGATCCGTATACCATGGATTATAAAGTGACTGTGATTGAGCGTGATGATATTATTAAGGTGAATTTCAAATTAGGCTTCCGTGTGGAGCAACGCATTAATTTATACTTCCGTAAGGTTGTTGAGGAGATGGTGGCCCGAGGTGAAGTGGATATTACGTCACGTTATAAATCATTAAATGAGCAAAATGTGATTGGTGATTTCCGATTTGTTGTCCTAGAGAAATTCTTGTCTTATGATAATGAGATGCCATTTATGGACCGCTTGGTTATGAAAGCACACTTCTTTGTGAAGCAGTTTACGCATTCGGAGGATAAGTATTTTGGCTTGGATAGTGATGCGGTGAAATTGGAAAAGGTACCTTTGATTATTAAGCCGATTACCAAGTGTAATCTTAAACGCATCGATTAGTATGGCGACGATATTTACCAAAATTGTGAATCGAGAAATCCCGTGTCATTTGATTGCGGAGGATGATCGTTTTATGGCCTTTCTGGACGTGATGCCCTTAGTCGAAGGACATGTATTGGTTATTCCCAAGCAGGAGATAGATTATATCTTTGATTTGGAGCCTGAATTGCTTGGAGACTTGATGAAATTTGCTCAAAAAGTTGCACCAGCTATTAAAAAGGCGATTCCATGTAAGCGGGTAGGTGTGGCTGTTATTGGCCTAGAAGTCCCACATGCGCATGTGCATTTGGTACCCATGAATCGGATGTTAGACATTAATTTTTCGCAAGAAAAGTTGAAACCTTCGCAAGAATCATTGGCATCAACGGCGGCGTTAATTAAGTCCTTCTTACTTTAAGAATCCTTTTAACTTGTTCATTTCCATCTGTGGATTTGCCTTTTCATACACGATGTTGTAGACAGCTTCGATGATGGGAAGGTGAATGTGGTGCTGACGGGAAATCGAATAAATACTGCGAACGGCGTAATAGCCTTCTGCGATCATGTTCATTTCAATCTGCGCAGATTTTACGGAATATCCTTTACCAATCATGTTTCCAAACGTACGGTTACGTGAAAATTGTGAATAAGCCGTTACTAACAAGTCCCCAAGATATCCAGAACTGTTTAAGTCGCGCTTAGCTTCGGGGTAGACCACATCTAAGAAAATCTTAATTTCCTGCATGGCGTTACTGACAAGTACCGCCTGAAAGTTGTCGCCAAATCCCAAACCTCGGGTAATTCCGCAAGCGATCGCAATGATGTTTTTGATAACCGCGCAATATTCAACGCCATAAAGATCTTCAATGGCATGGGCCTGTAAAAATCGACTATTCAGTAAATTCGAAAAGGATTGTGCAACTGCCAAAGAAGGCGATGCAATAGTCAAATACGACTGTTTTTCGAGTGCGACCTCCTCAGCATGACATGGGCCGGCAATGACACAGGTTTGGCTGATGGGTACATTAAATGCCTTTTCCATCCAGTCCGTGACCAATAAATTTTCTTCTGGAATCATGCCCTTAATTGCGGATACAATTTTCTTTCCTTCGAAGTGTTTTTGGTTTAAATCTTTTAAGGTGGCTGGAATAAATGCAGCAGGTACAGCTAAAATGATATATTCAACACCTGCTAAGGCGTCAGACATTTTACTGTATGTTTTTACTTTGCGTGGGTTGATGGCTACATCTGTGAGGTAGCTTGGGTTGTGGTTGTATTTTCGGATAAAGTCAACGTCTGATTTCCGACGGATCCACCACTTAATTTTGACCTGGTTTTCAGATAAAATTTTAACAAGTGCTGTAGCCCAACTACCTCCTCCGATTACAGCTATTTGTGTAGGGATCTTCTTTTTTAATTCTTCTAATTGACTCATGGCCGTAAAATTACCTATTAAATTAAAAATTAGCTGAAACAATCAGATTTTTTGCCAAATTTGTTTTGCGCAATTTACCCTTGTGTAAATCTAAACCTATGAAAAAGCTATTGATACTCCTATTATTAGGGGCTAACTCCTTTGTATTTGCACAAAAAACAACCCAACCCCTTCCGGAACATCCGAGGCCTGATTTAATGCGGTCACAGTGGTTGAATTTAAATGGTTCCTGGGATTTCACCTTTGACTCTACGTTCGTTATTCCATCTAAATTTGCACATAAAATTCAGGTTCCTTTTCCTTGGGGATCGAAGCTTTCGGGTGTAAAGGATGAAGCCGATGTAGCCTGGTATCATCGGACATTTCAAGTACCTGCCGTGTGGGGTTCTAAGCGTGTGTTTTTGAACATTGGAGCTTCGGATTGGCATACGTCTGTGTATGTAAATGGCAAATTTGTTGGCGAGCATAAAGGGGGATATACGCCGTTTGATTTTGACGTCACGTCATTTTTGAAAACAGGGATTCAGTCAGTCGACATTCGTGTAGATGACAAACGTCGGATGTTTACCTTATATGGGAAGCAGGGGTATGGAAATGCGCGTGGGCTTTGGCAGACGGTTTATTTGGATGCGCGGGGATCGGATTATATTGATCATTATGCGGTGTATCCGGATATTGACAAGGGTTCTGTACGGATCAAAACCTATTTAGGGGGTGTGGCGTCAAAAGATGTCGTTTTACACGTAAGACTTGCCCATGGGCAGTCGGCCAGCATCCCTGTGAAGAAAGGTGCAGCTGTTGCGGAGCTTACGTTGAAATTGGCAAAACCGCGCTTATGGTCACTGGAAGATCCATATTTATATGATTTGTCGATGCGTTTAGGGGATGATCAGGTGAAAGGATATTTTGGATTTCGGAAGATTTCAGTGACGCCTTTGCCGGGTTCTAAGATTCCGTACATTGCGTTGAACAATAAGCCGGTGTATTTGCAATTGGCGCTTGACCAAAGCTATCATGCTGATGGATTTTACACGTTTCCTTCGGATGCATTTATGAAGGATGAAATTATGCGCAGTAAGCGAATCGGGTTAAATGGGATTCGAACGCACATCAAAGTGGACATCCCACGCAAGTTATATTGGGCAGATAAGTTGGGGTTATTGGTGATGTCGGACGTACCTAATTCCTGGGGTGAGCCGGATGTCGATATGCGTCGGGAGACAGAATATACCTTGCATGAAATGCTGAAGCGCGACTTTAATCATCCGGCGATTTTTTCTTGGATCACGTTTAATGAGACTTGGGGGTTGTTTACTCGGGTCGATAATAAATCTGTTTATACCCCGGAAACCCAAAAGTGGGTGGCTTCAGTGTATCGTTTGGCAAAATCCTTAGATCCAACACGACTAGTGGAAGATAATTCGATTTGTTGTGGTCGGGGGCATACGGAGACGGATATTCATTCATGGCATGCGTATCAGGCGGGTTATGAGTGGGATCAAGTCATGGATGATCAATCTAAAAATGTTTTTCCGGGGAGTCAGTGGAATTTTGAAAAGGGCTATGTGCAAGGGGCACAGCCGATGATTAATTCGGAGTTTGGGAATGTGTGGGGGTATCAGGGAAGTACGGGTGATGTGGATTATACGTTTGATTATCACAAGGCGATGAATTCGTTTCGGAATCATCCGAAGATGGCTGGATGGCTATATACCGAACATCACGATGTGATTAATGAGTGGAATGGCTATTATAAATTTGATCGGACGGAGAAGGAAACAGGGTTGGGAGCAATTGTGCCGGGGATGACATTGAAGGATTTGCATGGGCCGTTTTATGTTTCCACGGGTCAGGAGATAACTTGGGCTGGCAAGGCTGGCCAAACCATTAAGATTCCGCTTCATCTGTCATCTATGACGGATTTGTCAGGGGGGCTGCGTTTGAAAATTTCGTTTGCTGGCGTGACGGCATGGGGAGAAAAACAAACGCATTGGACGAAGGAGATGCCTCTAAAGTTTGCCCCTTGGGATGTTCGGGCGTTGGATTCTTTATCGGTGGTTTTGCCAAAAGATAAATCTGTCAATACGCTCAGCTTCATTTTAATGGATCCTTCGGGAAAAGTATTACATCGAAATTTTGGTCATATTATCGTTAAGGAAGGAAATGTAAAGCCATCGAATCCAAAAATGGAATTAGTTTCCGTGCCTGTGGAGCGGAATAGTGCTTCGCAATGGCCGGAAAAGCAATGGACTGGAGTTTTAGGCCAAAAAGTTAATGGGGCAGGTGCCGGTTATTTTGAATATGAATTCCCGATTTCGGGAAGTGATATTGCGGAGGTTCGATTTATGGTGGAGGCTTCGTCTAAGCCATTGTTAGGAAAGGATCGACCAGATGGTGGTAAAATGGATGGAGATTATATGTTGGGCAAAGGAACCTTTGATCCCAGTGTTAATCCGAATGCGTATCCGCAGACGGATGTGTATCCTTCATCTTCCTCGATGCGTGTTTCGTCGAATGGTGTTGTGGCGTTAGAGACGGTTTTGGCGGATGATCCTGCTGATCATCAGGGAGTGCTTTCGTGGCATTATCAGGCGCGGAATAAAAAATTAGATGAAGCGGGAACCTATGGGTATTTAGTTCAGGGTGTGATTCCTCCAGTTGCTTGGCAAACAGCTTTGAAAACGGGGAAATTAGTGCTTCGATTTGAGTCTACTCGGGGAGGTTTAGCGCTATATGGTGATCAAGCTGGGCGCTTTGTAACGGATCCGAGTATTTTGATTTTACGCAAGTAAAATTATCAGTTACTTGAAGTTTTTCCCCCTTACCTTTGCCAAACCTTGGAGGATTGGCAAAGGTAGGTTAAACACCAAATTGTTGGAGGTGGTGATCGATATGTTTATACAACAAATTATTCCATTCTGTAGCTGTCAACTTTCCTAAACTTAACGAAGGTGTGGCGGCCAATTGCTCAGCTCCTAGTTCTTGGATTGATTTAATCAGCTGCTTCAATCGCACTTTTTCTATTTCCACATCGTAATGTTCCATTCGAATAAAACTTGGTGCTGTCGGTAAGTTTTTCGTGTATGGCACTTCGTTAACCATCGATTTTTTCAAAAACAACTTTAAAATAAACCGCATAAATAATGGCGGTTGTTGTTTATTTAATCCTAGGATCTGTTCATATGGAACGGCGCAATGTGAAAGCATTTGACCAACCGTCATTTTGCCCCAAAGACCTTGAGTTTCTGTATTCAGTTGGTCTATTCTGTGAAACAATTCCTCAGTTGTAGATGAAAGAAAAATGGAAGGATATGCCATAAAATTATCAGTTTCTTGAACTTTTTTTCACCTACCTTTGCCAAACCTTGGAGGATTGGCAAAGGTAAGAGGTTAATTATTTTTCCAGTTTTTCACATGAAATAACTCCGATTTTTTCGCTCCCGTCTCCGTGAATTTTGCTTGTTTCAAGACAATATCCCGCGCCTCAATTACCCGATACCCTTGGACGCTTTCAATATCTAAATGGCTAAGTTGAATATGGTGAATTGGCATTTCGGGTAGGCCGCGAATCAATAATCCAGTCTCGGCTCCTTTGGCAACTACATTTTCAACGAAAATATGTCTAAACTGTGGCGTTCCTTCATTGACAGGTAACAATTCAATTTTAGGAGTCTCACCTCCATCGCCAAAAGTAGCCACCGGATCTTTTCCTTGATAATACATGTCAAATAGAATCGCCTCGCCCGCAATATTTTTCATTGAAATGTCCCGAATAAATACGTTTTCTACGACACCGCCCCGTCCGCGTGCTGTCTTAAATCGTAATCCCACATCCGTTCCTAAAAACTGACAGTTCCTCACATACAAGTCATGTACACCCCCTGACATCTCACTTCCGACCACCACTCCACCATGACCATGGAAAACAACACAATTCTCAATCATGATATGCGCACTTGGCCGACCGCGTTTACGGCCTTCCGCATCTTTGCCAGATTTCAGACAAATTCCATCATCACCCACATCGAAACGCGAATTGCGTACCGTCACATACTCGCAAGATTCGATATCAATTCCATCGCCATTCTGCGCATACCACGGGTTTTTTACGCTGATATTTTCAACGGTCACATGCTTACAAAGCAGTGGGTGAATATTCCAAGCTGGTGAATTTTGAAACGTTACACCTTCAAATAACACTTGCTCACATTCCCGGAAGCTGATCATATTTGGCCGGACAAATTCCTTAATTTCTTCTGTATTTGCCTCCGTAAACCCTGCCGCCACGACACCTGGACGATCCATCGTAGATGCTTTTAGCGCCCCGGCCGACGGGTACCAGGTTTCTTTTTTCGAATCCAATACTCCTCCCGAACGAACCAAATTTTCCCATTCTCCCGCTGTCATTTTCCCTTTCTTCACCGGTCTCCATACTTCCCCCGCACCATCAATAATACCTTGACCCGTTATGGCAATATTCCGAGCACCCAAAGCTGAAATAGGAGATTGAGCCCTAATCGCATCTACCCCCTCCCAATTTGTGCGCACCAAAGGGTAATCTTTTGGATTATTACTAAACTGCAAAACAGCTCCCTGCGCCAAATGCAAATTCACATGAGATAAGATTGTGATCGGACCACTGATCCAGAATCCGGCAGGAATTAATACAACCCCACCGCCTTGTTGGTTTGCAGTCTGAATCGCTTGTTGGATTGCACCTGTATTCAACACCCCTACCGCACGCTTAGCTCCATATTGCACAATATTAAATGTATCTCTTTTAAACGCTGTCGTTGCCACGGCAGGTAATTCGAATTCGTATTTTTCGCTGAAAGCTGATTTACGTAAGAAGCTTTTCAAATGCTCTGTTGAATTTGCTAAAGCTTCTGCCACCAGATTTGCCATGCGCGTCGCTCCATAGGGCGAGAAATGTGTGTCATCCGCCACTCCTTTCATGAATTTCTTAAATATGCCTACCGGATAATGCAAGAATATTTTTTTCGCGCCTTCGGGTCCCTCTTGTTGGATGATTGATTTACTCGCCTTCTCTACATCAATCAACATCACTTTTTCCTGCGCCGCTACTTCGCGAACAACTGCCGGATAATCAGCATGTTGATCGACAAAAACACCTGTAGAGTCAAACTTACGCCGTTGCGTCGGCGTTAATAAAATTGGGGTAGCACCTGATGCCCGCGTCTCCTTCACATAGCGAATCAGATTGGCACGAAAATCTGTCTGAGCCGGAGCATACCGAGACGTATCACTTACTTTGGCATCATTATGGCCAAACTGAATGAACACATAATCCCCTTTTTTTAATTGAGCTTGTACTTTCGCCCAGCGACCTTCGCGGAGGAAGCTTTTGGTGCTCCGACCGTTAAACGCATGATTTTGCACTTCTACAGCCTCATTAAATAATTTCGCAAATGGCATACCCCAGCCAGTCTCCGGAAAGTCCGCAGGAATCTTATCGGCCATTGTGGAATCGCCAATCAAAAATACCCGCAAAGGCTCCGAGGCATTGAAACTGAAAAGTAAACAGGTGCTGATGATCAGCGCGAAACGAAATCTCATAAGGTCTTAATTTGACCTTAAAAGCAATTCAAATGGCTTTTTTACTGATGATTTAGCGATTAATTGCCACCGAACTCAAGATTGTTTGAATGATTTGTAAACTCGTGATGTTATCCGCCTCTGCCTCGTAAGTCAAAATAATCCGGTGATTTAACACATCCGGCGTCATTTCCTTGATGTCTTCTGGTAACACATAATCACGTCCTGCCAGATAGGCCATTACTTTTGCAGCTAAGTTTAAATGAATACTCGCACGCGGAGATGCGCCAAATTGAATGTAATCTGCCTCTTTCGTTAGACCATAATCCGCCGGATTTCGCGTCGCAAAAATCAACTCAATGATGTATTTTTCCAAGGTCTCCGAAATCGTAATTTGATTAATCTCTTTTCGAATTGCCTGAATATCAGATAGCGTTAAAATTGCCTTGGGCTCATACTGAAAATCCATATTTGACATCTTCCGCATCACCTCCAGCTCCTGTTCCTTATCTAAATAATTAAGGAAAACCTTCATCATAAAGCGGTCAACTTGCGCTTCAGGCAAAGGGAAAGTTCCTTCTTGCTCCACGGGGTTTTGGGTCGCTAGGACAAGAAATGGCTTGTCCAATGGATAAGTAGTTTCGCCAATCGTAACCTGCTTTTCAGCCATGGCTTCTAATAAGGCCGACTGCACCTTTGCGGGTGCCCGGTTTATTTCATCCGCTAATATAATCTGCGCAAAAATAGGCCCCTTTTTAACTTCAAACTCATTTTTTAGCGGATTGTAAATCATCGTACCCACTAAATCTGAAGGAAGTAAATCTGGCGTAAATTGAATTCGCTGAAAATGTAAATCTAATATTTTGGCTAATGTATTGATTGTTAGCGTTTTGGCTAGACCTGGGACACCTTCTAAGAGTACGTGTCCACCCGTAAATAGACCCACAAGTAGGCGGTTAATGAGGCGTTCCTGCCCAACAACCACTTTACCCATTTCGTCAATAACCGCTTGAATTTTTTCTCTTGGTGTCATGTTGCCATTCGTTTAAACACTCAATCTTTGCCTAAATTATTTATTGTAAGGCTCATTTTCACGTGCAAAAATACACAAAAGTGTGTATAAGTGGTCCTGCTTAATCTGCAGACCTTATTGTAGCTTCTTGTACCGAATTCGTTTCGGAGCCACGTCCCCTAATCGTTTTTTCCGAGCCTCTTCATATTCTGAATAGTTACCCTCAAAATACGTCACCTGAGAATCTCCCTCAAATGCCAAAATATGCGTTGCAATACGGTCTAAGAACCATCTATCGTGGGAAATAACCACCGCACAACCCGCAAAATTCTCTAAACCTTCCTCCAATGCACGTAGTGTATTTACATCCAAATCATTGGTTGGCTCATCCAGCAATAACACATTCGCACCCTCTTTTAACATCATCGCCAAATGTACCCGGTTGCGTTCGCCACCAGATAAATTGCCAATTTTCTTTTCTTGATCCGCCCCATTGAAATTAAACTTACTCACATAGGCACGGGCATTTGATTGTTTGCCACCTAGCATGATCCAATCATTGCCATCGGCAATCGTTTCATACACCGATTTCTCAGCGATCAGCTGATTATGCTCCTGATCTACGTAAGCTAATTTCACTGTTTCACCTACCTCAAAACTTCCAGAATCAGGTTGCAATTGACCCGTAATCAATTTAAACATGGTCGTTTTACCTGCACCATTTGGTCCAATAATGCCCACAATCCCTGCCGGAGGTAGTGTGAAACTAACATTTTCATACAATAACTTATCTCCAAAGGACTTGGAAACACCATGTACTTCAATAACCTTATTTCCTAAACGCGGACCTGCTGGAATGAATAATTCTAACTTATCCTCTTTCTGACGATTCTCTTCCGAGAGTAATTTTTCATAAGCCCCGATACGCGCTTTTGATTTCGCTTGACGGGCTTTTGGTGCCATACGAACCCACTCTAACTCGCGTTGTAGGGTTTTTTGTCGGCGAGATTCTGTCTTTTCTTCTTGTGCCAACCGGTTTTGTTTCTGCTCTAGCCACGAAGAATAATTTCCTTTCCATGGAATCCCTTCACCACGGTCTAATTCCAAAATCCAACCAGCTACATTATCCAAGAAGTATCTATCGTGGGTTACTGCAATAACGGTTCCTTTGTATTGACGTAAATGTTGTTCTAACCAGTCAACGGATTCTGCATCCAAGTGGTTAGTAGGCTCATCTAACAACAAGACATCCGGCTCTTGAAGTAGTAATCTGCAAAGTGCCACACGGCGTTTTTCTCCACCAGAAAGTGTGCTGACCAAAGCGTCCGGATCTGGGCAACGCAACGCGTCCATGGCTTTTTCCAAACGTGTATCCAATTCCCATGCATTGCTGTGGTCAAGTTTTTCTTGAACTTCTCCTTGACGCGCTAATAACTTATCAAAGTCGGCATCCGGATCCGCAAACGCCTCGTTAATCTCATCAAACTCCTTTAATAGGTTTTTAATTTCAACTACAGCTTCTTCAACAACCTCGAGAACCGTTTTATTGGGATCTAATTGGGGCTCTTGCTCAAGCAATCCAACCGTATAGCCTGGAGACCAGACTACGTCACCAGTAAATGATTTATCTAAACCGGCAATGATGCGTAAAAGGGTTGATTTACCGGAACCATTAAGTCCAAGAACCCCGATTTTTGCACCGTAAAAAAAGGATAAATATATATTTTTAATGATTGTTTTCTGTGGAGGAATCACTTTGGAAACGCGCTCCATTGAAAATATAATCGTTTCGTTACTCATAAGGTCAATCGTGTTAGTTTGATTTGAACCTGCAAAGAATGTTATTTTTATGTAATTTTTTGAGTTTCTGTGAATGATTT
>CAZUAZ010000030.1:11641-25429 GCA_964618445.1 uncultured Aquirufa sp. | reverse complement strand
GCAAAAAGCCTTTATATGCCTTTTTAATCGCGCAATTGTTTAATGTATTTGTGACCTTGGCAGTGGCGTACCTGTTGTTTAACTAGACGCCATTTTATCACTTTTTCAAGGGGGCAACTTATAAATCTATAATTTTTATAGACTTGTATGTTGCCTTTTTTGGCTTTAATGGCCCATTTTCAATTATTTATTTAAATTTTGTTAAATAGTCGTTTGTATTTTATTCATGTGGTTTATACATTTGCAAAACAATCTACTAAATCGGTAGAGTTTATAGTTTAAAGCAAAATAAAACCCGCTGAGTATGAATAAGTTTTTATCCCTACTTTTAATCCTGGCAGTTTCGACGACTACTGCCTTTGGACAACAAGTGAAGTCCACAATTAACTCGACCTTGAGTGGTCAGGTACTTGACGAAAAAACAAAACAACCCGTTCCAGGCGTTTCCTTGTTTATTAAAGGAACGACCCATGGTGTAATCACAGACGCGGAAGGACACTTCTATTTCCAAACCGGTCAAAAATTTCCCTATCTGTTAGTCGTAAGTTTCGTGGGCTACCAGAAACAAGAGTATGTGGCAGAAGGAACGCCAGTAACTATTTACATAAAAGAGGAGACAAAGGAATTAGAAGAAATCGTGGTAACCTCCCGCCGCAGAAAGGAAGCGGTACAAGATGTGCCTATCCCGATCACCGTTATCGGCGGTGCGAAAGTGGCTGAGACAGGCTCATTTAACGTGAATCGTTTGAAAGAATTCATCCCTTCTGTTCAGTTGTATTCTTCGAACCCGCGTAACACTTCATTGAGCATCCGTGGCTTGGGGACGACGTTTGGTTTGACGAATGATGGTATTGACCCAGGCGTCGGTTTCTACGTGGACGGCGTATATTATGCACGTCCCGCAGCGACGACGATGGACTTCATTGACATCGAACAAGTGGAGGTTTTGCGTGGTCCGCAGGGAACCTTATTTGGCAAAAATACGTCGGCTGGTAACTTCAACGTGACAACGAAAAAAGCAAGCTTTACGCCGGGGGCCAACTTCGAGTTGAGCTATGGAAACATTGGATTTATTCAGGCCAAAGCCAGTATAACAGGTCCTTTGAGCAAAACATTAGCTGCCCGTATTTCCTTTTCAGGAACGCAGCGGGATGGATTATTGTACAATGTGGCTACCCAACAAAAAGTGAATGACTTGAATAATTTGGGTGTGCGCGGCCAGCTATTGTTTGTGCCTTCTGAGAAAGTGAAATTTACCCTAATTGGAGATATCACCCAGCAAAGACCTAACGGTTATGCGCAGGTAATCGCAGGAGTGGCACCTACTTTACGTGCGTCCTACCGTCAATTTGAAAACATTATTAAAGACTTGAATTATACCTTACCTAGTCGTAACCCATTTGATCGTCTGATCGACCACGATACGCCGTGGCGTTCGAACCAAGACATGGGAGGTATTTCATTAAATGCTGATATTCAATTAGGACCTGGAACCCTGACAGCTACATCGGCATGGCGTTACTGGAATTGGGATCCTTCGAATGACCGAGACTTTACAGGCTTGCAGGCTTTAAAGTTATCACAAGCGCCCTCGAAGCACCAGCAATGGTCTCAGGAAATTAGATGGGCGGGTACGTTCTCGTCTAAATTGAGCGCGGTATTTGGAGCATTTCTTTTTGGCCAAAACCTAAAATCATCCCCTGATCAAACGGAAGAGGCGGGATCCGCCGCTTGGAGATTTAACCAAAGTACAACGAGCGCTTTGTGGAAAACGCCTGGTCTTTTTGAAGGTTACGGAATCAAGACACGTAACAACTTGAATACACTTTCTGCAGCTGTTTTCGGCCAATTAGACATTGCTTTAATGAACAAAATCAGCTTAATGCCAGGTATTCGCTATAACTACGATGCGAAAGACTTGACCTTCAGCCGTACAACCTATGGGGGATTGCAAACAACCGATCCTGCCTTACTTGCCTTGAAGAGATTAGTCTATTCAGATCAAGCTTTCAATGCAGATGTAACAGACCGTAACTTTTCAGGTCAAGTAACGTTAGCCTATAAACGTTCGAAAAACTTCAATACGTTTGTGACGTATTCAACTGGATATAAACCTGTGGGATTAAACTTAGGTGGTTTGCCTACCTTGAATGGACAGCCGATCATCGAGTTAGCGCAAATTAAGCCGGAGGGGACGCAACACTTTGAGTTAGGTGTAAAAACACGCCCTAGTGTGAACACGACCTTTAATTTAACGGCCTACCATACGGATATTTCTAATTACCAGACCCTCGTTCAAACACCGGATCCTGCCGTCAATCGTGGGTATTTAGCGAATGCGGAAGGCGTTCGTGTGCGCGGTCTTGAAGTGGATGGAACGTTGAGTTTAACCAAACATTTCTCGTTCTATGGTAATGTTGCCTACACAGATGCGATTTATACGTCCTTCAAAAATGCACCTGTACCCTTAGAGGAAACATGGGGTAAGGCTACCTACAAAGATGTATCAGGCGGCCAATTGCCAGGCGTATCCAAATGGGCAGCCTCAATTGGTGGAGAATTCACTTCAGTGGCTAAAGTACTCGGCCAAACAGGCGAATTCTATATTGCAGTAGATAGTTATGCCCGTTCAGGATTTTCTTCAAGTCCATCACCATCTAAATACCTGAATGTTGACGGCTATTCTTTATTGAATGCACGCTTTGGTTTCAGAGCGGCGAAAGGGGTGAGCATCTCGGTTTGGGGTAGAAATGTGTTAGACAAAAACTACTTCGAACAATTATTGCCGGCGGGCGGAAACGCGGGTCAATATGCTGCGGTTTTAGGTGATCAAAGAACCTATGGCATTACATTAAGACATACGCTTTAGTGTACCACCTAATAGGCCTCCTAGGATTTCTAGGAGGCTTTTTTATGCCAATCCCACAGCACAATATCCCACGCAATCCCACCATAATCCAAGGTATCAATCACCTGAAATCCGCGTTTTTGATGCGCTTTTAACGAGCGTGGATTTGCCTGAGCCACGTCTGTGACACAATACGTGAATCGATTGGCATAATGATCGCGGAAACTTCCGTAGAGTTTTTGGACCAAATCCTGTCCCCGATACCCCTTCGAAACACAAAGCTGAGCTACAATCACGTAATTTTCTACGGGCTTACCTTCGAAAACGCAACGGTCAATATTCTGCACTAGATCTGCTAACAAAGGATGCTGGCGTGCCGTTTCTGGCAAAGCGACTAAACTGTATCCTACGACCTTTTCGCCATCTTTGGCAATTACCCCTGGACTCTTTTCTTGTAATAATTTAAGAAACGTTAAGTCATATTCGGCCATCAAAAAGCCCTGCGTCAAGGCTTCATCTTCCGATATATTTTTTCTTAAATTGGCTTGTTGAAGCGCTAAAACGCCTACTAATTCTTTGTCGGTTGTTGCTAATTGTATTTGGACCATGTAGTTTTAAACATTCATCGACAATTTAAAAAATATGATTCAAGTATTCATCACCGGCGGAACCTTTGACAAGGAGTACAACGAACTCAACGGGGCACTCTACTTCAAAGAAACTCACGTACAAGAAATGCTCGAGAAAGGGCGCAGCAGACTGGAACTGCAAACCGAAACGCTGTTCATGAAAGATTCCCTTGAATTCACAGATCTCGACAGAGAAAAAATTCAAGCAGCCTGTGCCGCCGCTACCAGCAACCGCATCCTCATTACCCACGGCACAGACACCATGACGCAAACCGCGGAGTATTTGGCAAAGCGCGTCCAAGACAAAACCATCGTCCTTACTGGCGCCATGATTCCATATAAATTTGGATCCTCGGATGGGATGTTTAATTTAGGTAGCGCTTTGGCATTTGTCCAACTCCTTCCTCCAGGCGTCTATATCTCCATGAACGGAAAAATTTTCCCAGCCGGACACGTGCGTAAAAATCTCGCTCGCGGGGAATTTGAAGCTATTTAAATACGTGATCGCGCGGATCTTGGCTTAAATATGTCAAGTTTTTGTACCATCCTAAGTGAAATTTCGCAACTTTGTAGCTTGAATTCATCAGCATAATTATGTCATCAACCAACTCGCTTAAAGAAGAAGCCCTCCATTACCATGCCAAAGGCAGACCCGGTAAAATTGAGGTGATTCCATCCAAAGAGACCGCGTCCCAAAAAGACTTAACGCTCGCCTATTCGCCCGGCGTGGCTGATCCGTGCCTCGAAATAGCAGCTAACCCGGAAGACATTTATAAATATACGGCCAAAGGCAACTTAGTTGCCGTAATCTCAAACGGTACCGCCGTGCTTGGACTCGGTGACATCGGTCCCGGCGCGAGTAAACCCGTTATGGAAGGCAAGGGGCTCTTGTTTAAAATCTATGCTGATATCGATGTTTTTGACTTAGAATTAAATACCAAAGATGTCGACGAATTCGTTCGTACCGTGAAAATACTAGAGCCTACGTTCGGTGGGGTCAACTTAGAAGATATCTCCGCTCCCGAATGTTTCGAGATCGAAGAACGATTAAAAGCGGAATTGAATATTCCTGTCATGCATGACGATCAGCACGGTACCGCGATTATTTCCGCAGCCGCGTTGTTAAATGCACTTGAAATTGTGGGCAAGGATATCGCCCAAATCAAAATCATCATCAACGGGGCCGGCGCTTCAGCGACTTCTTGTACCCGTTTATATTGTTCATTGGGCGCTAAAAAAGAGAACATTTTGATGTTCGATTCTAAAGGCCTGATTCACCCGAGCCGTACGAATCTAGATGGTCGCAAATCCGAATTTGCCAATGGACATTATGCGGCAGAAACGACTTTAACCGAAGCGCTTGTAGGTGCTGATGTATTCGTGGGCCTTTCCAAAGGAAATATCCTTACCGAAGAAATGATTACCCCGATGGCCAAAGACCTCATCGTTTTTGCCATGGCAAATCCTACGCCTGAAATCGCCTACGAAAAGGCCATGAACGCGCGGAAAGACATTATTTTTGCGACCGGTCGCAGTGATTACCCGAACCAAGTGAATAACGTGTTGGGCTTTCCCTACATTTTCCGTGGGGCACTTGATGTGCGCTCGAAGGTCATCAACGAAGAAATGAAATTAGCCGCGGTGTATGCTTTGGCAGATTTGGCGAAAAAACCTGTTCCGGATATCGTGAATTTGGCCTATGGTCAAGACAACTTAGTTTTTGGTCGGGAGTATATTATTCCAAAACCGGTGGATCCGCGTTTATTGACAACGGTCGCTCCAGCCGTAGCCCGTGCCGCGATGGAAACGGGTGTAGCGAAATTCCCGATTCAAGATTGGGATGCCTACGAATTGCAATTGTCCAAACGTTTGGGACTTGATAATACGTTGATGAAAGTGATCATCAATAAGGCAAAGACGAAACCGAAACGTGTCGTTCTAGCCGATGCGGAGAACCTTTCTGTGTTGAAAGCTGCCAAAGAAGTCCGCGAAGAAGGCATCGCAACCCCGATCTTGTTGGGTAATCGCGAGGTGATCGAACAGATGCTGGCCGACAATAAAATTGACCTGCCCAATGTCGAAATTATTGATCCCTATGTTCCAGCAACGAAGGAAGATAAGGCACGTTCAGCGCGTTACAGCGAGGAGTTTTTCTTGCGTCGCCAGCGTCAAGGTTACAACAAAGCGGAGGCTCAAAAAATCATTCGTCGGCGAAATTATTTCGGCAGCATGATGGTGGACATGGGTGATGCCGATGCGATGATCGGCGGTATGAGTCGGAATTATCCGGACACCGTTCGCCCAGCGTTGCAGACGATTGGTCGGAAAGAAGGCGTACAAAAAGTGTCGGGTATGTACATTTTGATGACGCGTTTTGGCCCCTTATTTTTAGCGGATACGACGGTGAATTTCAACCCAACCGCAGAAGAAATTGTGGAGATTGCGGAGCTTTCAGCGAAGCAAGTGGAGAAGTTTAACATCAAACCTCGGATCGCGCTGATTACGTATTCCAACTTTGGAAGTGCAGATGGGGATGATGCGAAGAAGATGAAGAAGGCGGTTCAAATGCTAAAACAACGGAATCCAAAAATGATTGTGGATGGCGAAATGCAAGCACATTTACCGTTCAATTTGGACTTGATGAAAGAGAATCATCCGTTCAGCGATTTGGCGGAACAAGGCGCGAATGTCTTGATTTTCCCGAATTTATCGTCGTCGAATATTGCTTATAACTTGGTGAAAGAAATTGCGGATATTGAAAAAATCGGACCTATTCTATTAGGTTTGAAGAAACCGGTGCACGTCGTGCAGCTCGGTTCAACGACCCGAGAAATCGTCAACATGATTGCCATCGCGGTGGTGGATGCGCAAATGAACAAATAAGAAAAAGGGGCTAATCATAAGCCCCCTTTTTTATTGAATATGTATTACCACGCGGCGATAGCGGGTTAATGCGGGCGAACCGCTATCCGTTCCTTCCACCACGATGTGGTAGTTATCTCCTTTTTTAGCGGTTGCAGGAATGGTCACTTCGACATTATTTCCCAGCATGCTAACATCTGCTTTCCCACTTCCAGGTTCTGGATACGGCCAAACGCGTATTTTCACCGCTTGCCCATCAGGGTCTTTCGTAATCACATGTAGGGTTAATTTTTGCCCTGCTTTTCCTTGGACATTCATTCCTTCTGTAACGGTGATTTGTGGCGGATGATTCGCATCTCGGAATGCCTTGACGGACCAGTCGGCGCGCGCCGCGAAATCTTCTTGTGCGGCAATCAGCCAGCGGGTCTGTGCATAATTAATATCCATTTTTCCTGTTTCTGGATTGAAATCAGCGGCTTGTTCGTTGTCCTCGTAGCGGTATGGATTGTCTTTGGCTTGGACGAAACGACCACCCCAACCGCCAAAAGAGGGATTATTTAAGTTGTTCAATCCCACGTCCACTAAATGTAAAAAGGCAGGAGAATCTCCTTCAGAGATGAAATCGTAAGGAACGAATGAGCCCCATTGGGCATTGTTTAATTTGGTCGGATCGCCGTGAATGTGCTCGTCATCGCCGGGCTGTTTTTGACCATCGCCATAGGAGTAATACATTTTTAGGAGCGGCCCGTGGTCCAAGATAATTTTGTTGGCCATATACGGCCCCTCGAAATACGGCTGCGTGGCTTTAGGCATGAGACGTTTCCAGGGATAGGCAAAGCTGCCAAACTGGTGTGCGTTGTAAAACACGCGTATTTCAGGCCAATGCCCCCCAATGTAATTTTTGTACGTCGCGTCCTGATCCATCACGGTATAAATGATGGCCTTTTTTGAAATTTTTGCTTTAATCGCCGGCCAGTTTTTGTCGGCTGAAAATTGTTCTTCAATCGATTTCAACGCGCGGGCAATCGTGTTCGTGCCACCCCAAGCTTGCAGGTAAATGGGTTCGGGATCTTTGTCGAGAAGTTTGGCTTTGATCCATTCAGATCCTTCAGTGACTTGTTCCATTTCGCCTTCGAAGTCGATGTTTCCTACTTTGACTAGGCTGTTTAAATAGGCTGGACTTGGGTAGTTTTTGTCATGTAAAATTAAGTTAGGATGCACCTGAGCATAAGCCTTCAGCAGGTCCTGAATCCAGTTGACCCCTGGCCAGCGCAAATCCGTTTTTGCCCCATATATGTTTCGGGTCATCTCCATTTCGGAGGTAAATTGGGTGCCTTTTCCGTCGCCTTTGTAGTGCCACATGGAGCTGGAATAAATGAGTCCTTCGAGGTGGTATTCATTCGAATAATAAAGCATGCGAATGAACGTATCCACATCGTCGATTTCCCCATCGGTCGTCACAATGGTTCGGGGCAGATTGCCTTTCGCCAATCCCATCAGCGAAACGCACAGGAGGAGTGTTACTAAAAGATATTTTTTCATCGTAGGTTTGATACGCTCCCGGTGGTCACCGACCCCGTCAGCGTATCGCGAAGTTAGCGGAATTCGAGGATAATGTATGTCCAGATAATTGATAAAATAGGTTTGTGGCATCGAAAATTCCTATTTTCCCCGTAGCTTTGGCATAGCTCCAAGCTATGCCAAAGCTAAAGAGCCCCCCTCTAACATTAACTTATGAAAAAAATAATCACTTTGCTGATATTCAGCATCTCCACTTCGTTCGCGCAAGACGCACCCAAACTCGAATTTTTCTGTGAATTACAGGTAAAACTTAGCCCCGCATTAACGGTTGGCGAAACCGCTCATGGCACCCGGCGCATCATTCCGATCACTGGCGGCACGGTGGAAGGTCCAGGAATTAAAGGGGAGATAATTACGGGTGGGGCCGACTGGCAAGTGGTTCGCAAAGATGGCGTCACGGAATTGGAAGCGCATTATCAGTTTAAAGCGGATGACGGATCCATCATTTATGTAAAAAATATCGGTGTACGCGTGGCCACACCTGAAGTGGCTGCCCGCATTGCGAAAGGCGAAAAAGTAGATGCCAGCCAATATTATTTCCGCGCCATCCCTACATTAGAAGCTCCATTGACAAGTAAATATGCTTGGATTAATAACACCATTTTTGTCTGCACCGGAGAACGTATGCCAGACTCCGTTAAAATTCGAATTTTCAAACTACTATGATCTACCGAATTCTTCTACTCTGCTGTTTTTCCATCAGCGTCATGGCGCAAAAGGCCGTTGACCTAGGCGTTCTAAAAGGTGGCGATTACCAAGTCCACATCCCCGCAAATTGGAATAAAAAATTAATCATGTACGCACATGGGTACCAATTCATGGGTACGCCGGCGTCGAGTGCAAACGATAAATTGGCCCAACGGCTAAAACCATTTTTGGACCGTGGCTTTGCCATCGCGGCTTCCGATTATCCGATTCAAGGTTTTGCGTTGGCGGAAGGTGTCGATGCGACCGAAGAATTGCGCCAGGCATTTATCAAAAAAATGGGCCAGCCCGATTCGACTTTTATGGTGGGCCATTCCATGGGAGGCGGGATTACGGTGGCGACGTTGGAGAATTTTGGACAGCACTACCAAGGCGGACTACCTTTGTGCCCCTTGTCTTCGCGGCCCTATTTGCAATGCCGCAAGGAATATGATATGTATGCGACGTTTAACGGGCTATTTCCGGGGCTTGTACCCACGCTGAAGGAAATTTTCGACCCGAATAGTTCCATTCAATTTGCCTCTTTTGCGCAGGCAGGACCTCGCATGAGTGCGATTAAACAGGCTATCATACAGAAAGATTCTGTCTTGGCTGTCGCATTTGCCAAACGCTTTGACCTCAAATTAGCCGACCTTCCAGCCGCCCTATTTTTCAACCAAAATGTGTTGCGTGATTTGGCATTAAAATTCAATGGAAACCCCTTTGATAATACCCAAACAGTTTATTCCGGTTTTCCAGATAACCTCGAAGTGAACAAAAAAGCAGAGCGTTTAGCCGCCACGCAAGATCCACAAAAGCTCTTTGCGCGCTACGATCGTACGGGGAAAATCGATAAACCGATTGTCCTGATGCACACGATTTATGACCAGTTAATCCCCGTTTCCTATGCCGTAACGAATCTCGAAAACATGATCCATGCGCAAGGCCGTGGGAAGTATTTTACGGTCAAATACACAAATGGGCAGGCGCATTGCCAGTTTACGGATAAACAAACAGGTGAGGCTTTTGATGCCTTGCGGAATTGGGTTAAAACGGGTGTGAAGCCTTCTTTTGGATATGTCAACTAAACAATATCTCGCTGTTTTTATCTGCTTTTTGATGAATATGCTGGACGGCATGGATGTGCTGATCATTTCCTATGCGGCGCCGGCGATTGCCAAAGCCTGGAGTATTTCGCCTGCTAATCTAGGAATCGTATTCAGTTCGGGACTGGTAGGCATGACCGTCGGTGCTATATTTTTAGCCCCTTTTGCTGATCGTATCGGTCGAAAATCCACGATGCTTATTGCCGGATTTTTAATGGCTACGTGCATTTACTTAACCTCTACGTCGACGGACATCAATTACTTGATGATTTTTCGATTTATATCCGGTCTTGGAATTGGAGCCATGATGGCGACGACTGCCGCATTAACAGCAGAAAATTCTCCTGCCAAAACACGGGATTTTTGGGTGAGCACCGTTGTCGCGGGCTACCCCGTTGGTGCAGTTTTATCCGGATTAGTCGCGGCCATTGTCATCAAGACTTCTGGCTGGGAACGCATGTTTGAATTGGCTGGATATGCTACATTTTTATCCATACCGCTCGTCTATTTTTTCATCACAGAATCGTTGGTCAAGTCAGATGACGCATCCCAAAAACCGAAGGTTCAAGTGCTCCTACAAGAACCCTTTAAACTTTCGACGCTCCAATTATGGACTGCCTTATTTCTGGCGTTTGCGACGTTGTATTTTATGTTGAATTGGATTCCAAAACTAGCGACCAATGCCGGTCTTTCTATTTCCGCCGCCATTTACGCCGGAACCGTATTTAACCTTGGCGCGATTGTAGGAATCCCGATGCAAGGCTATTGCTCTTCTCGTTTTGGTTTGAAAAAGACCATTGGGACAATCTTGATTTTTACGGCGGCGGTGATGCTTTCGTTTGGGTTTTTTGTGGGCACCGACTACGTATTACTTGTTTTCTTCCTCATGGGATTTGGCGTGCAAGGTGGTTTTGTAGGTTTGTATGCCGTCGCGGCACGGATGTATCCGACGTATATTCGGACGACGGGCGTGGGTTGGGCGATTGGCGCTGGCCGACTCGGCGGTATCATCGGGCCAATTCTGGGTGGATTGTTGGTTGCCTGGGGATTGGATATGACGCAAAGTTTTTGGGTCTTCGCGATTCCATCTGCCCTTGCCGGATTAATGACCTTACGCATAGCGTCAAAAGATATTTCCTAACCTACTCAAAAGCCTAGCTTTGCCAAAGCTCCAAGCTTTGCCAAAGCTAAGGCGAAACGCATAAATTTTAACCCTAAAAACTGATCATTTTCCCCCATGAAAAAGTTCTTAAAAATCCTCGCTTGGACCATCGGTAGTATCGTTTTACTGCTAGTTATCGCCCTAGCTACGTTTATCTACAAAGTGAAAAATGGCTTCCCTGTTTCTTATGAAACAGAACAACCAAGCCTTCAAATTCCTGCCAATGCCAATGCCGTTTTGGTATTTTCTAAGACGACCGGTTTCCGTCACGGGGAATCGATTGATGCCTCGATTCCTGTGATCAATGACCTCGCGAAAAAGAATCAATGGACCATTTACCAAACTGAAGAAGGTGGCGTTTTTAACGCGGAGCAATTAGCCAAATTTAAATTGGTCATCTTTAATAATTCGACGGGACGGGTGTTGGATGATGGCCAACAAGCCGCCTTGGAAAAGTATGTGGAAAACGGGGGTTCTCTCATGGGAATTCACGGAGCTGGAGATGACTCGCATCACTGGGATTGGTATGAAAAAAACCTGCTTGGGGCTAAATTTTCACACCATCCACTGAACCCACAATTCCAGCGAGCAGATGTTACGATGCAGGAAAATGTGGATTCTACCTTTAGTGCAAATTTGGCAAAAACGTGGTCAAACACCGACGAGTGGTATGTGTTCTTTTCGCAGCCCGAAGCTAAAATTTTATGTGCGATTGACGGCGAAAAAATCCTCCCGAGTGGCAACATGTTGTGGATGACTGATAAGAATTTTGGCATGGGAAAATCCCATCCAGTGGCTTGGTACAAAGCAGTTGGCAAAGGAAAAACATTCTACACGTCAATGGGCCACTCCAAAGATGTTTGGGCAAATCCAGACTTTGTAAAACTGATCGAAAATGCGATTATTTGGGCAACAAAACCCTAAATAAACGGTTGTAATTCCGCGCGCAACAAACCACTTCCGCCACCAAAGTGTTGGATAATGGGAACCGAAATCGTGTCGCGAAGCAGTGCTTCATCCGCTGGCGAAACGCCGCTACTCAACAGCAATACATCCATTGGAATCCCAGGAGCTAATACCTCCTGGGCATCCTGAAATCCACTGGCCGTGAACTCGGGGTAGTTGCCTATTAAGCGCACCAGCAACTCCACGATGTCTTTATTGCCGCCAAAAATCACGACATGTTTCATAATTGCATGGGAACTTCCATGAGTAAAATTTCAGCGTCTTGACTCATTTCGCTGAATGAAACGGAAGCCGCATCGCGAATACCGAGGCCATCACGTGAAGCTAAGGCCTGCCCGTCTACGGTCACTTTTCCACTTAGGACAAACACATAAAGGCCATTTCCAGCCTTTTTGATGCTATATTCAGCCGACACCCCCGCATCGAATTTCCCGATATGAAACCAGGCATCTTGGTGAATCCACACCCCAGCATCATCCGGTGAAGGCGATAAAATCTGATCAAACTTATTGGCTCGATTCGCCGGATTCAATTCGATTTGATCATACCGTGGCGTTACATTTTTCTTATTTGGGAAAATCCAAATCTGCAAAAACTTCACCGTCGCATCTTTATTTCGATTGTATTCGCTGTGGTAAATCCCGGTCCCCGCACTCATCACCTGAATTTCTCCATGGCGAATCACGGTCGTATTCCCCATGCTGTCCTTGTGCTCCAGATCCCCTTCCAGTGGAATACTGATAATCTCCATATTATCGTGTGGATGTTGGCCAAAGCCCATACCACCCGAAACAGTGTCATCATTTAATACGCGAAGTGCACCAAAATGGATACGTTTCGGATCATAGTAATTTGCAAAACTGAAGGTGTGAAAACTTTTCAACCAGCCATGATCTGCCGCGCCACGCGTTCCCGCTGCATGTAATT
This sequence comes from uncultured Aquirufa sp., assembly GCA_964618445.1. GTDB lineage: Bacteria > Bacteroidota > Bacteroidia > Cytophagales > Spirosomataceae > Aquirufa. Next base: position 12,664 of record CAZUAZ010000030.1, on the reverse strand, counting down.
CATAAGATGTCATTTCAATTCTTCGCTTTAAAGGTCCATGAGATCGTAAATTCAGCGACTTGTTGGCCAGCTGAATTTGTTCCCACCGATTTCGAAACCAATTTGCTCCCTGAATTGTTCACGAGTGCTTCTTCGACTGCGGCTTTAAATGCGAGGCCATCTTCGCACGTGAAGTGTACGACGCCGGTTGCTTTTTTGGTAAATGTAGCCTCTACTTTTTCTACTAACATGCTGACGGCGGGATCGCGTTTGTATACTTGACCGAAGGCCAGCATCCCCGCGCTCATTTCCGCGGCCATAGCCTCAACGGCGAAGTAGATGGAGCGAAAGGGGTTTTGGCTAAACCAGGAATATTTCACCCGCACGACGCATGTTTTTTCATCGAAATGGGCGATCGAAAGTCCAGCCCAAAATGCAGCGGATAGCTTTTGAAAGATAAAAATCTTGAATAAAATGGGGTTCGTGATGAGCCGTTTGAAGGCGGGAAAGTTTGGATTCATCGGATAAAAAGAAATAAATTTTACTGCATGATACGCAATATCTTGGAAAATACGTAGCTAAATTTGAAGGATGTTCATTCAAACTATCCCCCTCGAAACGGTTTGGCAAATTCGCCATCAGGTCATGTGGCCGGAGCGCGACCCAAGCTTTGTGCGGCTTCCAGCGGATGCGGGTGCCCAACATCTTGGTGTAGTCTTAGGCGATCAAGTGGTATCCATCATTTCACTTTTCGAAACACCCGAAGGCCTGCAATTTCGAAAATTTGCGACACTTACCTCCGAGCAAGGAAAGGGGTATGGTTCTTATTTATTGCAACATGTGATGGATACGCATCCAGGTCAAAACATTTGGTGTCATGCCCGGGTCGAAAAACAGGCCTTTTACGAGAAATTCGGCCTAATTGCACGTCCGACTACCTTTGAGAAGTCTGGGAAAAGATATGTTCGAATGGAGCGCGGCTAACGTCCAGCGTCTACTGGTGAAACCATTTCGCATACTCCACATAATTCATCGCCGTCCGCA
>CAZUAZ010000030.1:0-11541 GCA_964618445.1 uncultured Aquirufa sp. | reverse complement strand
AGCGTCTACTGGTGAAACCATTTCGCATACTCCACATAATTCATCGCCGTCCGCATGAAAACACCTGCCGCATCGTCACTCACCGGCTTCAAAAATTTTGCCGGGTTCCCCGCATAAATACTGCCAGCCGGCACACGCGTATTTGACGTGACTACAGCTCCCGCGGCAATGATAGATCCGGTTTCGATCACGGCCCCGTCCATCACAATAGCGCCCATTCCGATCAGCACATGATCTTCAATCGTACAACCATGAACAATGGCGTTATGCGCCACCGACACGTAATTTCCGATTGTCGTTTCGGTCTTTTGGTACGTACAATGAATCACGGCACCATCTTGAATATTCGTATAATTTCCAATGCGAATCCGATTCACGTCCCCGCGAACCACCGCATTAAACCAAACCGTGCAATGCTCCCCAAAGGTCACATCACCCACAATGGTGGCATTCGGCGCTTGCCAATTTTCCGCGCCAAACACAGGCGAAACGCCCTTTACGGGTAAGATTAATGCCATTTTCCTTGTAGTTTCATTACTTTTTCAATCACATCCCGCACAGCTCCTTTTCCCCCTCCAAACGGCGAAACATATTTGACCGCTTGTTGGATCTCCGGAATCGCATCCGCCGGACACGTACTCAACACCTCCGGTCGTGACAAGATTTTTAAGTCGGGCACATCATCGCCCATGTATAATACTTCGGATTCTTGTAAGCCGGTTTGGGCCAACCACTCCAAATAGGTTTCCAATTTGTCCTTGCCCCCCAATCCGAAATAAATATCCTGAAATTTTAGATTTTCTAAACGCTTTTTTACGCCGGCATGGCCCCCGCCCGTAATCACACACATCCGATATTCCGCCATCCGCGCCCGCTCAATCGCATACCCATCGCGAATAAAAAACGTGCGGTAATGTTCCCCACTTTCCAGCACATGCACGGAACCATCCGTCATCACACCATCTACATCAAATACAAATGCTTTAATGGAGGAAAATAAGGAAAGGACGTTCGACATGATTGGGGGATTTGTGCCAACAAATATCTGCAATTTTTACGTATTTTTACCCCCATGTGGAATCGAATTATTTGGTGTTTGTGCATTTGCCTGGTTATGCCAAAGGCACTGCATGCCCAGCAATTTTCAGGTAATCCGGATCGCTTTGCCAGCGAGGTTTCCAGCTGGATGCTTCAAAGCAAATACCAAGATGCCCCTCAAATTGCCGCCAAATGGAGTACATTTTGGCAGTCCACTCCGCAAGAAAACCTACGCACGCAAATCACCCAAATGGCCACAAAAGGCATGCGTTCGCCTCAAATCGCCTACTTATTCGTGCGCGTCTACCTCCAATCTACCGCTGAATTACAATCGGAATTGCTGCAGATTTGGCCAAAAATACTCGAAGCAAAAGATCCCAAAATAGCCATCGCGCTACTCGAACAAATCGATTCCTGGCAGTATAATCATACGCTGACCGGAACAGGAAACTACCAAATTCGAATCCAAGGAAACCTACACCTCGCGTGGTACCAAAGCCAAGCCGTCGTTTCCGAAGCGGATAGTTGGGATTCCGAATCTCCCCTCAGTGACACGACACCTACGTTTACATTTTCAAACGGACCTACGCTGACATGGAGTAAGGCCGTTTTACAATCCAAAATTTCACGCGATAGCCTTGAACTCGCGCCTGATTCATTTCAATGGTCGATCAAAGATCGGCTTGGAATCGGGACGCTAGCACGCCTGAAAGGTGGTGCTTACGGGGATTGGGAGATGAAAGCATTCCAATTAATTCCGCGGAAAGGGGTATTGGTCAGCCAAGAAGGAACCCTGAAGTTAGGCGAACGTCTGCTCGAAGGGTCAGGTAAATTATCCCTCAAACGCAAAGCAGGTACGCCATTTTTCCCCTTTGATTTCCAGTCAAAAACAGAATTAAAAGAGCCGTTGCAAGGCTTGTATTGGAAGGCGTTTGGCCGCCTAAACATACAGGATAACAAGCAAGGAATTTCCGCTGTTGGATCTTCGCCGGCGCGGATTGAAGTCTATGCGCAAAAACAGAAATTGGCCGAGTTTAAGACGCCATTGGCATTCATCAGTGCCGACGAGAAAATTCAGATGCCGCAGGGCGAATTCACGGCGTTTGTAGGCCCTAAAGATTCCCTTTATCATGCCAATGTGCGCGCGAATTGGGTTCCCGGAGAGGAAGCCTGGCACATAAATCTGAACGAAAGCAAGCAAATGTTTGAAGAAAGTTTTCATCAAATGCGTATTGCTGGGGATTTGGCCATTCTAAAAGTGGCTGCCCGCATGATCGATTTTTACCGTGTCTCGGGGCGGGCTCAAGTACCTGCTTGGGTTGAGTCATTCGATTTTTTTGATGCTGAGCGTATCGACTCCGAAAAAGGTATTTTGACCTATGACCCGCTTCGCATATTGTATAATTATCTGAATGAAACGAAACAGAATGAGGCCTATTTAGGCGATATCGCCACCCGGTATCAGCGGGATCCCAAAACGCTACAAGGTGGATTCGAACAATTTAAGCGTGCAGGTTTGTTGAATTATCAAGCGTCCACCGACCGGGTTTCTTGGACGCGCCTTGGGAAACATTATGCGCAAGTTAAGTTTGCTAAAAAAGACTTTGATCGGTTTTATGTTCCTTCCTATGGCAATTTGGTACCTCGGGATTCGGCTAATATTTCCCTTGATTTGGCACAAAAAAAACTCATGGTGCGCGGGATCAAAGAAGTCATGGTGTCTGATTCACTGAAGGCTAATTTCCTTCCGTCCGATTCCCAAATTTCATTTAGCCAAGGACGTGATTTCGATTTTAAAGGCGAGATAAAAATAGGCAATTACCGCTTTCGTGGCCCCGCATTTTATTTCAATTTCACCAATTTTGCGGTCCAATTTCCCAAGATTGATTCCATTACTTTCCTGCCAAAAAACAGCTCCCATGAGGTGGGCGGTCAATTTAAATACGAAGCCGGGACCATTTTACTTAGTCCTCCATCCAACAAATCAGGTCGAAACGGAATCGCAGCCTACCCTAAATTACTCATTCCGAATGGCGTCGTTTCTTATTTCGATGAAGATTGGCGCGCGCAAGGGGTGTATACCAAAAAGCATTATTTCAAAGTTCCGCGTATCGAATTAGATAGCCTCACCCAAAAGGAAATAACGTTTCAGGGGAATTTTTATTCGGAAGGGCTACTGCCTACCTTGAAGGCCTCTTTGGTGTTAATGCCCGACCAATCTTTTGGCTTTCAATATACCAGCAAATCGCCACTTGAGATTTATAAAGGACAAGCCAAATACACACTTAGCGCGCCACTAACCATGAATCGCGCGGGTCTGCAAAGCCAAGGTAGTTTGCAATATCTCGGTCTACTTGCCCAAGAAAAAGCAACCCATTTTTATCCCGATTCATTGATTTCATCGGGAACAGAAGCTAAAATAACATCCGTTTTTGGAGGCAAATCTATTTTCCCGGAAGCTAAAATTCCGGCCCATAGTTTGCGCTGGATTCCATCGCAAGACAGTTTGTGGATCCAACCTGAAAAAATGTCAATTTCGCTTTTCCAAAATCAGGTGCAATTGGAAGGCCGACTCGGCATGCATCAAAAACAAGTATTTGCCCAAGGAAAAATGACGTTTAGTGATGGGGTATTCGTGGGGAATAATTTCCGGTTGAATGCAAATTCCTGGCATGGAGATCAGGTGGAGATGAAGATAGGCCGACAAATGGCTTTGTTCAAGCCTGCGGTTCAAGCGCAATCAGTAACCATTGACGCGATCGTGGGTACTGGAAGAATGACAATCAAGCCGATGAAAGGCGAGGAAAGCCCCATTGTTTTTCCGTTCATTGCCTACCAAAGTACGCTCAAAGATGCTGTGTGGGATACGCAAAATCAGACGTTTAAAATGACAGGGAAGTCGGGGTTTGAACTACAGCGCTGGGTAGAAAATGACAGCTTAATTCCGGATCATTCCCAAGGGCTCATTCGTGCAAATACAGCAGAATATGATTTGAAAGGGCAAATTTTATCGCTCGGAGGCGTCAAAGAGGTAGGCTCCGGACCGAGCCAAATTTATCCGGCCAAAGGGCTTTTTGGTTTACAAAAAGATGGCGCCTTCAAACCGTTTACCGGCGCTAGAGCCTTGTTAAACGGAACACATATGTTAGCCGACTTAAAAGTAACCGAAGGCAATTCGACATCTTGGAAGGGCGAGGCGAATTATTTGTATCCGCGGAGTGATGGGGATACGGTGAAGGTGAGCTTGCGCAATTTTGCCTTTGTGGAGTCGGTTTTGGCGAATAAAAAAACAGAAACAGTCATTACCGCGGAGGGCTTAATTGCCGAGAAAACGCCATTAAATTTTAGTAAACATCAGCAATTTAAGGGTGAAGTTGCGCTGAATTCCGGGAAGGCAAATTTACAGTTTAAAGGATTTCTGCGTCCCGTTTTGGGCTTACCCAATTTTAAGGCGGCGTGGATTCCGTTTGAGAATGCGAAGGGGGAAACGCCAACGCTCAAGCTAGATCCAAGTGTTCGCGATGAGGCCGGTCGGCCAGTCACTGCCGGAATATTTATCAATGCGGATAATAAATTATACCCGACATTTTTAGGGCCAGTTTCAGATGATTTAGATCCCGTTTTGTTTCAAGCGGAGGGAGAAGTTGTGGAAGAAAAAGATCGTTATGAGGTCAAGGGAAAGGATTCCGAAATTCGTTTGTTTGTAGAAAAGCGGCGCATGGAGGCGGAAGGAGCGGTGCAATTATTTACAGGGAATAAGCCGATCAAGGCATTTGGGAAAATAGATATGTCCACGGATTCCTTGGTGCCACGTTTGGAGACGTGGTTAAGTTTGCAATTTGCTTTCCCGCCAAATCTACTCAAAGTGATGGGCGATCGCATTGTCAAGTTTGGATTGGATGAAGGAATACCTGGAGAGTCCGCAGATGAACCTGAGAATCGAGATGCCTATCTAAAGCGAGCAACACAGGTGTTGGGGCGTGCAATTCCGGAGGCGATTCGCACCAAAATGGATCAAGTACATTTGGGCTTAGACAAAGTAGCGCCGGAATTTGCGGGCAGTATTAATCTTTCAGCGGTTCGTTGGGTTTGGTCGCCGAATACCTCTTCATTTTATTCCGTGGGGGGATTGCCACTCGTGAATGTGGGTCCGGTGGATGTGAATAGTACGGTGAAAGGATATATGGAGGTGATTAAAAAGCCTAGCAAAGAAGAGTTCTATGGCTATTGGGAATTGTCGGAGGACCTTTGGTATTATTTTGCCTATTTTAATGGCGAATTAGGTGTTTATTCGTCGGATAATGCGTTTCTTGCGGCGATTCGCGAGGCGGTGAAGGGAGATAAAAAGGGAAAGTTGGCCGTTGTGGAGGCCGCAGCGGATGAAAAAGATGCATTTTTAAAGCGGTTTTTAAGTTATTATCGTGGGGTGTCACCAGCTAAAAAAGCAGCACCCGTGAAGAAGTCGGCGCCAGTAAAGCCGGCGGTAAAAAAGGGAGGATTTTAATATGGAAACGAAATTAGGTAAGCTATTTAGATTCATGGATACGTTGGGTTTGGGGGGAAGAGATCCCTTTGGTAGCCCAATTTTATTTAAGCGAATTATCGTGATGATTCTTGGCTTTATTTCCTACAATCGATTGAATGTTTATAACAAAACAAAGGTTACGGGGACGGAGTATTTAGACGATTTGCCGATGCAAGGCGTCTTGTTTTTACCCAATCACCAAACCTATTTTATGGATGTGGTTTGCTTGTATCACATCTTTTTTTCGGTCAAATGGGGCTTTCGAAATTCCTTGAATTATCCGATTTATTTGTTGGCCCCGCGGTCCAATCTATTCTATGTAGCGGCGTCTGAAACTATGAAAAATGATGGCTTATTGCCTCGAGTTTTGGCCTTTGCTGGGGCGATTTTAGTGAATCGTTCGTGGCGTGCAGAGGGGAAAGATGTGAAGCGCGAAGTCGATTTGGCAGCGGTGGAGAAGATTGGGAAGGGCTTGAAATTTGGCTGGGTCGTGAGTTTTCCACAAGGTACGACACGCGCGTTTGCCCCGTTGCGGAAGGGAACGGCTCACCTGATTAAAGGAGAAAATCCGATTGTAGTGCCTGTGCGCATCAATGGATTCCGACGTGCATTTGATAAAAAAGGCTTGTTGATGCGGAAGCGAAATACAACCTTAACGGTTGAATTCCGTGAACCCATTCGCTTTGATGAGTCGGCAACGCCTGAAGAAATTTTGGAGCGTTTGCGTGTTGAAATTGGATTGGAAGCGGAGGCATGTTAACGAAGACCAAAGGCTTGGTGATTTCTAATATGCGGTACCGCGAATCATCGTTGCTGGTCACGATTTATACGGCTGAATGTGGGATTACCACCTACATTGAAAATGGGGTACGATCCGTGAAGGCCAAACATAAAATGGCACTTTTCCAGCCATTGACCTTATTGGACCTCGAAGTTTTTCACAAACCAGGCAAGGGAATTCATCGTATTTCTTCTGCCAAATGCTATTTCCCATACCGAAAAATCCCCTTTGACATTGCTTATTCGAGCATTGCCTTGTTTTTGAGTGAGGTCTTGTCAAAAGTGTTGAAGGAGGAGGAGGCGAATCCGGTGTTATTTGAATTTCTGGAATCGTCGTTTCAGTTTTTGGATCAGGCTCCTGGGCATACGGAAAATTTTCATTTGCAATTCTTGTGGAATTTGACGGAGTTTCTGGGGTTTTACCCAGGCTTGGTGTCTGAATTTTTGGAGCAATTACGTGCGGCCGGCGTTCCAGGTTTGGCGGGGATTGATGCGGAAGCGTTAAGTGCACTATTTGGTGCAGTTTATGGGCAAGAGGTGGTGATGAAGCGGGGCCAACGGCAAGCCGTGTTGGCAGCATTAATTTATTATTATCAATTGCACATGGAGTCGTTTGGCGACTTACGTTCGTTGCAAATTTTACAGGAGGTATTAGCATGAGTCGTTTGTTGCGCTATCAGATTGAGGGGGAGGATCGCTTTTTGTCGATCTCACTTGAGTTTACGCCGCAGCGTGTGGGGCCACAGGAAATTCATTTGCCTATTTGGCGGCCGGGCCGGTATCAGGCACAATATTTTGCTAAAAATATAGCTACGATTCAGACATCAAGAGGTTCGATTGTTAAGTCGGGTTTATCTACCTGGACGTTGGATGTGGATTCGGTGGAGCCTGTTGTTTTGTCATACACGTATTTTGCGGATCAGCCGGATGCTGGAGGCTGCGTTTCGCAGTCGGATCTATTATACATCAATTTTATTGCGTGTTTGGTTTTTCCGCATCGGGGAGAAAACAGGCCTTGTGAGGTAAAAATCACGCTGCCGGGGCATCGGAAAACTGCCTGTGCTTTAGCTACTTACGGGTCTAGTTTACGCGCGAAAACGTATCGCGAATTGGTAGATTCACCATTTATTGCAGCTCCAGAAGTTTTTTCGCATCGGTGGCAATCCCATGGCGTTACGTTTTATGTACAGGGCGTCGGGCCGAAACACCATTTTTCACCTCGTTTGTTGCAAGCCTATGTGCGATTTACGGACTACCAGATTGCGTACATGGAAGGATTTCCGGGTAAGAAATATCATTTTTTACATTGGATTTGTCCGAAGCCATTTTACCATGGGGTGGAGCATACGGCATCTACGATGATGGTGATGGGGCCGGAGGATCGGGATTCGTATGATGATTTGATTGGTTTGGCATCGCATGAATTGTTTCATGTGTGGAATGTGGCCACGATCCGGCCGAAGGAATTGTTGCCCTATGATTACACGCGGCAAGTGATTTTCGATACGGGTTGGGTGATTGAGGGGATTACTACGTATTTGGGAGATTGGTTTTTGTGGGCGTCTGGCGTGGTAACTGCCGATGAATATGTGGGCATGTTGCTCGGGAATTTGAAATTACATTTTGAGCGGGATGGCGCGTCCAAGCAATCTTTGGTCGAAAGTTCGATTGACTTATGGCTGGATGGCTACGGCCAGGCCTTGCCGGGGAAGCGGGTATCCATTTATTTCAAGGGTGCGCTGGTGGCGTTGGCTTTGGATTTGATGATTCGCCAAAAATTCAATCACCAGAAATCCCTGCGCGATGTGCTATTGGCCATGAAGTCGGAATTCAAAAAAGGATATACGCGGGCCGATTTCTATGCTTTGGTAGAAAAAGTATACGAAGCACCGCTAAGTGATTTTTGGCGAATTTGGGTGGAAGGCAATGAGCCATTGGCTAAACGAATAGGTGACTTGATGGCATTTGTTGGCTTGGAATTTAAGGAATCTCCGATGCGTTTAGAGATCCAAAATTCGGCTTCATTAGCTGCATTTCAGCTGGCAAACAGTCCAAATCAGCATATTTAGGGCTAAATAGGAACTAATTTGGCTAAATTGCATAAACGGTATAGCCTATATGTTTTTGATATTTGCCTCTATGAAAGAATATTCGATGCGGATTCGCAAATTTCGCCAGTTACAAGATCTTAGTCAAGAATTTATGGCGATGCAGATGGGCATTACGATGTCCGCTTATTCTAAAATCGAACGTGGTAAAACGGAGTTAACGCTCTATCGTTTGGGCCAAATTGCCACAGTGCTCCAAGTAGACCTGATTGATTTTCTGAGGGATGAAACAGTCGCGCAAGTGGCGGAGGCAGCCATTCCTGATTATGGTTTTGTGACTCGAGGGGAATTTGCGGAACAGGCGGCGGCGCTCCATCAAGTACAGCTGAAATTAAGCGAAATCCTGTCCAAACTGCCGCAATAAATTCCTACCTTTGTCGCTTAAATTCATCGTTATGCTACAAAGGCCCCGTAGAAATCGTCAAAGTGCAGTCATTCGTGATATGGTCGAGGAGACTCGCCTGTCCGTGAAGGACATGTTATTTCCGCTATTTGTTCAGGCTGGTTCGGGAATCCAAACGGAAATTTCCTCCATGCCGGGCATCTTTCGTTATTCAACGGACTTATTGTTAAAAGAAATTGAATCATGTGTCTCTTTGGGCATTCGTTCATTCGCCTTATTTCCTCAGGTGGAGGAGTCGTTAAAGGACTCAATGGCCTCGGAAAGTCACCGAAAAGGCTCTTTGTATCTAGAAGCGATCCACGCGGTTTCGAGCCGTTTCCCAGAAATATCTTTATTGACCGATGTGGCCATGGATCCATACAGTTCGGATGGACATGATGGTATCGTCAAAGATGGTCAAATCTTAAACGATGAAACCTTGCCGGTTCTTGCCAAAATGGCTATTGCGCAAGCGCAAGCGGGCTCTCGATTAATCGGCCCATCTGACATGATGGATGGTCGTGTCGGTTATTTGCGCGAAGCTTTGGATGGCGCTGGATTCTCACAGGTGGGAATAATGGCGTATACGGCCAAATATGCGTCTGCTTTTTATGGCCCTTTCCGGGATGCATTGGAGTCAGCACCTAAATTTGGCGATAAAAAATCCTATCAAATGAACCCTGCGAATCGCCGGGAAGCATTAATTGAATTGGAATTAGATGAGGCAGAAGGCGCGGATTTTCTCATGGTTAAACCCGCTTTGGCCTATTTAGATATCATTGCTTTGTTGCGCGAAAATAGTCACTTGCCGATTGCCGCGTACAATGTTTCGGGCGAATATGCCATGATCAAAGCAGCCGCTCAACATGGCTGGTTGGACGGCGAAAAGGCGATGTTGGAAAGTTTATTATCGATTAAACGGGCTGGTGCTCAGGTCATTCTGACGTATTTTGCCAAAGAATTTGCTCAATTAACCAAAGCGTAATATGTCAACCGATCGCTACATGCAACGGGGAGTTTCGGCTTCTAAAGAAGATGTTCATAAGGCCATTTCCAAGCTAGATAAGGGCTTATTTCCACAGGCTTTCTGCAAAATATCTCCGGATGTTTTGGGCGGAGATGCGGATTATTGCAACATCATGCATGCAGATGGAGCGGGGACCAAGTCTTCCTTGGCCTATTTATATTGGAAAGAAACAGGGGATATTTCCGTGTGGAGAGGGATTGCGCAAGATGCGGTCGTGATGAATACGGATGATTTGATTTGTGTGGGAGCGACGGATCAAATGTTGCTTTCGAGCACGATCGGTCGGAATAAGAATTTGATTCCTGGTGAAGTGATTGCGGAGATTATCAATGGGACCGAAGAGGTGTTGGAGATGTTGCGGGAGAATGGTTTAGGAATTTATAGTACGGGAGGAGAAACGGCCGACGTAGGGGATTTGGTACGTACGATTATTGTAGATAGTACGGTGATTGGTCGGATGAAGCGTTCGGATGTCATTTCGAATGGCAACATTCAGGCGGGCGATGTGATTATCGGCCTAGCTTCAGATGGCCAAGCGACCTATGAAAAAATTTATAATGGAGGCATGGGCAGCAATGGCTTGACTTCAGCGCGTCATGACGTGCTGGGTAATTACCTCGCCGGAAAATATCCGGAAAGTTTTGATCCATCTGTTCCATCGGATTTGGTTTATTCTGGATCTCGTTCGTTGACGGAAGCGGTACCGGGTACACCTTTAAATGTAGGCCAATTAATTTTGTCCCCCACGCGTACCTATGCGCCGGTTATTAAGGCTATTTTAGGCGCTATGCGTGCACATATTCACGGCATGGTGCATTGTTCGGGTGGTGCGCAGACGAAGGTGATGCACTTTGTGGAGGGCGTTCATGTGATTAAGGATAATTTATTTCCGATTCCACCGCTGTTTGATTTGATTCAAAAAGAGAGCGGCACAAGCTTCCAGGAAATGTATCAGGTATTTAATATGGGTCACCGAATGGAGATTTATGTGTCGCCTGAATTTGCAGAGGAGATCATGCAGATTTCGGAGTCATTTGGCATTCCAGCTCGGGTTGTTGGCCGCGTGGAAGCGGCTCCAGTCAAGAAATTGACCATAAAAAGTACTTACGGAGAATTTATTTACGACTAGGGTTTGCCTTTGTTCTAAATACTTTTTATATTTGCGACCCCATTTAAAAGGCTTTGTAAAGGTAACGACCTGGCCTCGTGGGATTGTTTCACTTAAATACATCTAAAATGTACGCAATCGTAGAAATTGCCGGGCAGCAATTTAAAGTAGAAAAAGACCGTACCGTATACACCCACCGTTTGGCGGGAGCGGAAGGCGCTGCACTGGTTATCGACAAGGTATTACTTGTTGACAATGACGGAAAGATTTCCGTAGGAGCACCCACAGTAGCTGGGGCGACTGTTCAAGCTAAAATCTTAGCACACGTTCGTGGCGAGAAGGTTTTGGTCTTCAAAAAGAAACGTAGAAAATCATACCAAAAAATGAATGGACACCGTCAAGATTTGACACAGGTGTTAATCGAAGGTATTTCTGTTAAATAATTGAACATTAGCGTTTTATACGCATAAAATAAAAAAACATGGCACATAAGAAAGGCGCCGGATCGTCGAAAAACGGGCGCGAATCACATAGTAAACGTCTTGGCGTTAAGTTATTTGGAGGCCAAGCAGT
>CAZUAZ010000029.1:17975-25495 GCA_964618445.1 uncultured Aquirufa sp. | reverse complement strand
TCCCGATCTTCTTTCATCGCATAGGCCGTCATCGCGACGATAGGCGGCAATGCCTGCCCCGAAGCTTTCAGTCGGCGCGTCGTCTCCATCCCATCCATCTCGGGCATCTGAATATCCATTAAGACCAAATCAAAATCAGCATCTTGGGCCAAACGGTCAATTGCCTCCTGACCACTGGTTGCCGTTTCAATCACACATCCAGCTTTGGCTAAAATCTGTGAGGCAACTTTCCGATTCGTGGCGTTATCATCCACCAATAAAATGCGGGCATGCACCTCGGTTAAGGTTCCTGCAATATCAAATCGATCAGCCTGCTGAATCGAGGATGCTTTGGACGCATCACCTATTGCCAATTGGACCGTAAACCAAAACGTACTTCCCTTTCCTTCCTCCGATTCTACCCCAATATCGCCATCCATCATCTTACAGAATTCCCGCGAAATGGCTAATCCCAACCCGGTTCCCCCATAATTCTTGGACGTTGAATTATCTAATTGCTGGAAGGCAGAGAACAATTTCTTCAAATTGGTCGGACTAATTCCTATCCCCGTATCCGTCACGCGAAACATCAATTCCACACGTTTCGATGTCAAATGAGCCGTAGAAACCGAAATCGTCACCGATCCATTCTCCGTGAACTTCAAGGCATTGGACGTCAGATTGGATAGAATTTGTAACAAACGGGTCTCATCAGCCACGACAACTTTAGGCACATCCGCCGCAATCGTATACGCCACCTTATTCCCTTTCTGATGGGCAATCGGCGTAAACAAGGACATCAGTCGGTCCAGTAAATCCTCAAATACCAAATCAGCCGGATGGAGCACCATTTTCCCGGCTTCGATTTTGGCTAAATCCAAAATGTCATTTAGGATATGCAATAAGGTTTCGGATGACTTCCGTATGGTTTGCAAGTAATCTTGTTGGTCTTCATTCAACGGCGAATCACACAATAAATCCACCATTCCAATCACCCCGTTCATCGGCGTACGAATCTCATGGGACATATTGGCCAAAAACTGCTCCTTCACTTTCAAAGAATGTTCCGCCTGCTCCCTTGCCTCAACGAGTTCAGCTTGGTATTTCTTTAAATCCGTGATATCCCGCGCAATGCCTGAAACCTCCGAAATATTACCTCCGGATTGAATGGGGTTTAGGTAGATTTCCAACCACTTTTCCTCGCCGGATTTGGTCATCAACTCCAATTCAAAATGTTGTTTTTGGCCTCTAAAGGCAAGCTTGTATTTGTCTTCGAGCGGTCGGCGTTCTTGTGGGGCCACCAGCTGGAATCCCATACTTTCTGTACTGAAATTCAATTGCGGTTTAATCTGTAATTGTTTTTCTAGGAGTTCGGCATACTCTTGGTTAAAGCTTGTGAGCATGAGGCGTTTATTCACTGACCACATTAAGTGGGAACTTCCTTCAAAAATCGCATTTAATCGGGCCGTTTCCCTAGCTAAAGCCTCTTCCGCTTGCTTGCGCGCAATGGCGACCGCCACTTGGCTCGAAATAAAGTCCAGTAATTCTAAATCGCGGTTCTCGTATTTATTGGCCCGCTCATAGGATTTAACCCCAATGATCCCGGTAACCCGATCACCGATACGCAGCGGTACGCAAAGCATCACTTTAGGAACGACACCATAGAGGTAAATCTTCTTCTCCGCGGCTAGTTGGTGTATATCATCATCATGCAAAATCAATGGCTTATTCGCCATAATCGCATATTCCGTCAGTCCATTCCCCAGCTTACGTTTGGTAAAATGAACCCGCGAATCAAAATACTCATCGATGTAATACGGGAAATACAAAAAGCTTTTCCCCGGATCATATTGGGCAATAAAGAAGTTCTTGACGTCGATGACCTCGCCCAACTGCTTATGGATATTGACATAAAAGTCATCCAAATTCGTGGAACTAATTGCTACTTGCGCGATTGACGAAAAGAGCTTATTGGCACGCTCCGCACGGACTTTCGCCGTGGAATTATGTAAAATACAGCGGTAGGCTGTGGGTGCTCCGCGTTCGAACCGACACGTCGCTGAGCCGGAAACGTAGAGACGCCGACCGTCCTTTCGCTTAAATACAGCGGTAAATTCAGGCAGCTCTTCGCCTCGGGCTAAGAGATCAAATTGCGCTTGTGTGATGTGTGCGAATTCCGGGTGCAAGACATCTTGCATGCGCAAGTCGCGGGCTTCCTCCTCGGAATAGCCCAGCGTTTCAAGCCAGGCTTTATTGACAAATAAAAACCGACCAGACACACCGGTAATTTGAATGAGGTCTGTGGTATTATTAATTAAATCTTGCAGCTGGGCATTGGATCGCGAAAGCGCTTCCGTCACCTTCTTTCGCTCGGTGATATCCTCCCCAATGATACTTAAATAAGACGTATTATTGGACGCCTTCACAATGGTGGAAGCCACTTCTACCCATTTCGTAGCACCGGTTTTGGTGATGTAATTTCGTTCCCGATCTTCAAATAAACCACCCGAATCAATGGCTTTTTGGAAGGAAGCGCGACGGTCCTCAGTCTCGCCTTGCGGCAATAGGGTGGCAAAAAAATCTTTCCCGTTTAATTCATTGGAGGAATAATCCAGTAATGTATGCGTGAACGCATTTGCATATACGATGGTGCCGTCGAGCGCCATAATGATGCCAAATAACTTGAGGCCAGCAATGGTCTGAATGAGGTTTTCTTTCGAAGTCGCTTCCGAGGCAATTCCATCGTTAATTTCCAACACGTCCAATTGCTTTTTCAGCTCTTGGATTTCGTGAATTAGATCTTCCTTTGTTTTGTTTGCCCAAACTGCCATGGCATTAATCCCTTTTTTTGCTTAAATGTACAAAAAAGGGCGTAATTTCGCGTACCCTTAAGCCCCAAGAACACGTGCAAGTAAGAGCAAAAAAGAATTTAGGTCAACACTTTTTAAATGATTTGGACGCCGCACAGCGTATTGTGAATGGCCTTCAGCCTCAAGGTGAATACCAAAAAGTCTTGGAAATAGGCCCAGGGATGGGGGTTCTCACCCAATTTCTCGTTAAAAAAGAAGCCTACGAAACATCCTTAATTGAAATCGACAAAGAATCTGTCGACTACCTGCGCAAGCATTACCTAGAATTTACAGGAACCCGATTAATTGACGGTGATTTTCTACGCTACCCCTTAGAAAATATCTTCGGCGAGGAAAAATTCGCGATCGTGGGCAACTTCCCCTATTTCATTTCCACACAAATATTTTTCCGCGTATTGGAATACAAAGATCAATGCGTGGAAGTCGTGGGCATGCTGCAAAAAGAAGTGGCCATGCGCCTGGCCGCCAAACCTGGCAATAAAGATTATGGCATTTTAAGTGTCCTTTTGCAAGCCTACTATGACATCGAATACCTGTTCAGTTTAGGCCCTGAGGTGTTTACCCCACCTCCCAAAGTAAATTCGGGTGTCATTCGCATGCGCCGGAATTGGGACAAAAAACTAGCTTGCGACCCAGCGAAATTCAAGATTGTCGTGAAGATGGCATTCAACCAGCGGCGCAAAACCTTGCGAAACGCCTTGCGCGCCATGCAATTACCTGATCACCCTTTGTTGACCAAGCGCGCCGAGCAATTAGGCGTGGCCGAATTTGTGGAATTGACCCATTTATGGGAAGCACAAGGTTACCCAGGTGCATAATTTAACGGTTTAGAGACATACGTTTTCCGTCAAAATTTCCGTACTTGCGCCTTCAATCTTTTCAAAATCGAATCTCATGGAAGAAATCAACGTACAGCACCTTCCGTTCGAACTCACCAAAGAGTTTTTAGAAGATATTCGCCAGCTGATTACAGCCCAAGCGAACGAAGAGATTATTGCCAAAATTGAAGACCTTTTCCCTGCCGATATCACTAGCATTTTATATGAACTGAACGGCGATGAATCAAAATATTTAGTCCAATTACTGGACACTAAAATTGCCGCTGCCATCATCTCCGCTTTGGATACCGATGACCGCAAAAAGTTCCTCAAGAACTTTACCTCCAAAGAAATCTCGGAATACATTAACATCGTCGATTCCGATGATGCCGTGGATATTCTGAACGAACAACCTGTCCGCATTCGCGAAGAAGTCATCGCCCTATTGAAGGACCGTGAACAAGCGCGTTTCATCATTGACCTCATGCATTACGATGAGGATTGTGCAGGCGGTTTGATGCAAAAGGAGTTAATTAAAATCAATGTGACACAGACCGTGACGGAATGTGTGGAGGAGATTCGCCGACAAGCCGAAGATGTAGAGAAAGTTTATTCCGTCTATGTGGTAGATGATGACGGTATTTTATTGGGTACCGTTTCATTGAAAAAAATCATTTTAGCCAAACGTGGATCCAAGATCCAAGATGTTTTCGAAGCGGATGAAATCGTTTCGGTTCAAACTTACAGATCCGGTGAAGAAGTGGCTGATTTAATGCAAAAATATGACCTGGAAGCCATTCCAGTCGTGAATATTCAAGGCCGTTTATTAGGCCGCATTACGATCGATGACGTGGTCGATTTCATCACAGAATCCGCACAAGAGGATATTCAGGTCATGGCCGGTATCTCGGAAGACGTAGAGGAAGATGACTCTGTTTGGCTTTTAGTACGTTCGCGTTTACCCTGGTTAATTGGCGGTATGGTGGGTAGTTTTTTAGCTGCCAAAATCATTGATCGTTTCGACGATACGATTGCCCTATTGCCCGCTATTTCAGCGTTTATTCCGTTGATCGGATCCACCGGTGGAAACGTAGGGATTCAGTCTTCGTCACTGATCGTACAATCACTAGCAGATAAAAGTGGTTTAGATACCACCCTCTGGAAACGTCTTCAAAAGGTATTTGTGGTCGCCTTAATCAACGCGATGATTGCCGCTATTTTCGCCTTCGGATGTTCGATGCTCATCGACAAAGGCGAGATTATGTTATCCATCACGGTGTCACTTTCGCTATTCGCCGTGGTTATGTTGGCCTCACTCATGGGAACCATTACGCCTTTGGTGTTAAACCAACTCAAAATTAATCCGGCCGTGGCATCGGGTCCGTTCATCACAACGACCAATGACATCTTAGGTTATGGTGTTTATTTCCTCATCGTCTATTTCTTGTTATAGCCGATGATAGCCGTGATACAGCGCGCGAGTTCAGCCCAGCTGCATATAGAAGAAAAACTTCACGCCTCCATCGGCAAAGGATTCGTTATTCTTCTCGGCATTCATGTGGATGATACGCCGGCGGATGTCAACTATCTAGCCGGGAAAATCCATGGATTACGGATATTTTCCGATGCCGAAGGCAAAATGAATTTATCACTTGCACAGGTCGATGGACAGATTTTATTAGTGAGCCAATTTACCTTGTACGCGGATACCCGAAAGGGAAATCGGCCGAGTTATATAGCAGCCGCCCGACCGGAACAAGCGATTCCCTTGTATGAACAAATGATTCACCAACTTTCAGAAATGATGGGTGGACCGATTCAAACGGGTGTTTTTGGTGCCGACATGCAAGTAAGTTTATGTAATGACGGACCCGTCACGATCATCATCGATTCTAAAAACCCAGCCATATGACCTTAGCAGAAGCCCAAAAACAAGTAGACACCTGGATTCAAACCGTAGGCGTTCGGTACTTTAGCGAATTGACCAACATGGCCATGCTGACGGAAGAGGTGGGCGAAGTAGCGCGCATTATTGCCCGTCGCTACGGAGAACAATCTGAAAAGGAGTCCGACAAGCAAAAAGACTTGGGAGATGAAATGGCAGATGTGCTGTTTGTGTTGATTTGTTTGGCTAATCAAACGGGCGTTAACCTCACAGAAGCGCTGGAAAAAAACATGCAAAAGAAATCGATCCGCGATGCGGAGCGTCACCACAACAATCCCAAACTCAAATAATCTTTATTTGGCTGGCGGAATTTGATTCGCTGAAATACGTTTACTGATCGACTTTCCTTCCTCCTGATTCGGGATAAATGGCTTAATCAACGAAATCATATCCAGACTTGGATTCAGTTTTTGAATAGCCTCGTGGCGCACGTCGAATTCCGTTTGACCCGATATTTGCGAGTATTCCGCGTCCGACAAGCCATCATGCTGATTGCCTGCGTTGCTAAAAGTCGCTAAATGAATACCGGCTAATTTACCGCCTTCCCAAGAAACCACTTCCCCGCCGTGGGCCCAATTAAATCCTGATAATGTAAAATTCTTGGCATTCAGTTTTTGAACATCTTGCAAGGGAAGTCCCAAGTAAAGCCCAGAATCAGTCTTCCAAGCAGACGATTTTCCTTGAATGGTTACGTCGACAATCTCACCCGCACGGTAATAGACATAAACTTGCTTAGCTGAGTTCGGGAAAATGATGGAACCTTGCAAGGTATCTGCGCCGATGACCCAGCTCGTGTCTGCTACGACATTTTCCTTTCCGTATTTAGCTTGTAAGCCAGCTAAATTAGCGCAAGCCAATACTTCATTAAGTGATTGCGTGGGAACTTCTGTTTGGGGAGATGTGCAAGCGAAAACCGTTGCAACAAGGAAAAGTAAACCTAATTTTTTCATACTAGAACGAATAAGCCAGGGTCAAATTAACTTGACGTCCCTGATTTTGATATTGATTGAACCGTTGATACGTTTTGCCCAACAGGTTGTTCCCTGAAAGACCTAAATTAACATTCCGCTTCACGAAATAATTAATTTTAAAGTTCAAATCTACAATATCATCTAATTGAATCAACTGATTTTGCGCAGGATTTAGGGCAAATAAATCCTTGATCCAATATACATCCGGTGAAATAAACACCTTGTTCGACAACTTCCAGGTATTTGTCCAGCTCATCGTCAAGCCTGGTTTGTGGGAAGCTTGGAAAACGTTGTTTAATAAAGAATAGCGCACATGGTCAACTTTCAAACTAGAGGTAAAGGCATTGGAAACATGCAGGTTTACTTGACCGATGATGTTAGCGACTTGAATTTTTTGGATACCACCGATGTACAAAATTTGAAAACGAGAAGCATCCGAAGGGCCATTAATAAACGTAGGTAAATTAGCATACTCCGCATAATTATACTTGACTTCAAAATCGACATTTTTGTTACCAACCCCCTTGATACCTCCGAACAGATTACCCACCTGACTAGTATTGGTAAAGCTCGTTGGAATGGCCATCCAAGGATTTTCAGCCAAAAAGGATTTAAGTGTATTGAATTGTACATCACCACCGATTCCACCAAACAAATGAATGAAATCAGACACACCAAAATCCAACTCAAACTGCGGGAATATACTTGTCTTCGCAACCGCATCTTTCCCCTCCTGTTCCGTCGCTACGAGAATCCCCGCATTGACCCGAATACGCGAACTGGCATACGCAATGCTCGGATTAACACGATAAAATGAGCGCAATAAAGGCTTATTCCCCAATGCCGAAACATATTCTCCGTGGATGTAATCGGCGTCCAAACGGGCTTTGACCTTCTCTGATAAATCCTTGGAATAGAACAAATGAGACTTCGCAAT
>CAZUAZ010000029.1:1737-17875 GCA_964618445.1 uncultured Aquirufa sp. | reverse complement strand
GGGCTTTGACCTTCTCTGATAAATCCTTGGAATAGAACAAATGAGACTTCGCAATTAACTCCGAAAGTCCCCCAGGGTTCTGCAATAAGCCCGCATCTAAGGTCAATTTATAATCTGAATGGGCATTTTTACGTGCACTCAAAATCTTACCCAGTACATTAAAGTACGAATATGTCAGTCGGATATCAGCCGCCTTCATGTAAGTAGGAATGGCCTCCAATCCATACGCGTGATTGACTTGTTGGCTCGCAGAAACACTCCCTTCCCAGAAATTCACAGATCCTAAATACCTACTAACCAAACGGGCTTGATTTTCACTTCGAGCAGAATAGGTCGATTGGACCGGACCTTGCGCATTCGCGTCATGGTTCAGATAAAACCCAATAAACTTATTTTCTTGTGGCGAATGGCTCGCATTAAAGTTCAACAACGTATGTCCGTAATTACCCACCCCGAGCTGCAAGACGTTATCGTATTTCTCCCCAAAAGCCACTTTAGCCGTATCGCGGGACCGCATGTCCTGCGCGGGTGGCGCTTGGATACTTGGCAAGGAATCGCTTGACCACGTGAGACTCGTCGCTTGCTGCTTCATCTCCTTGATGCTCAAAGGCATCTTAAAGGACTTTAATGGCAGGTATTGACGTTCGGATACCTTCAGTTGCCACAGGGACTTCGCGCCACCGGGAACCACAATCACGGATCGGTCGATTTCCTGTGCGGACATGTTCAAGCTAATAACGCTCGCAACAA
The DNA here is from genome assembly GCA_964618445.1 of uncultured Aquirufa sp. Taxonomy (GTDB): domain Bacteria; phylum Bacteroidota; class Bacteroidia; order Cytophagales; family Spirosomataceae; genus Aquirufa. The sequence goes on along the minus strand of CAZUAZ010000029.1, from coordinate 17,125 downwards.
GGACAAAAAGAATAGTCGTTATACCCCTCATTTACTTAATTCTTCTAATTTTTTCTTTGCCTGCAACAGAATGCTTTCATCACTCATACTCGACAAAATACTATCTAAAATGACTTTGGCTTGTCGGCCATTCTTCAACGCGATGAAATTATCTGCCATCAATAAATACGCCTTCCCTACCCAGGCATCCGCTACTTCATAATAGCGTGCGCCCTCTTGGCTAAAATATGTTTTGATCAAATCTGTAGAACCCTTATAATCACCTGATTGTGAATGCATTACAGCGATCTGAATAAGTGCCTGCGCGCCTACATCCGAGCTATCCCGCTGAACGACTTGCATTAAATAGCCTTCCGCTTTCGTAGCATCTTGCTTTTGCGCCCAGGCATTTCCTAATGAAATGGTCAATTGATTCTTTTCTTCTGGGTTTGTCAATGCATCTACCCAAACATCCGCTTTGGCGAGTTGGTCTGTTTGCGCATATAGCGTCACTAATTTCTCCGTGGCCTTCAAACGTAATTCCGGCGTAATCGTTTCGCGTAAGGAAGCCGTCAGATACGCGATGGCTCCTTCGGTATTTTTTTGTTCCAATTCCAGCGTGGCTAATAACCAAAGCGCCTCCGACTTCTTATCTTCCGGCTGAACCCGCTTCAGGTAGGTCGCTGAATTCCCCCAATCTTTCGTCTGAAAAGTCCCGTACCCAAGCATCCAGTTGACCTCCGCCATCTGCTCAAATTTGGGATACTTTGATATAAATTTGACTAGCTCCGGTACGGCAACGCGGTATTTTCCGGCCTCGAAAATAGACCGACATAAATCAAATAGCTCCTCATCGTCGCCTTTTTCATCGCCGTGTTGTTTGGCATAAATCTCACGCAGCTCGAAAACCTCTTCGCCCCGACCGACGCGCTTCAGTATTTCACTCGCACCAATCAACGCGTCTTTTGACGTAGAATCCGCAGTAAACTGACGCACAATACGGATGTAATCATCCAGCGCTAAACTCCACTGATTGGTAATTTCATAGGTTTGGCCCCGTATTAACAGCGATGGCGCGAGATACGGATTTCCCGAAGCGGCTTGTTGGATCGTTTGCGTCAGCGACCCAATCAACTCGCCATAAAGCAATTTATTTTGCGATTTAAACAAGGCGGCATGGGCCTTAAATGTAGCTAAATCACGTAAGGGTGATTGTGGATATAAAGTTCCGATACGCAGATATTCGGCATACGCTTCTGCATAGCGACGCTCGTTAAACAGCACAGCCGCTTTGCGTTCAATCAGTGCATCTGTTCCCGCTTGACCTAAGGCAATGGCTTGCTCGAAATAGGCTAGACCAGCCTCAATTTTCTGATTCGCAATCGCCGTTTCAGCCGCATTTCTAAAGTCTTGAGGTGTCTTCGTGACCGCCACTTTATTCGCCAAATATTCCTCAAAATACAATTGCGCCCGATCATACATCGTGATGTAGGTGAACGACTGCGCCAAACTTAAACGAATCCGTTGGCTTAATTCGGGGGAACCCGTTGGCTTAGAGGTCTCGGCCAACAAAGGCATATAGATCTTAATCGCATCCGAATTCTTATTATTTCTTGCTAAGATCTCAGCTTGCGCATAGCGCGCATTCCAAGCCATCTCTTGGTTTAATGGATATTCCAAGGAACGCTTCAAGAAGGTAATCGCCCGCTTTTGATCATTTGCCGCGTAATATTGGGCGCCCTTTTCATACATCATCAATTGATACAAGGCTTGGAATTTGGCTTTTCCGGCGGGTGAATGGAGCATGAAGTGGGATAAGGCAGCTAAATCTTGTGTCTGCTGAATCGCGAAAAGAACTAGGTCTACGAACAATTCCGCGTGTGCTGGATTTGTGTCGGATGCTTGGTATTTCTTAACCTCTTGAATGATGCGGGGCCAATCTTTTTGAGATTTAAATATTTCCCAACGGGCAATGAATGCATTTTCGGCTAACACCGGATTATATGGCAAAGCCGCAATCGCATCCAAAGTTTCCAATCGCTCTTTGACTTTATTCTGGGATTGATACATATCGGCCATCAATTGTAAGGCTTGTTGGCCCACCGAATCCTCCTGAGCCGCAATCCCTTTAAACAAGGTCAATGACCGATCTAACTCACCCGATTTTGCCAGTGCATAAGCAAATTTAAACGTACGGTTCCGCGAAAATTTAGTGGGTGACGCTTTGTACAAAATGTTGTAATTCCCGGCAGCCTTGGCGTATTGGGCATTCGCAAATTGCTTCTCAGCGAGTATAAGGGCTAATTCTGTCACCAAATATTTACCCGTCGTATCGGCTAAGATAGGTTCCACAAATTGCTCTAATTCGGCAATTTTACCTTGCTTCATGAGCGCTGAACTGATCCATTGCGGAATTTCAGGACCGTAGGTTGGGTCTTTGGCGGCCAACTTAAAATCAGCAATGGCCTCATCATACATCCCTGATCTGAAATGCATCACACCGGCGTAATAAGCAGCAGGCATCGAAAATTCTTCTTCGGATTCGTATTTTAAATTATTGAACAGCGCTAGCGCTTCCTTGAATTGCTTGACCTGGTAATGCGAAATGGCTAGGTAGTAAGTATATTCTAAATTGGTCTGTGCCGCTTGACTCAAATAGCGAATCGCACGTACCCAATCGCCCGTTTCATAGTAAAACACACCTATTTCACGTTTGAGTAGGGCAGCAAATGGACTTTCTGGATGCTCTGACACAAAACGAATGGCTTGCATTTCCGCCTCCGGGCGCATGGTATAAATCGAACACATGGCGATGTAATACTCGACCTGTGTTTTTTCCGCCGTAGACTCACGGGGTTGTTGCTGCAAATAGCTTAAATAATGAATGAATTCTTCCCGCGCAGCGATGAAATTTTTGGACTGAAAAAAGAAATTGGCTTGACGAAATGTTTTGGCTGGATCAGTTGGCAAAGTGGTTTGTTGGCCCACACTCACCCACGCCGAAAAAAACATGAAAAGGAATGAAATACCAAAGGCGGAAAAACGTTTTTTCATTCAATGAATCAGGAGTGTTAAATAAAGATGCAAAATACAATTTAATTTCAATATTGATTTGAGGTTGAAACGGATAATCAACAATATTATTTCCTTATGACACTATTTTCTCTAATTTTGACATACCAAATTACATAATCATCCACGACATGCTTCGTATTATTCTTTGCTTACTCATCATTTCGCCAGCCTTTGGCCAAGAAGCAGACCGCAGCACCAACAAACGAATTCCGCCGATCAAATATGGCGGTTATGTCATCTTCGAAAAAAATGGACATGGCCTGATTGCAACTGTTGAAAACATTGGAAAAATGGATTTCAAACAAGCGCAAAAAGCGTGTGAGGATTTGACTCAAAATGGATTTGATGATTGGCGTTTGCCGACCAAAGAGGAGTTCGATTTGATACATCCCAAATTAAACCACAAGAAAATCGGTGGTGGAAGTATTTTTCAATCCGCTTGGTACTGGACTTCTTCCGAGGTAGATAAGGACAATGCTTATACGCACAACCTGCAAACAGGTTTGCAATCTCCCTATTTCAAGGATTTTAAATGCTTGGTGAAAGCGGTTCGTTCGTTTTAGGCAACACCCCAAAACGCTTCATTTGCACATCCATCACTCGAAACCAGATCGGAGGAACGAGAGCTAATAAAATCATTCCCGGATATCCCGTAGGCATTTGAGGCGTATCTTCATGGTGGCGCAATACCTGATATTTACGCGATGCTTGGAAGTGATGGTCACTGTGCCGACTTAACTCAAACAACAATAAACGTCCCATGATGTGATTGCTATTCCAAGAGTGGTGTGGCTTCACCCGCTCGTACCGGCCAGATTCCACGCGATCACGTGCTAATCCATAATGCTCAATGTAATTCACGGTTTCCAATTGGATGGAACCAATCAGCGCGGCTGCCATGAATGAGCCCATCACCAATGTCCCGAAAAACCAGCCAATTAGAGCTAAAAACAGGATTTGGATGCCGATAAACAAACTGGTTTGTTGGGCATCTATCCGCCACGCACTCCGCAACGTCCCCGGAAAGGTTTGTAACCAAAACGCAAAAACGGATTGCTTGTATTTGGCTGAACTCGGATCATCTGGCGTACTCACGTGCGTGTGATGTCCTTTATTGTGCTCGATAAAAAAGTGCATGTATAAACTGGTGAGCAGTAGGCATTTGGCCAAAAACTGCTCGGCCTTCGTGGAACGATGACCTAATTCATGGGCGAGGTTAATGCCAAAAATACCGGCCATCAAGCCCATCATGGCGATGCGGCCAAGGCGATCGGACCAGGCCAATTCTTCTGTCATGCTAACGAGAAAGAAATACAACGTGACAAACTGTAAACCAAAAGCCACATATAAAATCCAATCGTAAAGTTTATCTTTTTTGGCTAAAGCCTCTTCCTCGGCGGCTAGATTGCGTGCGTCTGGTTTTAAGACAAGTTCGATGCCTGGGACGAAGGCAAAGGTAAATAAGAAGCCGGCCCAACAAGCCAACCCGGTGGAATGAAAGGACCAATAGGCAAAGGCGAACATGCAAAAAGGTGCGATGTATTTAAATGCTTTCATGTTAAAATTTGAATACGTAATCTACATACGGTATGGCGACTGCTTCCCCAGCAGGAATTAACACACCAAAATCAAAGGAGTTTTTCTCTCCCATAAAACGAAAACCTCCGGTCAAAATTCCGCGATTCTTCATCGTGTAGGTTTCAGTTTGGAAATCATATTCACGCAGGGAGAACAACCAATTTTCAGTCACGAGCATCACTCGATTCGAAATACGGGTCATCGCAGAAATCGTAAACATCGGTCGGCGCGCTCCACGCCACGCATAACTCGAATTGGGATCTTGTTGTTTTACCGCGCCCCAGCCGGCATTGAGGGTCACATTATGCTCCCGCGTGCCGTAGGTGGCGGAGCCATAGCCAACCGCTAAACCAAAATTAAAGTCTTTAATGAACGAAGTTGCGGCCAACATGCCATAACCGAGATGCCATTTAGGGGCCACTTGATACCCCCATTTAGGGGTGATGAAGAAAGCAAAAGGAATCACGGCACCACCACCCATGGAAAAGTTGTCGCTAATCCCATATTGCACGCTATTCGCGAGCACATATGCATTTTGATAATAGCGTTCTCCCTTGCGTAATGGGATGGCGGATGGACCAAAAAAGTAGCGCGTCGGATGTGGATTGTCAAATTGGATCCCGGCCTGTCCACCGGCGACTTCGGGCAGGTAGCGAAGTGATTTTACATTCGCGCGTGAGATCGCCAGATTACCTAAGTCCTGACTAATGGCTTGCACTTGATCCGCGGAAAGTTCTTGCATTGCGCAAATAATGGTGCGGTTGTCATTGAGCTGAATCTCCACACGAATGGAATTCCCGAGTTCATCTTGCGCTTGAATCTGTGATTTTATTACCTGCATAGGTCCTAAATTCAACTCTAAGAGCTGAATCTTTCCTTCATCTTCCAATTGAAATTGCCCCACTAATGGCGTGGCGTTCGGCAGCTGGATGCGCACAAAGCGTTTTTGTGCGAGCAGGCAGCCCGGCAAAATCAGCAAGAATATAAAAACAAGCGCACGCATAGGCATCAAATTTAAGGTAAAGATGCAATTATTTTTTATAGGTGATGCGGTAGATGCTGCCACCTAAGTCGTCACTTACATATAAAGAACCGTCAGGGCCTTGCGCCAACCCGCATGGACGATGTTGGATGGGACCCGTAGGCTTCACCAAATCCGTTCCCGCAAAGTTATCCGCGAAGATTTCCCATTTGCCGCTAGGCTTTCCGTTTTTGAAGGGCACAAAGCCAACGAGGTAGCCTTTTTTAAATTCAGAAGATTGGCCATGGAAGGCAATGAACGCACCATTTTTGTATTTGGCCGGGAATTGATTTCCAGTATAGAATAATAAATCATTGGGGCCCATGTGCGCAGGAAAGGCAACGGTTGGATCTAAAGCATTTTCACCGCCTGTCTTCTTTCCGTCCCCACCGTACTCGGGCGCAACGATCTTTTTATTTTGTTTTTGATCGTAGTAGATGTAGGGCCAGCCGGCATCATCGCCTGCTTTTTTGAATTCGTACATCGCCTCAGCAGGTAATTCCTGGGACATTTGAGGCGTATAATATTGAGGATAAAAATCGTGGAATTGACCACGTCCATGCGCCATGGCGAACAGGGAATTTGTTTGGGTGTTCCAAGCAATCCCGACGGCATTCTTTAAACCGGTGGCGTAGCGTACGCCGTCTTGGAATTTTTGATTGAGTTTATTGGCATCAAATTGCCAAATCCCTCCTGCTGAATCCAGAATCGCGCAGGGGCTCATGCCTTTCCCGGTTCCGGGCACTCGGCAGGGATCATTCCATGAGCCGATGGTCACATAAATATGTTTTTTGTCTTTGTCAAAAACGAAAGGTTTCGCATTATCACGTCCGTGGTCAGGCAAGCCGTCCACGATTGTTTCGTAGGCATTTACGTCGGCAATTTCACCTTGCGCATTCAGCGCATAGCGATGCACACCTTTGTTGGACGCCGCATAAAAATACTCCCCATCGATCCCAATCCCGGTACCCGGGTAATTGCCAAACCAATTCTGATCTTCATACACCCCATCTTTGTCCTTGTCTTTTAACATAACGATGCCGTTCCCCTCTTTTAATTTGGAGAGTTTGGCATAGACATGTCCTTGTTTGGAAACGGTGATGTGGCGCGTGGCGCCTAGATCTTTACCGATTTCCGAGATGGAAAATCCGGTGGGTAATTTGATGTCTTGGGCAAAAAGAAACGTGGGCGCTAAAAGTCCCAGGGTAAGCCATTGTCTCATAGGTCGATAGGTAAATTTCCGACAAGGTAAGAAATTTTGGAAAAAGAGCTAGGGGGTGGTGGGGTTAAATGTTCTATCAAGAAGCTGAAGTGCTTAAATAGCAAATGAAGGGGGAATTAGGATTAGGATTTCCCTATTCGACGCATATTTGCGTAGATTAATAAGCTTATTCGACGCACATTTGCGTAGATTAAATGTTCGATTCGACGCACATCGAAAAAATATTAGTCACTACTTAGAATTCAAACCGTATAAGAATTAAGTTAATTCTGATTGAAAAATAATAAGTAAATTGGTCGTAAATAATTCATTTCATGAAACATTACTTTGTATCAGCTGCCATAATTATCGTTGAAAGTAAAGTTTTTTGCGTGCAAAGGGGTCCTAGTAAGTTCGACTACATCTCACACAAATACGAATTTCCAGGTGGAAAAATAGAGGAGGGTGAAACCCCAGAAAACGCTTTAATTAGAGAAATTAAAGAGGAATTAAACCTTGAATTGGAAAATCTTAAGTTCTTGTCAACAATTAATCATCAATATCCTGATTTCAAAATCACAATGCATGGTTTTTTATGCAATACTGTTGATTTCTCAAAAGTAGAACTGAGTGAACATTTAGGATATTTATTACTCAATAAAAATGAATTAAGTAAGTTGGATTGGGCAGCAGCAGACATTCCTTTGGTTGAACTCTTAATTCAAGACTTAGATGAATAATACTAACGATGAATTTTTCAACAATTTAAAAGCGGGTTTCGCCGATAATTCATTAGATACCACTGGTGCATTTATACCTCGATTATTAACAAATGACAAAAATGAAGGCATAAAAGTGCTTTCAAGTATAATTAATGAATTAAATAAATGTGAGGAGTTCTGGTTTTCAGTCGCATTTCTAACCAATAGTGGCCTTCAGTCCTTGATTAACACATTTCAAGAACTACGAAACAAAAATATTAAAGGCAAAATTCTTGTCTCGCAATATTTAAATTTCACGCAACCTCAGGCTTTAAAGCGACTATTGAAATTTGAAAACATAGAATTACGTATAAATACAAGTGATAATTTCCACTCCAAAGGGTACCTTTTTAAAAAGGGTGGTTATTATGATTTAATTGTCGGTTCTAGTAATCTTACAGCTACTGCACTTAGTACAAATAAAGAACTCAATTTAAAGGTTTCAGCAAAAAAAGAAAGTTATATTATTCAAAAGGCCATTGAAGAATTTACAGCTGACTTTGAGGGATCCTGCCAAGTAACTCTTGATTATATTCATAACTACCAAAAAGAATACGAATTCAGTAAAAAATGGCAGGCGGATTATTTATTTGAACAACTACTCATAAATCCTTCACCTGTATCAAATGTAAGTCCAAACCTAATGCAGGTTGAGGCTTTAGCTAATCTAAAAAAGCTTAGAACTGAAGGTAAAAACAAAGCCTTATTAATTTCGGCAACGGGAACGGGGAAAACCTATTTATCTGCCTTTGATGCTAAAGAATTTAACCCAAAAAGACTTCTATTTGTGGTACATCGGGCCAATATTGCAAAAGCAGCAATGGAGACCTTTATTCGGGTTTTTGGTATTCAAAAAGAAATGGGGTTTTATTCAGGTTCAAGAAAAGAAATTGAGAGAGATTTTATTTTTTCAACTATTCAAACGATTTCAAAGGATTCACATTTAGCAAATTTTGACCCTTCCCATTTTGATTATATTATAATCGATGAATCTCATCGTGCTGGAGCTGATTCATATCAAAAGATATTTAATCATTTCAAACCTAAATTCATTTTAGGAATGACTGCAACTCCTGAAAGAACGGATGGGCTTGACATCTTTTCATTATACGACCACAATATTGCCTATGAAATTAGGCTTCAAAAAGCCCTTGAAATTGAAATACTATCCCCTTTCCATTATTTTGGGGTCACTGACCTTACTATAAATGGTAATGAAATTGAAGAGAAGGCAGATTTTAATCTACTAACTTCTAATGAGCGCGTAACTAGAATTATTGAGCAGTCTAAATTCTATAGTTGTGATAATGGAAATATTCGAGGATTAGTATTTTGCTCAAAGGTTGAAGAAGCAAAAGAACTTTCTAGACAGTTTAATCAACGCGGATTGAAGTCTATTTCCTTGTCAGGTGAAAGTTCTGAAGAGCAACGAAGTGAGGCTATTGATGCTTTAGAAAGTGATGATATTGAAGAAAAGATAGACTATATATTTACGGTTGACATCTTCAATGAAGGAATTGACATTCCTAAAGTCAATCAAGTAATCATGCTTAGACCAACGCAATCTGCTATAATTTTTGTTCAGCAGTTGGGAAGAGGTTTAAGAAAAGCTGATGGAAAAGAGTATTTAACGGTCATTGATTTTATTGGCAATTATTCAAATAATTTTTTGATACCAATCGCTTTGTTTGGAGACACTTCTTATAATAAGGATAACCTAAGAAAGCTGATTGCAGAAGGCAGTAATCAAATACCAGGTACATCAACAATCAATTTTGATAAGATTGCCAAAGAGAAAATATATGCGGCTATCGATCAATCAAACTTCTCTTTAAAAAAGGATTTGGTTAAGGACTATGATTTACTAAAGTATAAAATCGGTTATAGTCCAATGATGATGGATTTTATCTACCATGGATCTCGTGATCCAATTTTATATGCAGAATATGCAGGTTCGTATTTACAATTTGTTTCATCCATTGAGCCTCACTTCGTAGGTATTGTAAATCAAGATCAATTAGCCATTTTAAAACTATATTCTACTGAAGTAAATAATGCAAAGCGCGTTGAGGAGTCTGAATTGCTTCACATTCTTATTTCCAACCAGAATATAAAAATCACAGAATTTATTGAATTAATTTCTAGCAAATATGGATTTGTAATCACTCCAGAAACCGTTGTTTCGGTCATATCAAATTTGAACTTCTATTTTATCAATAAGCGAAATACAATCAAAGGTTTAGGTACGACAGATTTAGTCAATAGTGTTAATGGTCAAATCTCAATTTCCGAATATTTCAAACAACAATTAGCTAATACTACATTTAGAAAATATTTAATGGATTCCGTCGAATATTGCATAAATAAATATGAACAAACATTTGATTTAAATAAATTTTTAGATGGCTTTTTGATTCACCATAAGTATTCTCGCAAGGATATTTGTCGGATTTTGAATTGGGAGAAAAACGAAGAATCGACAATGTATGGTTATAGTATAAAATATAACACATGTCCTATTTTTGTCAATTATCACAAGGATGAAAATATCGCTGCTTCAACTAAATTTGAAGATAAATTTATTAACAACAGCTATTTTCAGTGGTTTTCAAAACCAAGGAGAAATATAGAAAGTAAAGATGTTGCCGCGATAAAGAATCATAACAATGAGCTAAGATTGTCTTTATTTATTAAAAAGAGTAATGGAGAAGGAAGCGATTTTTACTACATGGGTGATGTAAAACCTGTACAAGAAAGTTTTGAAGAGACATCCATTCTTGATGATCAAGGCAAGAGTGTTTCCGTAGTAAAAGTGATATTTAAACTAAATCAACCAGTTGAAGATTCACTTTTTAACTATTTGACAAATTAATCTTCCTCTTATTTCCCGAGAAAAATTTTAAGTTCGGCTGTAAGAAAGGTATTATTCGAAAATCAAAAAACCCTCCTAATTCACATTAGGAGGGTTTTTAATTTAATTCAGTGGTCGCGTAGGGATTCGAACCCCAAACCTTCTCATCCGTAGTGAGATGCTCTATCCAGTTGAGCTACGCAACCATTCCCTTGTTGGGACTGCAAAGGTAGAATTTCTTTGGTAATTTGAAAAGTCTTCCCTCGAAAAAAATTAAAATAATCACTACTTGCCTTGGAATGAAGCACTTCGCTTCGCCCAAATGGTTGCATTCCCCCACCCAAATAATCCTCATTTGGTATACCTTAGCAAAAACATAGCTACTAACTGGGCTAACGTAGATTCCCTTCTTGTCATGTTCACATTATCAGTTTTTTGAGTTGGATATCAAATATTTGTTCCTAGGTTAGGCGATTATAACCTAACCCAACTCACATGAAAAATCAACATCACCAAGTGGCGAAAATCATCTTTTTCGCAATCACCATCTCTGCCATGCTAAGCTCATGTACCAAGGACAAAACATTAGCAACCAAAACCAGCTATCCGGAAAACTCCTCCGTATTTAAATCCGTCACCAAAGAAGAATACCTGAATGCCACGCCACTCGAAAGGCGATTCATTGATCAAATCGACGGCGCCGTACATACATTGGATTTATTGAAAAAAAATAATCCCCAACAAGAATATGAGGCGATACTGACCATCGACAAAGATCCCAACAATAAATTCCATAACTCCATCCTTATCGGAATCGTCGAAAAGAAATCAAGTGGAATGCAGACAGACGCTGAACCAGACCCCGCACCCGATGGAAAATGCTACGTGTGCGGATTAAGCTCTGCCTACAGCTGCATCAAAGAGGTTGAGAAATTCATGGATGCCAAAAACAAAGATTCCATCTCCGCCACCATCACCCGAACAGCTGATAATTGCGTAGATATCATCTATCATTAAACAACAAGGGTCAACAATAGCTATCGCTAAGGTTGACCCTTTAATTTTTTGAATGATTGTCTTAGTCGTTTACCTTTTACAATTCCCTCCTCAATCTTGCCACGGCAATCCCCAACTGCTCCCGGTACTTCGCCACGGTACGACGCTTCACAATAAAACCGCGCTCCGATAAGATCCCCTCCAAATCCTCATCCGAATACGGTGCATCATGCGGCTCTCCCGCAATGATCTCCCGCAAAATATTCTTGACTTCCCGAGTGGAGAAATCCTCCCCAGACTCGTGGGTGATGCCCTCCGAGAAGAAATACTTTAAAGGAAACATCCCAAAATCGGTCTGCACCGACTTCGCCGAGACTACCCGTGACACCGTCGAAATGTCCATCGCTATATCCGCCGCAATCTCCTTCATCTTCAAAGGCCGCAAACGCGCATCATCCCCCGTCAAAAAGAAATCATACTGTTTCGTCACAATACTCTCCATCGTTTTCATCAAGGTTCCTTGACGCTGTTGGATCGCCTGGATGAACCAGGATGCGGCGTCCAACTTATGTTTGATGAACGTAACCGCCTCCTTAATATCTTTCTGCTGCTTATTCCCCTTCTCATAGGTTTGTAACATCTCCTGAAACGACTTACTCACCCGCAATTCAGGAGCGTTTTTGCCATTTAATTTGATGTCCAATTTCCCATCTACCTGCGTCACAATAAAATCCGGCTGTAAAAATTGAGCCACCTCACCCGCCTCCGTACCACCCGGTTTGGGATTCAACCGCGTAATGACTGCAATAGCCTGTTTCAAGGCCACTTCGTCCACGCCTAATTTTTGCTGCAAGGCAGCATAATGACGTTTGGAGAAATCATCGAAATAAGTGTCAATTAACTGAATCGCCAAGGCATGCGCGGCATCCTCGCCCACCGACTTCCGATGCAACTGCAAGGACAAACATTCCTGTAAATCCCGCGCACCAATGCCCGCCGGATCTAATTGTTGGACCTTCATCAGCACCGCTTCCACCTCCGCATAATCGGTTTCAAAGCCCACCGTAAACGCTAAATCATTCACAATACTCTCAATGTTCCGACGTAAATAGCCATCATCCTCCAAGGATCCAATGATCTGTTCGGCAATCAACTGCTCCCGCTCACCCGACACCACAAAACCAATCTGCATCAATAAAAACTCCTCCGCACTCGGCACCGTGGCCATCGGCCGCTCCCGGATCTCCTCATTCGGATCATAGGAATCCCCCGCCATCTTATACCCCGCATAATCATCTTGTAAATAATCCCCGATCTCCAATTCCTCACGCTCCAAATCCTCCAAGGTCTCCCGTTCTCCCTCCTCCTCAAATCGCTCCGAATCCACACCCTCCTCCAACGCTGGATTTTGCTCCAATTCCTCCTCCACACGCGCTGCCAATTCCGCCGTCGGAATTTGCAATAACTTGATCAACTGGATCTGCTGCGGTGAAAGTTTCTGCTGCTGCGACAGCTTGATGGATAATCCCTGCATATAACGCTGTATTTAAATACAAAAATAAATGAAATAATTCGGTAATTGTGCGTATTTTTGAGGCTTATTGTGACCAAATAAACGGCACTACGAGATTCTATCGCATGCAAATTAAAGAAATACTTTCATTATCCCCGAGTAATCAAACCATAACCGCCAAAGGTTGGGTACGTACCAAACGCGTTTCTTCCAACGTTGCCTTCGTCGCCCTAAACGACGGATCGACCATCCATAATATTCAAGGCGTTATTGCCGACGGGACCGTAGCCGAAGAAACCCTTCGCCTCGTAACCACCGGCGCATGCATCGCGCTCACCGGTATCCTCATCCCATCACAAGGACAAGGACAATCCGTTGAAATTCAAGTAACAGACATTCAGGTATACGGCACCGCCGACCCAGAGAAATATCCCTTACAACCGAAAAAACATTCACTCGAGTTCTTGCGTGAGATTGCGCACTTAAGACCGCGTACCAACACGTTTTCGGCCATTTTACGCGTCCGACATGCCTTAGCATTCGCGGTGCATTCGTATTTCAATGACAAAGGTTTCTTCTATTTACATACACCCATCATTACAGGATCGGATGCAGAAGGCGCTGGTGAGATGTTCCGCGTGACGACATTACCTACCACCAATCCTCCGATGACCGAAGATGGCAAGGTGGATTTCAAAGAAGATTTCTTTGGCAAGGAGACAAATTTGACGGTTTCGGGACAGCTAGAAGGTGAATTGGGAGCGATGGCCCTATCGAAAGTGTATACGTTCGGTCCTACGTTCCGTGCGGAAAACTCGAATACGACGCGCCACTTGGCAGAGTTCTGGATGATCGAGCCGGAAGTGGCTTTTAATGAATTAGAAGATAACATGAATTTGGCGGAGGACTTCACCAAATACTGCATCAAATACGCGCTAGACCACTGCGCAGACGATATCGCCTTCCTCGAAAAACGTTTATTGGAAGAAGAGAAAAACAAGAAAAAAGAAGAGCAATCAGAACTTAGCTTAACGGAGAAGTTACGTTTTGTGACCGAAAACGATTTTGAACGCTTAACCTACACGGAAGCGATCAATATCCTCTTGCAATCCAAAACCCACAAACAAGGTAAGTTTCAATATCCGGTGGAATGGGGCATCGACTTGCAGTCGGAGCACGAGCGCTGGTTAGTCGAAAAACACTTTAAAAAGCCTGTTATCCTAACCAATTACCCGAAAGACATCAAGGCATTCTACATGAAATTGGACGAAGACGGCAAGACCGTGCGTGCGATGGACGTTTTATTCCCAGGTATCGGAGAGATTATCGGTGGATCACAGCGGGAAGATGATTACGCGAAATTATTGCAACGCACGAAAGAAGTAGGCATTGAGGAAGAATCGATTTGGTGGTATTTAGAAACACGCCAATTTGGCTCTGCACCCCATGCGGGCTTCGGCTTAGGCTTCGAGCGTTTAGTTTTATTTGTGACGGGCATGTCGAACATTCGCGACGTAATTCCGTTCCCACGTACGCCTAAATCGGCTGAATTTTAAGATGTTTAAACAAGCATTCAAAAGTATTGGGCATGCCTTCGATGGAATTGTAGATCTCATCAAGCAGGAGAATAATGCCAAAATCCATCTAATTTCAACGATTTTAGTCATTTTCGTGGGCATCAAACTCGACTTCATTGCCCTGGAATGGGTGTGGATTAGCTTAGCGATTGCCGGAGTTTGGGTCATGGAATTGATTAACACGGCCTTAGAAAGATTAACCGATTTAGTGTCGCCGGGAGAAAATCCTTTGGCGAAAAAGATAAAAGATTACGCGGCAGGCGCCGTTTTAGTTATGGCCATTTGGGCTGTATTTATTTTCGCGCTGATTGCCATTCCACACCTTTGGGTTTGGCTTACATTTTCTAGCTAGTATATGAAAGAATACGGATCAAGCGTACAAAAATTAGTGAACTACATCATGACGATCGAGGACCGGGAGCAACGCACGAAATACGCGTTTATCATGGTCGAGCTCATGAAACAGATTCACCCGAACATGAAGGATAATCAACAAGATTATTCGAAAAAGTTGTGGGATGATTTGTATATCATGTCCAACTTCGCATTGGATGTACAAGGGCCATTCCCTCCTCCTTCGCCAGAATCGGTCGGAAAAGCGCCGCGTAAGGTAGCGTATAACCAGCACCATTTGAAGTTCAAACATTATGGCCGCAATGTGGAATTGTTAATTCTGCGTGCCATCGCTGAGGAGAAATTAGAGGACAAAAAGATTTTAGTGGCCTATATTGCGCGTTTGATGAAAGGCTTCTACGTGACGTGGAACAAAGATTCCGTGGACGATTCGGTTATTTGGCAGAACATCAAAGAAATGTCGGAAAACCTATTAGGCAGCA
>CAZUAZ010000029.1:0-1637 GCA_964618445.1 uncultured Aquirufa sp. | reverse complement strand
GATTCGGTTATTTGGCAGAACATCAAAGAAATGTCGGAAAACCTATTAGGCAGCATCGTAGACGAACTTTCGCAAGAGACTTTAGGCCATGCCAAAGTCGCGAACAACGCCCGCAACGCCTTTAACGCGCCGGAGTATCCGAACAATAACAACAACCGGAACAATAACTTCCGGAAGAACAACAACTTCAGAAATAACAACAACCGAAATAATTTCCGTAAAAATAAGTAAGCACTATGGCATCATTTAAAGTAACCGGTGGCCGCCGGATGAAAGGGGAAATCACTCCGCAAGGAGCGAAAAACGAAGCATTGCAAATTTTGTGTGCCGTGGTTTTAACAGCTGATCCTGTCACCATCCACAACATTCCAAACATTCGCGACGTCAATCAACTCATTGATTTACTGGGCGATATGGGCGTGAGCATGCGTCGTTTGTCTGAATCTAGTATCGAATTTGATGCGTCTCAAGTGAACATCGACTACCTAGAATCAGATACCTATAAGAAAAAAGCGGCTGCCTTACGTGGTTCGGTGATGTTATTAGGGCCAACCTTGGCTCGCTTCAAAAAGGGACGTATTCCTTCCCCAGGTGGAGATAAAATTGGCCGTCGGCGTTTAGATACCCACTTTTTCGGTTTCATGAAATTAGGTGCCAAATTCAATTATAGCCCGGAAGATGGTGGTATTTACGAAGTAGATGCGTCACAATTGCAAGGTGCGTACATGTTATTGGACGAAGCTTCGGTCACGGGAACAGCGAATATTTTGATGGCTGCGGTATTAGCCAAAGGTAAAACAACCATCTACAACGCTGCGTGCGAGCCGTATTTACAGCAATTGAGCAAGATGTTGAACCGGATGGGTGCGAAAATCACCGGTATCGGATCGAACATGTTGGTAATTGACGGCGTAGACGTCCTTCACGGAACGGAGCACACGATGCTACCGGACATGATTGAGATCGGTTCGTTTATCGGCATGGCCGTGATGACGCAATCGGAGATCACCATCAAAAACTGCCAAATCCCAGAATTAGGCATCATTCCTGAGGTATTCAAGAAATTAGGTATCAAAATGGAATTCCGTGGCGATGATATTTTCATCCCGTCACAGGAACATTACGAATTGGAAAACTTCATCGACGGATCGATGTTGACCATTTCCGATCACCCATGGCCAGGTTTCACGCCTGACTTGTTGTCCATCATTTTAGTAACCGCGATCCAAGCAAAAGGAACGGTCTTGATTCACCAAAAAATGTTTGAATCCCGTTTATTCTTCGTGGATCGTTTGATCGAGATGGGTGCGCAGATTATCCTGTGTGATCCACACCGTGCCACGGTGGTGGGCTTTGATCGCAAGCAAACCTTGAAAGGCATTCGCATGTCATCTCCGGATATCCGTGCGGGCGTTTCGTTGTTGATCGCGGCGATGTCGGCAAATGGCACTTCCATCATCGACAACATCGAGCAGATTGACCGGGGATACCAAAACATCGATACGCGTTTAAATGCGATCGGTGCGGAAATCGTACGTATTTAAGATGGCGTTTCAGGCGAAGATTAAGCAGACGGTCAAATTGGCCACACCTATTGTCGTGGGCCAGCTCGGCGTCATGCTCATGGGCTTAGCCGA
>CAZUAZ010000028.1:21738-26571 GCA_964618445.1 uncultured Aquirufa sp. | reverse complement strand
CGTCCAAAAAAAAACACCCACCTATTCAGATGAGTGTCTTCGTGGACCAGCATGGGCTCGAACCATGGACCCCCTGATTATGAGTCAGGTGCTCTAACCAACTGAGCTACAAGTCCACATTAGCTAAAACTAATGTGGCGCAAAATTAATTAATTATTGGCTTTCTAACTACATTTGGGGTAATATTTTAACGTGTATGTTTCCAACCAAAATTATTAACGACCCCATTTACGGGTTCATCAAGATCAATAACCCATTCATCCTCAAGTTGATTGATCATCCGTTTGTCCAGCGACTCAAACGAATCAAGCAACTAGGACTTGCCGAATTTGTCTATCCAGGTGCACACCATACCCGCTTTCACCACGCCCTAGGCGCCATGCACCTCATGGATCAAGCACTCGCTAATCTGCAAGCGAAAGGCTATACGATCACCGAGACAGAAAAAGAAGCCGCCGCCATCGCCATACTTTTACATGATATAGGCCACGGACCTTTTTCACACGTACTTGAATATACCCTACTCAATCACGTTCACCACGAAGAGATATCCAATCTCCTCATGAAAAAGCTGAACGAACATTTCAATGGCAGATTAACGCTCGCCATCGATATGTTTAGCGGAAAATACGAACGACCATTTTTTCATCAATTGATTTCGAGCCAGCTGGACGTTGACCGTCTCGATTACCTTTCCCGTGACTCATTTTATACCGGTGTTCGTGAAGGATTCATCGGTTCCGAACGTCTATTAAGTATGCTTGACCTGCAAAACGAGAATTTGGTCATGGAAGAAAAAGGGATTTATTCGATTGAGAATTTCTTGATGGCACGCCGACTGATGTATTGGCAAGTGTATTTACACAAAACAGCCATCGCCGCCGAAACCATGTTAATCCAAATTCTTCGTCGCGCCAAAACCCTTATAAACGAAGGCAAAAAACTAACATGCACCTCCGCCCTCATGACTTTCCTCAAGAAAGATTATACCTGGGAAGAGTTTGCAAGCACCGATAAACTATGGCTAGCCTTCACAGATTTAGACGATCACGATGTATGGGCCGCCATTAAAGAATGGAAGCACGCAACAGACCCTATTCTGTCACGTTTATGTAGTGATTTCTTGGCACGCCGACTGTTCACTTGCAAATTAGGCACGCAACCAATCCCAAAATCAAAGCGTACCGAGCTGGCGCAAGAAATAACGCAGCGCCTTAAAATAAACGAAGAAGAGTTGTCTTACTTTGTTGTCGAAGGTACCACCAGCAATTCAGCCTATGTCCAGGGCGATAATACCATCAAGATCGTCGATAAACAAGGGCAAGTGGTCGAGTTAGCAGAGGCATCTGACTTACCGACCATCCAAGCATTAAGTAAGATTGTAAAAAAATACTATTTTTGTTGCCCAAAGAGCGTATATTTGCAAGGCGAATTGAGTTCGTAAAAACATTTTTTTTCACCTTAGCCAATATTCATCCCGCATGAAATTTACTGTTGACCAAATAGCGACAATCCTCCAAGGCACAGTATCAGGCGATGGTTCTCAATTCATTACTGGTTTTGACAAAATCGAAGAAGGTAAACCCGGCAGTATTTCATTTCTGTCTAATCCCAAATACGAATCTTATTTATACGATACCAATGCCACAGCAGTCATTGTATCCAAAGATTTGGCATTAAAAAATAAAGTGAAATCCACACTCATTTGCGTGGATGACCCATACGTAGCATTTACCATCCTATTACAGAAATACCAAGAAATGACCGCTACGCGCGAAACAGGTATTTCCATTCATGCCATTATCGAAGCAGGAGTCAAAGTAGGCAAAGACCTGTTTGTAGGAAGATTTACCAGCATCGACTCCCATTGTAAAATTGGCGATAACACCAGTATTCACAACCATGTGAGTATCGGCAAAAACGTCCAAATAGGCGATAATTGCATCATTTACCCCGGTGTTGTTATTTATAACGACACCATCATAGGCAATCACGTAGTCATTCATTCGAATGCGGTGATTGGTTCCGATGGCTTCGGCCATGCACCACAAGCCGATGGATCATTTAAAGCGATTCCCCAGCTAGGCAATGTGGTCATTGAAGATCATGTCAGTATCGGCGCAAACACCACGATAGATCGGGCCACCATGGGTTCTACGTTCATTCGTTCCGGTGTCAAAATCGATAATCTTGTTCAAATTGCACACAATGTGGACATCGGCGCAAACACCGCCATCGCCGCACAAACCGGTATTTCAGGTTCGACGAAAATTGGCGAAAACTGTTTAATCGCCGGTCAGGTAGGCATCGCCGGCCACCTAACGATTGCAGCCAAAACCATTATAACAGGTCGGGCTGGCGTAACCAAATCGATCAAACAAGCTGGACAAGTAATAGGCGGATATCCAGCCGAGAATAATACAGAATACTTGAAAAAAAGTGCATTAATTCGCCGACTACCCGAATTATTTGACCAAATAAAAAACATTAAATAGGCTTAACCTGCTCATGAATAATAAGCAACATACCATTACCAAATCAGTAACCTTATCCGGCGTAGGCTTGCATACAGGTGTCGTAGCCAATATGACCTTTTTGCCAGCACCAACGAACCATGGAATCAAATTCCAGCGCGTTGATTTGCCAGGTCAGCCCATTGCTGATGCCGATGTGGACTATGTGGTAGATACTTCCCGTGGTACCACCATCGAACACAATGGCGCTCGAATTAATACGGTTGAACACGTTCTAGCCGCATTAGTAGGTCTTGAAATTGACAATATCCTCATCCAACTAGACGGTCCAGAACCTCCGATCATGGATGGTTCATCCATCAAATTTGTAGAAGCACTACGTGATGCTGAGCCCGTAGAACAAGAAGCTCACCGCAAATTCTTTGAATTACCTGAAGAAGTACGCTTCAAAGATTTAGACAAAGGAATTGAACTTGCAGCCTTGCCTTTAAATGATTACCGCATCGCGGTGATGGTGGATTATAATTCGAAGTTTTTATCGAGCCAGCATGCCAACCTGTCGCATGTGTCTCAATTTGAAAAAGACTTCTCCATGTGCCGGACTTTCTGCTTCGTACATGAATTAGAAGCACTATATCATGCCGGATTAATCAAAGGTGGCGACTTGAACAACGCGATTGTCATCGCTGATAGAGACTATTCTGAGGCAGAACTTGCCCATATTTCAGAAGTATTAGGCAAGCCAAAAGTGTCTATTTCCAAAGATGCCGGCATCATGAATAATACGAGCCTGCACTTTTCAAATGAAATGGCACGCCATAAATTATTAGATGTCATGGGCGATTTAGCTTTAGTGGGTAGACCCATCAAAGCACAGATCTTAGCCTCACGTCCAGGACATGCATCGAATGTGGAATTAGCGAAAAAGATTAAAAAACTCATGTTAGAGGCGGAGAAAAACAACGTACCGGTTTACGATGCGAAACAACCTCCGATCTTCACACACGAACGCGTATACGAATTATTGCCACACCGGTATCCATTCCAAATGATTGACAAGATCATTTATTTGGATGACAACAGTGTAGTGGGTGTAAAAAATGTCACCATGAATGAAAACTATTTCATGGGACACTTCCCAAATAATCCCGTGATGCCTGGCGTCATGCAAGTAGAAGCCATGGCACAAACTGGCGGAATCTTAGTCCTAAGTTCAGTACCAGATCCAGAAAATTACTGGCCGTATTTAGTAGGCATCGAAAACTGCCGCTTTAGAAAATCAGTCATTCCTGGTGATACCGTCATCTTTAAATGTGAATTAACGGCACCGATTCGTCGGGGAATTGCCAAAATGATCGGTAAAGCGTATGTCGCTGGCCAAGTCGTATGTGAAGCTGAAATGACAGCTAGTCTTGTTAAAAAATCTTAGGTAAATTATATGCAAACACTTTCTGTCATCCATCCAGAAGCTAAATTAGGTGCCAACGTAACCGTGGAACCTTTTTCAGTTATTCATGAAGATGTGGAAATAGGCGAAGGTACATGGATCGGTTCGCATGTAACCATCTATCCTGGCGCCCGGATCGGAAAAAATGTGCGTATTTTTCCTGGAGCCGTTATTTCAGCCGTACCACAAGATTTAAAGTTTGGTGGTGAAATTACAACAGCTGAAATTGGCGATAACACAACCATTCGCGAGTGCGTAACGGTGAATCGTGGTACGGCCGACAAGCTTAAAACAGTCATCGGTCAAAACTGCCTAATCATGGCTTATGTCCATGTAGCACACGATTGTTTGATCGGAAATCATTGCATTATAGCGAATTCAGTCCAATTAGCCGGCCACGTAACGATGGGTGATTTTGCTATAATCGGTGGTTCTTCCGCCGTACATCAATTCGCACATATCGGGCGGCACGTCATGATTTCAGGCGGTTCACTAGTTCGCAAAGATGTACCTCCATTTACCAAGGCTGGTCGGGAGCCACTGAGCTATGCTGGCATCAATTCAATCGGTTTACGTAGACGTGAATTTAATGATGAGCAAGTAGCTGAAATTCAAGAAATCTACCGCTACATCTACCAAAAAGGCCTAAACAACCAAGATGCCATTGCGCAAATTGAGCAGCATATTCCAGCCTCATCACATCGGGATGAAATTGTCAGTTTTGTGCGTGATTCCGAGCGTGGTATCATGAAAGGGTAATTTGCCTATGAAGATCATTGCAACAGGTGTTGAGAAAAAATTCCGTAAAGAATGGATCTTCAAAAACGTACATGGCACATTTTCTGCTGGTCATGCCTACGCGCTCGTTGGACCCAACGGCACCGGAAAAAGTACACTACTTAAAATTTTAGC
>CAZUAZ010000028.1:6934-21638 GCA_964618445.1 uncultured Aquirufa sp. | reverse complement strand
GAAATTGCGTTATGCGAACATCAAATCGCGATCGCCGATTATAAAAACTAACGGAACTTCAACCGTAAACGCAACTGAATCAGCGCAAAAACAATCAGATTAAACCCAAAAAAGAAAGCAATACTGCCTAACTCCAGCACGCCCTTACTAATGACTTGGTAATGTTCAAAAAGAGAAATGGTTTCGAGTGAGGTAAGTTCTTGGGGAACTTGCCAGCAAACAAAATTGAGGAATACGCCGAGTACAAAGGCTAGTGCTTGTTTTTCTACTAATGCAGAGGCTAAACAGCTAAGGGATATAAACGAGTAACACAATAACAGGATACTGATATATCCCCCCACCACTAAGGAAGTATCATAATTTCCCACCGGATTGCCCAGTTGGCCTATCGAATACACAAACACAAACGTGGGCAACAACACCACCCCTACCACAAAAAACAAGCCCAAAACCTTCCCTAGCGTGATCGACTCCATCGAAATGGGTAACGTCCGTAGTAAATCAAAGGTCTTTAATTCAAATTCCTCAGCAAATGACCGCATGGCCAAAGCAGGAATGAAGAATAAGAAAAACCAGGGATTCAAATCAAAGAAAACGGTTAACTCCGCAAAGCCAAACTCCAAAATATTTCCCGTCAAATACCATACGTATAGACTCAATAGGACATAAAATGCCACCATCACGCCTAAGCCGATGAACGAACTAAAAAATGCCTTGAACTCTTTCTGGATGATGGCCCACATACCTTACTCCTCAAAAACTGATTTCTCGCGCTTCAAGACACCTGAAACGATCAAACCTAAAATAAACATAAACACGATGGTTACCAGAACAACAATCACAAATTGGACACCTGGACCCATCATCATCTTGGTGATTTTTTCTGCATCCTCAATTTGGCTTTCCGTTAGGCCTTGATCTTCTAAGCGTTCACGAGCTAAATCCAATTGCTTTTGAACGACACCTTGATCGATAAATTGTAAATAAATGTAATTGAATCCACCCGCAATAACTCCCCAAATTGCACCTAGTAACGTAGAAGAACCTAATCCTTGGCCATAACTCATAAAGCCGTCATTCTCTTCACGAACCTCGCGTAAGGCTAATACCAAAATCGTCACATTAATGATTAACGTAAAGATTGTAGACACCCAGCCCAATGTTTCTGAGAAATCATCTTCTAAACCCGTGAACTTCGTAATCAGCGTAAATATGAAACTTAATAATCCTCCGATGGCCCCCCATTTTAACATAATTAAACTTGGTGACATTTTTTGATTTTCCATGTTGCTTATTGTTTAAAGTATAATGAGATCAATAAATTGGGTAAAAAGGCAAGAGCCAATTTTTGGCTTAAATCATCTTTAGCAATGCTAGCCGCATCTATTCCACGAATACCTTCTTGTAATTGAGCGTAATAAGCCGCTCCCTCCTGCTTCACAATGGCCTGCTGGTACTGAACCAGTTCCTGCAAACTACCTGCCACATATTCCTGTAACCAGGAAATGCCCGTGGGGCTTTGGTAAAAGTAATACAACGAGATGGCAGAAAGCATAGCTGTCATGAACACATAGATGTACTGAAAGCCAAAAAGCTGCAAGAAATGAACCGAACTACCGCGATTTTTACCCACGAACAAACGCGCAAGCAATACTTGACCGATTAATAAAAACACATAATTAGGAGCCTTCTTTCCGCCTAACGGAATAATTCCATTTGCCTGAAAAACGTAACTATACAAAAATAATAAAAGAAACGTAAACAACGAAACTAGGGCTAGGCGCGGTAATTGAGCAATAAAATTTTTCATGCTAATTTTTTGTCAATGTCGCACCTTGCAAGACATACTGAATTTGATGGACAAATTGATGACCTAGGAAACAGCTATTTTTCGATTTACTCTTGATCATCGATTCTGTATACGCTGCTTGTGTTGCTTCCACATAAACGAATCCTTTACATGCTGACCCTACTGTTAATTCAGGCAGTTGAACTCCCAATAAGTGGGCAGGACGGACCGTAACATAATCAGCCGCTTGCTTCAATTTACGTGCATCTGCTGCTTGCATAAAGGCTACAAACAAGGTTTCTAAGCCAATAGTCCCAAAAGCGGCATGATCAAACTCTACCGCCTTTGATTCAAATTCTATCGGATGATGATCGGAAACTACTGCATCGATCACACCTGTTTTCAAACCATTCCATAAAGCCTCCCGATCTGTTTCCGCTCTAAATGGAGGGAAAACTTTCATGTGGGTATCAAAATCAGCTACTGCTTCTTCCGTAAAAATCAATTGATGAACCGCAACATCTGCTGTCACAGGTAATCCTTCAGCTTTTGCAGCCCGAATTAAATCCACCGATTCAGCGGAAGAAAGACAGGCAAAATGCAATCTAAATCCAGATGAGGTTTGGCCAAAGGCATTCGCGCGCACGTAGCGCAATAAATCTAAATCCCGTTTGATACTCAAGGTTTCCGCTAACACCGGAATACCTTTCATTCCTTGCAGCGTGGACTGCAATCCCTCGTGTATCTGCCCATACAAGGACAAGGATTCAGTATCAGGACGAGAGACAATCGTGACAGGTAATGTCTGAAGATAATGTAAACATTTACCCATCAAGTCCACATGCTGGAGTGATCCGGCTCCATGACCGAACCAGTTGGCACCGGCTTGGTGCAAGTCCAACAACTCTGCAAAATTCTCTCCTTTATTATCAACTGTTAAAGGTGCCATCGCATGAAACCCCTTTTGGATGATAAACTGGATTGATTCTGCTGTTTGGGCTACCGGCTCACCGGTTGGCAATAATAGCATATCCAACACCCCACCTTGCAAAGCGGCTGCTTGCAAACTAGACCAATCCTCTCGGAATTCGCCACCAGGCAACGTATGATGCACCCGTAAATCTACGACAGAAGGAGACCAAAAAGCCTTAGCTTCTTCAATCACAACATCAGCCTTGGATTGAATGCTTGGTGCGATTTCGATCCATTGACCAGCTTCGGCTAGTAGATCAACACGCTTTCCGAAGTATTCGGACCGGCTATCTTGAACGGTAACTTGCTTAATTAATATCCGCATGTTATTTCTATACTAAAAAAAAACCCTGAATATCAGGGTTTTAAAAATCAATGTGCTACAAATGCTTGATAAGTTGCTACGTCCATTAAGGAATCTAAGTCACCTAAGTCGCTTGGTTTAATTTTAATGATCCAGCCAGCTCCATAAGGATCTGAGTTTACTAATTCCGGGCTATTGTTTAGCGTTGTGTTAAATTCAACTACTTCACCTGCTACTGGAGAGAATAAGTCTGATACCGTTTTTACCGCTTCTACCGATCCGAAAACCGCGTCTTTAGCGACCGACTTACCTACTGATTCCACTTCTACAAATACGATATCTCCCAATTCACCTTGTGCGAAATCCGTAATCCCTACGATCGCAACATCTCCTTCTACTTTAATCCACTCGTGTTCTTGTGTGTACTTTAATTCTGATGGGAAATTCATATCTACTATTTTTTTGCTTGCAAAGGTCATTAAAATCACGCGTGATTGCAATAGTTTTTGCTAATTATTCACTCAAACTATATCGAACTTGGAAACCTCCTGCCACCGTAGAACGGAAGAAAGCATTCGAAACCAAAGGGTTATTCATCATTCGATCAAAATAGGCCGTGACGGATAATTTATCACTCACCGCATAACTCAACTGGGGACGGAATTGGAAATTGATAAATCCTTGCGTTACAATGGTCTCCGCGTCCAACTTACGTTGCAAGGTCCGCGTATCGCGAATTGTCAAATTCATATTGAAGCGCAAATCATTCGGCAAACGTACCGAGCGGCCATTTATCTTAAACGGTATCAGCATATTCGCACGCGTAAATCCAATGGAGAAGGTCAAATCTTTATTCGCTAACTCCGCCACTTGTGAATTAGCCAAATTCAATCCCACATTACGATCCTGATTATATTCCAAACGTAAGCTCACCCGACTCTTCGTAATGGCGTTCACCCCGATCAATGGCGAGAATCGCTCCGTAAATGAAATCGTACTCATCACATAAACAGGAATCAAATTCTTCGTCACAGGATCGAAACGGGATGATAGTGGATACAATAAACTGTTTAAGGTTAAGTTTCGGAAGTCATTCTCAAACTGGCCATATTCCAATGATGACACAAAATTACCCACACTATACGTGCTAGAGTACATGTGTGTTATCGTGAATGAACTGAATTTCTTCGTGATCCATGGTAATAAATTCATCCCATTATAGTCAACCTTCCAGTTAGGAAGCGGCAAATTATAGAAAGGTGAAAACTTAACCTTCTCCGCCGGAACCCCAGAATAAGCCGCAAAAAACGCTGGAATCAACACATCCTGCGAATTTTTATTATATGCTCCTCCCTCACCAAAGTTCGCCCGATTCAAACGCTCCAATAAGACTTGTCGGTTCGTCCGGAACGATTCAAATACCGCCTCTGAATTTTTAAAGGCCGTAACAAACGACAAGAAAGACATCGAATAATTACCCGATCGCAATGGACTTTCACTTTTAAACGGCCCACCTAAAACGGAAGGCCTAAAGAATTCTTGGTAATTATCGCCTTTGGTATAATTTCCATCCAAGGTCACACGGAAATCTTTCGTTGGCTCCAGCTGCGTCGTATACGTAAAGCGTTGATTACGCAATTGCGTAAACGGAATGTTTTGGTAGGTACTTTGTGAGAGCCAACCATTTTCTGCGGCTTTAAATCGAATCCCATCACTTTGTCCACCACTAATAAAATCAAATCCAGGTGCCCCGAAATTACCGTTCATGCCAAATAAACCTGGAGCCTTTAAGAAACCAGGGAGAGTTGTGGACTCATTAATCGAATAATTAACTTGAATACCGCGTAAGGTCAACAGTAAACGCGTTACAGACCGCAAAGCATTTTTAGGTGCGATGTAAATATCATCCTCATCTCCTGGATTACGGGCCACATTTTTACTATCGGAAGAAGGCGTATTAGCCCAGCGTAACGCACGTATTCTATTGTATAAGGACACAAAATCTACTTTTCCTGAAATGCCCCGTTCCCGCGTGTTTTTAATAATATCTCCAAACGCAATGCCATCATCATCGCTGATATTCAAGGAGTTAGCATAATAATTATATCCCACACGATGTGTGTAATCCGCATTCATCCAGTCGGTCAATGGCAATTTTTGCAATGGCAATCGCCAAATCATTCCGGCTTGTTGGTCAAACTCCTTCGCCCGTCCAAACGATTTGATATTCGAAACAACATAATCTTGATACCCTGGCTCAATCAAATCACCTAATGGTTCATCAATAATCGCATTGACACGTGTATTATAATTCAAAACCATACTCTTCGTCAAATTCCAGTTGACCGCGTACTGTCGGTTGAAAAACCAGTATTTTTCAAATAATGGCGTCACACCCAGCGTAGAGAAATCTGAGTTTCGCAACTGTGTCTTAATGAAAGAACGATCCATCTCTGCACGCATGGCTATGGACGATGGAATCAAATTAACATTAAAATCTTTCAAAAGACTTAGCCATGGGGAATTCCAATTGGTCTTGGCAAAGGGTTCCCAGAAAATCGAATTCGCCGCATAGGTGTACTGAACACTCCCCCGCTGGCTGAGCTGGCGATAGGCATCAATTAACGTACTCGAACGAATCATTTCAGAATGGGCATACGAGAATGAGAAATTCGAGAAATCCCATAAGTACGCATGCTTAGCTAAAGAAGAGCGTACTTTACGGACATTCGTAAAGTTGAAGCCCTGTCGCGTTGATCGATCTTCCACCATGCGCATATATTCGTCATTGACAGGCTTGGCCGATAAAAATACATCGGGATCAAGCGGATCAAATTGCGGTGAAATCGTCCGATTATCATATGTAACAAAGAATGGAATTCGGAAACCCCAATTCGCCGGTAACAACTTATCTAAATTCAAATTAGCGGTGATACCATACTCCAGCATATTATCACGCGAACGCTCTGATATCTTCGATTGAACACCACCAAAACCAAAATTCTTAAATGAGCCATTAAAGGTTACTTGACCCAAATCAGCCAATTTAACCGCCATCTTACCCAAAGCCGCAGAACCAGAAGTTTGATCAAAACCTGACGCACGTAACTCATTTACCCAAATACAGAAGGACTTATTCTGTGTATTCTCACTAGGATTACGCACCCCGATCATTAAGGTCATACTGGCACTCTGATCAGGCCGGCCCATCACCGTAATCTTATATTTCTTTCCTGTAGAGCTTGTCATGATCAAACTGAATCGCTTGTCTAATGACTTTCCTAATCGATCACGCTCAATTTTAACTTGCTTCAATAAATCAAATTCTACATCAAACTCATTCTCTGCCGGCCAAATTTCCACATCTAGACTTTGACCCTTCTGCGTCTGAACCAATCCCGCATTCTCCACCTCATAGTAGTTGTCCGTCAAATCCGTACCTATCCGCATAAATGCAGCCACATTCCCCACGTTCGCATCCTGACTTTGCATGGACACAAACATGCGCAAGCGCTTATAGTTGATGAAGTCAAACATCGTATTTTTAAACACCCCACGCGCATCACCTGGACGCAAATTGTCGACACATAAACTCATCGACTGTTCATTCAACCGCGCATTATTAATGGTGGTCACATCCTGATCACGGACAAATCCTGGCGGAACCACATACGGAACCGTGTTATTGCCTTTCGCTGCTGGGCCATTTTCCTCAATATTTACGCTCGTGACACGTAATTCAGTACCTGGGGTCTCTGGTATATCTTGCCCATTGCGTTGATCTAATTGGCCTATAAACTTCCGATAGGAATAGCCCGACAATTGTAATTGGGCAAATCGAAGGACCACAGGCTCCTCAAATTCCTTCATCACCATCCGGAAGAAACGGATCGATTTGAAACCTGTAATGCCATTGATGGCTTTATATTTACTCTTATCCTTGATGGGAATACGGAATAAATACCAGTCGACGCCACCTTCATTGATTTTATCGACGATGAAGTTTTGGCCCACTTGCATACCTTTTTTCAAATCGACTTCATATTCAAAATACGATTCAACTTCATTGATTGTATTGTCATTATTCAAATCCTCGCGATCAGGCATCATGCTATTCGCTTCGGTGATAATCGCGTTAGTTGGGTTATCCGTATTAGGCGAGTTATTCTCTAAGCCCATATACTGTTTATAGCGCTGAATAACACTAGGCGTGGTATTAAATTCACCACTCAAATAATGAACAAAATCGTCTCCAGCTGGATCTTTTTGGATGGCTGCTAGTGCTGCACTATTGGTTACGCGGGTACGTGTCTGATTCAAATAATTGGCAAAATAAGTTGTTTCAGACAGGTTACTTGCCTCGGAGGTGACATTTGGTAAACCGTCTAAACCCACATCCTGCTGCGCTCTACCACCCTGATTGTCGAACGCATTAATCACAAACTGGCGTTTGGGCGCAATACCATAATTGGTTTTCTCTACATTTCCACGCGTAGGATCGATTATCTTTTCCCCTGCAGGAATACCATTTTCGAAATTTGAATACCCATCGGGTACGAAATCTTCCGACACATCTCCTAGGTGAAAAACAAGTTTTCCCCCTTTCGTATTATTCTTATTGAAAATACCGTCACGAATTTTTCCCACTTCGCCTTCAACAAATGGATTCATTAACCAGAACTCAATTTGTTCCACATTCGCATTATCAAAATCGGTATCTGCCAAAATTGCGCGCGTAATCGCACCAAAATTGGTTTTCGGATTGAGTAATAATCCATCCGCAGATAGATTGGGATTGAAGTTATAAATACCACGCTCAGACGGAAAATAGGCCACATCTAGCACACCAATAGGTAGATTGGTAATGTTATTAGCAAAATCTTTATTCGGGAATAAACCCCTGGGCGTAACAACACGCTCATAGGCATAGGCATTAATTTCGGATGCATCCAGTCCTGGAACATCCAGCGCAAAACCGCCTTGACCATATAAACTAGCATCCACCGTATAGGCTGAAATCTTTGCACGCTTGAAGTTGGACGCCAAATCACGCGGATTCGTACCAGCAGAAAAATCGGCAGGAACCGCAGCCGGCTTCCACATGGTTGGCTGACTACTCATAGAATAAACCACGCGAGCCGACTCAAAATCATCGATAAACGCATTTCCTTGTACACGCTCATTAACATTTGGGAGTAATTTGGCCGCTTCACCCTGAAAATCAATGACAGAAGTTTCCTTAGTCGAAATGAAAGGGAGCGCATCCAACATGCGCGTTAGACCATTAGATTTCTTCAATAAGGATACATCAAAACCGAGCAAGGTATTATTGACAGGCTCATTACCAATCGCCACCCGACGTAAAAAAGCGGGAGGAGTTTCACTCATCCGCTGAACCGTCGCACCTAAATGAATATCTTGACCTAAATTATAATCAAGTCTTGTTCCAAGTAAAGAACGCACCTGATTCGTAAACAAATCCGGTTTCTCATAGCAGACCTTTAATTCACGACCCGAATTAAAGACTCCTTCATTCATGATTTTAACTTTACCAGACTGTCCCTCGACAATAAAATCAGATCCAGGGCTTAGTAATTGACCACCCGCAGAAACAGTAACCGATTTAGGCTCTACGCCAAAAGGCAAATTGATATCTCCACCCACGCCCGATTGAAATGATCCTTTCAAAAAGAATTTGTTCTTCGTGGCCAGTTGCTGTGCGTCTGTTTGCGTCTTTTTATATAGATCTGAAAAGATGTATTTGTCCAACAAGCTAGGTTCCGATTTGAATTTCTCCGCTAAACTTGAACCAAATGGCTCTAATACCGGGAAGATAATTCGGCCATTTTTTGAGTCGATGGTGATATCCTCCACATAATCGAAATTACCATCGGGCTGTGGATCGCCCGCAAAGTTTAACTTGTCTAGCCCTAACAACTTCACATACGGCGTATCCTTAATTTGGGGACCTCCCTCAATGACGTTTGAATTATCGATACCTGTGGCATCATCCTTGTAAACGATACGCAACTGAAAATTCTGCTTGGACAAAGCCGTCGTATTCAACGTGTAAATGTTTTTCATCATCAAATCCCACATCGGATGCTCTAAGTGATTACGGACCGTAGATGATTTCAACATTTTTAGAATCAAAACCTCATTATCCTGACGCATTTGATAATCTTCCGTGAGCTCCCCTACTTTATAGCGACGGCCATTTAAGGTGTATTCATACGCCACCGCAAGTACTTCATCATTTCGCAATGGCGCCACCAATGAAATATACCCAAGCTGCGAATTGAATTTAAACTCACGTTCATTTAGGCGTTTGGCACCTTTTAACATATCAAAATCAGTACCACGCGTCATGCCGTATGAAGATTCTAATTCAAAAGATGCTTGGTCCGACCGACGAATTTGCGCGTCATTCGTTAATCTTTGAAACAAAGTATTTGCGCTGTTATCGACAAAACCATTTCCCGGATTTACCTGCACACGTGGGTTATAGGGCTTAGGTTCTGCCAAATCACTCAAAGCCACCAAATTCCGCAAGGTCTCTGTGCTCTGCGTCCGGTTCGTCACATACACTTCTAACCGTGTAATCGTCACGCCACTGGTGATAACGGGCATATTACGTAAGGCACGTTCGTAGTTATTTCTGAAGTAAGTCGACAAGAAGAAATGTCGATTTTCATCGTACTGATCCGCGCGAATTTCAAAAGAGCGACCTTGCGTTCCTCCTTTCAATGTGATACAATCCTGCTTGGAACGCTGCTGTGCCGCCACAACCGTCACATCCAAATTCCCAAAACGCATCAAGGTCTTTAAACCAAACAAGTTCTGAACCCCCGGAATCAATTGAGAATTCAATGTCCAGGATGTATTACCGGCCTCAATATTTTGTAAAATATCTTCTTCTTGCGTCTTCCAATTCAACTTAAGTTGATTCTGAAAATTAAAACTCGCCTTCGTATCGAAGTTGGTATTCAAATTCAACTTATCCCCAATCTTCCCTTGAAAGTTGATTTGCGCCTGCTCATTGAAAAACAAATTACCCACATAGCGCAACTGAACGGGAATGGAAGGATTGTCAACAAACTGACCCATGTAACCGATGTCCAACAATAAACTTCCGTTTGGCTTGAAGTAAATTTCTGACCCACCGAAAATCCGATCAATCGAAGGGGGTAATTCAATTTTAGGAAAAAGTCCACGGCTTTGCATGGAATTATTGCCATCGATGCCTTTGGCATAATCAGTCCAAAAACTACGATTCACCTGCGTATTTTGACGCTGGTAATAATTTTCAAGTGAAAAAGTGCGCGCAGGATTAACATCGAAAGTACCCACTTGGTCCTTTTGAACAATTTGACCATTCGTGATTTGGGTAGAAGTTTTTGCTCCCTTAACGGAATAAATGGAAAAAGGAGATTGTTTCTTTGAGGTACTCACACCTGAAAATGGTGCCTTTTTGAGCTGAAAACGTGGTTTTCGGCCACTCTTTTGCAAAATCTTACTCGAATCAATCGCTAATTCTTGTGCGGCTAGTTGGCCAGAAAAACATAGACCCATCACCACCAGAATCTGCTGGGCTTTTGAAATCCAATGTTGTCTATGACTAATTTGCACGAATCTATTTAAATACGATTAACGTAATGCAAGCTTAATTAATTGCTCTATCGTGGCATCTGGATTTGCTTTTAATAGCTGATCCAAACTTTTCTCTGCTGCCACGCGCGGTAAGCCCAGGGTAACCAATGCGGCTAAAGCCTCATGTTTCACTCCAAAACTCTTATCATGCGAAGCCGCACCAGCTTCAACAAACAAGGTATCCTTCTTGCATTTATCCTTTAATTCCAGAATAACCCGTTGGGCCGTCTTCGAACCAATCCCCTTAATCGACTGAATCAATCCGATATTTTCATTCATAATGGCCGAACGAATTTCTCCTGAAGAAAATGACGAAAGCATAACTAAGGCCGTACTCAAACCAATGCCTGAAACACTGATCAAGTCTAAGAACAAATACTTCTCATCCATGGTATGAAAACCTACCAATGTATGTGCATCCTCCTTGATTTGAAGGTGCGTGAACAAATGACAAAGCTCGGTGCCATCAGCTAAAGCATCATAGGTTTGCAATGAGATCTTAACTTCATAACCCACACCTTGCACATCGATTATGACATGCGTCCGGTCTTTGTGCGCCAGTTTACCTTTTAAATAAGCGATCATATTAGGAAATTCGTAAGCGCATTCCCGGGCGCAAAATAGCCTTAGAACGCAAATGGTTTAACTTTTTTAATTTATCCACGGTTAACCCGTTGTGCTTTTCAGCAATATCAGACAAGGTATCTCCTGACCGAACTTTGTAATAGCGTGTGTATTTTTTGGTAGGCAGTTTCTTCGTTGTAACTTCAGCCACATTCGCCTGCTTCGTTGAATCAATCGATGCTAAATTCACTTTTTCGCGAACACGAGCATAATAAACTAAGCGTTTACCCTTCTTTAATCGATTGGAACGAAGGCGATTAATCCGTTTTAGTTCAGACGCGGATACCCCCACGATGCGCGCAATGTCAAACACATCTTGCCCACGCTTTACCTTGATAGTCTTTTTAACTAAACGATCAACGAACTGAAATGCCAAACTATCTGAACGACTCATAAAACCTGCTGAGTCTAAGATGGCCGACCGGTTGGCTTGAAAATAAGCGAACTTATTTTTAGGAATTCGAATGACAAGCTTCTTAACATCTGCAGGCAGTACAGCCCCTAAAACATGTGGATTAAGAACCCGAAACGTATCATTGGAGATGGATGCCAATCGATTCATTAGCGCCAAATTCAAATAACCTTTTACATGAACCGTATCAGATGGAATGACTTGATGGTATTTTTCGGCATGAATCGCGTGATCGCTATTGTAATTCATCATGTAGGTCATGGCAATAAATTGCGGAACATACGCTCGAGTTTGCTTAGGCAAACACGCATAAATTCCCCAGAAATCACTCTTCCCACACTTACGAATAGCTCGTTTGACATTGCCTGGACCTGTATTATATGCTGCCAAGGCTAAATGCCAATCGCCAAAAATCCGATACAATTGACCCAAGTATTTACACGCTGCCTCGGTTGCCCTCTCAACATCAAAACGTTCATCGACGAAAGAATCTACGCGCATGCCAAAATCACCTCGGGCGGTATACGGCATGAATTGCCACAATCCACCGGCTCCCTTATTTGACAAGGCCTTGGGCTCTAAACCTGATTCAATTAATGACAAGTATTTTAGCTCATCAGGCAGATTATACTGCTTGAGGTATTTCTCATACACAGGAAAATACGTATCCCGCTTTTCAAGCATCCGTTGGGTAAAATCCGACTTCTTAAACGCAAAATATTCAACAAATTGGTGCGTTTGAAGATTGTAATTCAAAGGAATTCGTTGTTGCAGACCGGCCAAACGCTTTTGAACCAGTTGCGGATCAATCATAAATCCAGTCGGTAGGCCTTGCTCTACATTGGCCAAAGAGTCCACAAAATTTAATTCATCCTCTGGAAAATAAGATTTACCGGCAGGTACTTCGGGTAGATTTGGTGTAGAGGCAGTGATCTGCGCCGACAAATTTAGCGAGCATAGGCAAAACAATAAGATAAATCCTAGCTGCTTCATACGATTTGGATTGTTTTGGCCAAATTCAATAAACCAGCTTCGTCAAATGGACGTCCCATCACTTGAAAGCCCATCGGTAAGTGATTCGAGTCCTGACCCATCGGGATAGATAAAGCAGGTAAACCCGTCACATTCGCTTGAACAGTAAACAAATCACCCAAATACATTTGCAAAGGATCCAATGTTTTTTCTCCAATACGGTATGCGGTAGATGAGGTCGTTGGCGAAATAATATAATCCGCATCCGCTAAGATTGCCATGGTACGTTCTTGGATCAGTCGACGTACCTGTTGCGCCTTCGTGTAATACGCATCGTAATAATCAGCGCTCAATACAAACGTACCTAACATGATACGACGTTTAACCTCTTCGCCAAATCCTTCCTCACGTGTCTTTTTATACAAATCCATGAGGTCCTTTGGATTTTCAGTACGGTGACCAAATTTCACACCGTCGAATCGAGCTAGATTGGAGCTGGCTTCAGCGGTTGTCAACACATAATACGTGGGCAACATCTGATCAATATACGGAAAATCAACGCTAACTACCTCGATACCAAATGCTTTCAAGCGCTCCACACGAGCAAAAAACGCATCACGTATGTCGGCCTGTAAACTAGGATGCTCTACAATTTCTTTAATGTAAGCCACACGATTTTTTGGTTGGTAGGCGACTGGAGGCGCATCTGTCAACGTACTATCGTAGCCATCTTGCCCTTCGATGCAGTTTAAAACCAGCGCTAAATCTTCCACATGGTGAGCCATGGGACCAATGGAATCAAAAGAGGAAGCATAAGCAATAAGTCCCCAGCGAGACACTCGGCCATAGGTAGGCTTCAAGCCCATAATACCACAAAAAGCGGCGGGCATCCGAATGGAACCACCGGTATCGGTACCTAATGAAACCTGGCACATACCCGCTTGCACGGCTACGGCTGAACCACCTGAACTTCCACCAGCGACATGCTCGGTATTTGCAAAATTTAACGTAGGCCCGAAAGAAGAGTTTTCATTCGTAGATCCCATCCCAAACTCATCACAGTTTTGGCGTCCGATTATAATCGCATCGGCATCCAAAAGACGCTGTACGGCGGTGGCGGAAAAAGTAGATTTAAACCCGTTTAGAATTTGACTTCCTGCTTGTGAACCATGCGATTCGTAGCAAAGTAAATCTTTGATACCTACGACTAAGCCGGCTAAAGGACCTGCTTGTCCGGAAGCAATTTTCTGATCGATTGCCTGAGCACGCGCTAAAGCCTCTTCTCGGTAAACAGCTAAAAAGGCGTTCAACTGCTCATTATGCGCATCTATTTGCGCTAAATGAAATTGAACTAAGCCCACGCACGATTGCTCGCCTGCATGTAACTGCCTACGTATTTCCGAATAAGGGAGGGGCAATTGATTCATTAAAAAAGGGGATTCATTAAAACACAAAAGCATAGTTGGCGTAAACACCAACTATGCATTTTTCAAACTAAAATTCGAAAGATTACTTTTTCGTTTCGTCTAGTTCTTTATTGATTTGATCTTTTACTTCGTTCTTAGCATCTTGGAATTCGCGAATACCTTTTCCAAGTCCACGCATTAATTCAGGTAATTTTTTACCTCCAAAAAACAAAAGAATGGCTAAACCGATTAGCAATAATTCACCACCACCTAAACCATTCAAAAACAATAATATACTTGAGATGTTCATTTTGTCAATTTTTTAATTTTGTAAATATATTCAATAGTCATTAAAAATCCTTAATTAAGGCTCAAACATTCGCATGTTTTTCAAATTCATCTAACTCATGTTTAATCGATTTTCCTACCCATAAAACAAGCGCTAAATCGTCTGTAAATCCGATTAGCGGAAGTACGTCAGGAATAAAATCAAAGGGGGAAACAAAGTAGAATAAAACAGCTACTATTTTGACTAACGTAACGGCAGGCAATTTCTTGTATCTACCCTGCACATA
>CAZUAZ010000028.1:4230-6834 GCA_964618445.1 uncultured Aquirufa sp. | reverse complement strand
TCTATCCTTAATTCGATTCATTTTAAAAATTGATTCGATAATTGGCGATTATGTCTTATTTTTGCGCTGTTTTTGAATCAATCTTTCCTAAATATAAACACAATGAAAATCACTGTAGTAGGAGCTGGGGCCGTAGGGGCAACTTGCGCTGACAACATCGCTAGAAAAGAATTAGCCGATGAATTAGTATTATTAGACATCAAAGAAGGGATTGCTGAAGGCAAAACCCTTGACATGTTTCAAACTGCTTCGTTATTCGGTTTCGATACCAAGCTAGTAGGTTCAACCAATGATTATTCAAAAACTGCTAATTCCGATGTAGTTGTGATTACTTCAGGTTTACCGCGTAAGCCAGGCATGACGCGCGAAGAGTTAATTGGCGTGAATGCAGGGATCGTAAAAAGTGTGGTTGAAAACATTTTGAAATTCTCTAAAAACCCAATCATTGTGATCATTTCGAATCCGATGGATACGATGACCTATTTGGCGAAATCAGTAGCTGGATTGGATAAACACCGCATCATCGGTATGGGTGGAACATTAGATTCAGCTCGTTTCAAATGCTATTTAGCAAAAGCAATGGACGTTTCCATCAACGATATCCACGGAACGGTAATCGGCGGACACGGAGATACAACGATGATTCCAATGAAGCGTTTAGCTACCTACAATGGTGTTCCAGTAAGCCAATTCTTAGATGCCGAAACGTTAGATAAAGTAGCTGCTGACACGATGGTGGGTGGTGCAACGCTAACAGGTTTGTTAGGAACATCGGCTTGGTATGCTCCTGGTGCTGCTGGTGCTGCTTTAGTTGAAGCAATCGTGCGTGATGAGAAAAAAATCATGGCCTGCTGCGTATCATTGGATGGAGAATATGGCCAATCAGACATTTGCTTAGGCGTACCTGTCGTATTAGGTAAAAACGGATGGGAGAAAATCGTTGATTATAAATTAACTGAAGAAGAGCAAGCTGCTTTCAACAAGTCGGCTGAAGCTGTTCGTAATATGAATTCAGTATTAGCGACTTTGTCTATCTAATCTAGAATTAATTGACGTAAAAAGGCCATTTGTCAACCGACAGATGGCCTTTTTCTATTTAGAGCGAATGGCAATAACGGGGTCCATCTTGGCAGCTACCCATGCTGGAATAATACCTGATAAAATCCCAATAAAACTAGAGATCAATAATCCCGTGAATATATTTCCTGCCGTTAATGTGAGTGGCAAAGCATCTTGTGGAATGTAGGTAATGCCTACGACCAACCCAATACCCACTAAGCCTCCAATCAAACTTAAAAATACCGCTTCAAACAAAAATTGAAAAAGAATAAAGTAATTCTTCGCACCTAAGGATTTCTGAATACCAATGATATTGGTACGCTCTTTTACGGATACAAACATGATATTGGCAATACCAAAACCACCTACCAACAATGAAAATCCAGCAATCAATGCACCCGCAATATTCAAGGCCGCAAAGATTCCGTCAAAGAATTGATTTAAACCATCTAAACGATTCACCGTAAAACTATCTTCTTGCTTCGGTTTAATAGAACGCAAACTGCGCATCATTCCGGTAACCTCCCCTTCCAATTCTACTTGGCCAATATCCGAATCAAACGCCTTAATCGCGATATCCGGAGCGGGCTTATCCTTTTGAAAAATAGCAGAGAACGTTGTATACGGAATAATTACCTTTTCATCTGGTGTTCCCCCGAAACTCAACATGTCATTTCCTTTTTTCTCAATAACTCCGATCACCGAGAATTTAATGCCATTAATTTTGATGATTTCACCTACAGCAGATTTCCCATCAATCAGCGCTTCAGCGACTTTAGCACCGATAATGCACACATAAATTCCATTATCAGATTCAATCGGGAGAAAGTAACGACCATCGGCAATGGGCGTACTCGTAATTTGATTATACTCATAACTCGCCCCGGTCAAATTCGCATCAATACTGTTGCTTCCTCGAGAAATAGAGGCATTTCGACCGCCATCTATCACAGCTACGGCTTGTGCTGTTTTTAAGTTTTCTTTCAAATACCGATATTCAGTATATTTCATTTCAGGACGATTCAGATACTTCCACCAAGGATAATTACTCGACATAACCCAAGGCCACTTACCTACATACATAACACCTGAACCTGCAAATGAATCGATTTCGGTACGAATTTTACCTTTCAACGAATCTACTGCCGTAAACACAGCGACGATAGCGAAAATACCTACACTCACGCCTAGTAGCGATAAGGTGGTACGTAATAAATTTGAGCGCAATGCTTGATAAGCAAATACTAAACTCTCAAAAACTTGACGAAGAAAGATCATATAAAAAAATAGATGTCGAATTTACTAGTTAAATGTCAAAGTTCTAGATGCGAAAGGATGAATAGAAAATATAAACTTTTGAATGGTCATATGGCATTAAGATTGGATTTCGTAAATTTAAAATTCAATAGCGTAAATCATGCCTTGGAGTAAACACGAAGCCGAAAATCTAGCCATTCATTTTGAAGGGGAATTGTTTTTCAAAAATAACCTTCAATCTGACCTAACTAGAAAGATTTATGCCACGGACGCATCTGTTTACGAGGT
>CAZUAZ010000028.1:0-4130 GCA_964618445.1 uncultured Aquirufa sp. | reverse complement strand
CAAATGGAGCCATCCGGATTATTTTTCGGACCAGAAACTTCCACAGCTAATCGCGCTTTATTAGGAGGAATGCTCGGTAATAACTCCTGCGGTTTACATTCCATCGTTTGGGGCAATGTGCGTGATCATCTATTGGAAACACGAGCTATTCTCGCTGACGGATCTGAAATGCACACACATCCGCTGACGAATGAAGAGTTTTACAAAAAAACAGCCCTCACGAATCTAGAAGGTAAAATTTACCGCGAGATTCATCGGATGTTGAATAATCCAAAGGTACAAGAACTCATTCGAGCGAAATTCCCAAACCCCGCCATCACCCGTAGAAATACCGGATATGCATTGGATGCACTGA
Source organism: uncultured Aquirufa sp. (assembly GCA_964618445.1). Classification (GTDB taxonomy): domain Bacteria; phylum Bacteroidota; class Bacteroidia; order Cytophagales; family Spirosomataceae; genus Aquirufa. Next base: position 3,775 of record CAZUAZ010000028.1, on the reverse strand, counting down.
TTGACATGCAGCCCTTTAATCCCGCTGGCCAGCCATTCAATTTATCCGCTTTATTAGCCGGTTCGGAGGGAACATTAGCCGTGGTGCATAGCATGAAAATCAACTTACTCGATCAGCCGAGTAAGGAAGTTGGCCTTATTTGCATTCATTGTCACACCCTGCAAGAATCGCTGCAAGCGAACATTGTAGCTCTTTCGTGTCAGCCAACTGCCTCAGAATTGGTGGATAATTTTATACTTTCCTTCACGGAAAACCATCCCAATTTTATAGAAGACCGGACCTTTATCGAAGGTAAACCAGAAGCCATTTTAATGGTGGAATTCCGTGCAGAAACAGCCGAATTGGTACAAGAAAAAGTAACTAATTGCATTCAAAAATTACAAGACGCTTCTTTGGGTTATGCATACCCAACGCTATATAATGAGGAAATCACCAAAGGCTGGGATATCCGTAAAGCAGGACTTGGGTTAATTCGCAATTTGCCAGGGAAAAAACAACCCGTTAATCTAATTGAAGATTGTGCGGTGGCACCTGCAGATTTACCTGCATATGTGGCTGACATTCAAGCTTTATTAGCCAAAAACAACATTCAAGCTGCTTATTATGCCCACGCAGGCGCTGGAGAATTGCATATTGAACCCTTTTTAGATATCCATACACCAGAGGGTAAATCATTATTTAGGTCTCTTTTAACTGAAACCGTTGAGATTCTGAAAAAGTATCAAGGATCATTGAGCGGAGAACATGGTGATGGAAGGCTGCGCGGCGAATTTATTCCTGCCTTAATGGGCAAAGAAGTATATGCTTTATTTCAAGAAATCAAGCACGTTTTTGACCCACACAACCTCTTGAATCCAGGTAAAATTGTCAATACGCCACCAATGGACGAAGCATTTCGGCCACGTGTTAAGGAGACAAATACTACCCATTTCTTTCATTATGGCGAATTAGCTGGTCCTTTTGCATTAGCTGAAAAATGTTCTGGTTCAGGCGATTGCAAGAAATCTGCATTAAGCGGCGGAACCATGTGTCCCAGCTTCATGGCGACCCATGATGAAAAAGATAGTACGCGCGCGCGTGCAAACATGCTGCGTCAATTAATCACCTCAGAAGGAGATCAAGCTTATAATAATCCTGAATTACTCGAAGTTTTAGACTTGTGCCTATCATGTAAAGGTTGCCAAACTGAATGTCCTTCAGGCGTAGACATGAGTAAACTGAAAGCGGAAACGCTACAGCAACATTACCTCCAAAAGGGGACTCCTTTGCGCACCCAGTTAATTGGTCATTTTCCCAAGCTCCAGCAGCTTGCCAGTTATGTAGCACCACTATACAATATGCTGGTCGCATTTCCGGGAACGAGTATAATCATCAAAACATTGATGGGTTTCTCGTGGAATCGCAGTATACCTGAAGTACATTTTACCTCACTGGAAAGTTGGTTTAAGCGCTACAGTAAACGCATCAATCAAAGCGAATTAAAGCACGGACAGGTGTATCTATTTGCGGATGAATTCACCAACTACAACGATGTGGAGCTGGGCAAAAAAACGATCCTTCTCTTAAATGAACTAGGATATGGCGTTGAAATACCCTCTCAAATCATCAGTGGACGTAGTTATATTTCGAAAGGCTTGTTGGCCATTGCCCAAAAACTTGCCAACACAAACGTCCAGAAACTCGCACCCATCGTATCCGAGGAGAAACCATTAATCGGAATAGAACCAAGTGCTTTATTGAGCTTCCGAGATGAGATTCCAACTTTAGTAACCGCCGATTTACGGGAACAAGCCAACGCGCTAAAGAAAAATTGCTTACTAATCGATGAATTTTTAGCACAAGAAATCAAGGCGAATCGAATCACAAAGGATGCATTTACAACCATAAATCAGAAAATTGTTTTACATGGTCACTGCCATCAAAAATCCATTGCTGGAATAAGTAGCACCCGACAAGTCTTAAGTTTTCCTGAAAATTACGAGGTGGAGTTATTACCAACCGGATGCTGTGGCATGGCTGGATCATTTGGCTATGAAAAAAAGCATTACGAATTATCTCAGCAAATCGCCAAATTGGTATTATACCCTCGCCTACTCAGCACTAAAAACAGCACCATTATTGCTAGTAATGGCACTTCATGCCGGCATCAGATAAAAGATGGCATCGATAAAGAAGGCTTTCACCTAGCCGAAATTATGTACCATGCCTTAGCCCAAAAAACAATCAAGCCATGATCCAATTTAACATATCCATCTTTGTAGAAAATGCCATTGAAGCTCAGGCAGTAAAAGCATTAACGCATCATATCATACCTGAATTAAATGCTTGGGATTTTATCGAACAAGCGCATGCTTTCGAGATTAGTTCACATCAAGAACCCGACTCCAAAGGATTTTCCATCCAATGTTTAATTCCCGTAACGGAAGAGCGTCGCAAAGAGGCCATCGAAATACTTATTTCGGAGTTCTTTCTACAAGAATTCCCGAATCAATTCGTGTATTTCCCGAGCCAATTAAAGCGTATTTAAGTCCACTGAATAGGACAATTACCTAAGAAATCATTAGCCTTAGAAAAGGGTTTTGAACCGAACCAACCGCCTCGATTGGCCGAAAGTGGAGAAGGATGTGCCGAGCGAATGACGAGGTGTTTTGATTCATCTATATGCTTGCCAACTTGCTGGGCATAATTTCCCCAGAGCATAAAAACCATCGGTTTTTCGCGCGCATTCAACGCATGAATGATGGTTGACGTAAAATTTTGCCAGCCTAATTTCGCATGAGATCCTGGTTCATTTGCACGAACGGTCAGGACCGAATTCAATAATAAAACACCTTGCTGGGCCCAATCACTTAAATCGGTATACGTCCGTTGCACACCTATATCGGTAGCTAATTCTTTAAAAATATTTCTCAGTGAAGGAGGCATGTTTACACCGTTAGGAACGGAAAAACTAAATCCTTGCGCCTCTCCTACTCCATGGTATGGATCTTGACCTAAAATTACGACTTTAACATCTTCAAAAGCGGTTAAATTCAAGGCATTAAATACATCTGAAATGGGTGGAAATACATGTTGGTTTGCATATTCACTTGCCAACTCCCGCTCCAGATGATCCATCCATTCTTGCTCGAAACAAGAATTCAAGATATTTTTCCAATCATTTTGTATTAAATCCCGTAAATTTAAGTTGGCACTAGCCATAAAATATTCCTTTACATGCCACAATCCATCGATAACGGATTTCAAATTGACGTAAGAGTGACTCATTTGCCTGATTATCAACTACAGGCACCTTATAATCACTTTTTCTCCTACCAAATTACAATCAAAAATATTGGGAATCAACCGGCCCAGTTAGTCAGCAGATTCTGGAAGATACTGGATGGAAGTCATGCGCCTGAATATGTTAATGGATTGGGCGTGGTGGGTCAGCAACCGATTATTGAACCTGGAGAATCCTTTACTTACACTTCAGCATGTCCGATTATTTCAGCCATAGGACAAATGTCTGGTTATTATACCTTTCTAAACTTGATAGATCAAACTACGTTTAAAGTGCAAACACCGGCATTTGAATTAGTCACAAATTACAGCTTGAATTGATGTTGAATAGGTTACGATTTAATTGGAAAGCACAAACGGCGCATGGATTACACTCTCCGTTCGTATTTGCATTATATACTGAGGTTATTGATCCGATTTACAAGAAATCACCTCAAGACCTAGAACGAGCATTGATTCATGGGATTGGTCGTTATTTAAAACTAGCCGAAGG
>CAZUAZ010000027.1:13556-26573 GCA_964618445.1 uncultured Aquirufa sp. | reverse complement strand
TCCATCTTCGCCACCAGCTCAAACCCTAAGCTCTCAATTTTCAATCGCACCTCGTGCTTGTTTTTGATGCCAACAACCTTAGCCGTTTGACCTTTCAGAGCACCGGTATCAATTGTGATGAAATCACCTACTTGAACAGAATTACCAATTGCCTCGACTTCTAAGTGTTCCGATAAGAATTGTTGGATTGCCAAGATCTCCGCGTCCTGAATGACGGCTGGCTTGCCCAGCCAATATAAAAAATTGACCACCCCAAGCGTCCGACGGACAATTGGACTCTGTTTGGCCAAATCAATATTCACAAAAACATACGAACGAAATAATGGCTCCTCGACCCATTTTTTACGGTCCGACCACTGCTTGCGCTTTTTGCTCACAGGACAATAGGCTTCAATACCCGCCTCCTGCAAACGCAAAGCCACCTTCTTCTCCATACGAGATTTCGTATATACCGCAAACCAAGCCATAGGTTATAATCTTGCGTCTACTAAAGATTTATCGAGAACCGATTTGATATCGAAAATAATACCATCCGCCTGCTTCAATGTGGCAAATGGCAAATTCAAAAACTCCTGATGAGCAACCGTTAACACAATCGCATCGTAAGCAGAACCTGGCTCCGTCACCAAATCAATGCCATGCTCATGCTTCACTTCAGCCGCATTCGCCCACGGATCATAGACATCTACATGAATACCAAAATCGCGCAATTCATGGTAAATATCCACCACGCGCGAGTTGCGTATATCGGGGCAATTTTCTTTGAAGGTAATGCCCAACATCAATGTCCGCGCACCGCCAATTTTCTTGCCTTTTTGAATCAACAATTTGACCAATTTATTCGCAACAAAAATACCCATGTTGTCATTTACCCGCCGGCCAGATAAAATAACCTGCGGATAATAGCCCAAACTTTCTGATTTATGCAATAAATAATACGGATCCACACCAATGCAATGGCCGCCCACCAAACCGGGCTTAAAATTCAAGAAATTCCATTTGGTGCCTGCCGCCTCGAGTACCTCCGTCGTGTCTATGCCCATGCGATCAAAGATGAGGGCCAACTCATTCACAAAGGAAATATTCACATCGCGCTGCGCATTTTCAATCGCCTTGCTGGCCTCAGCCACCTTCAACGAAGACGCCTTGTGCGTGCCCGCCGTAATAATCGATCGATACAATTGATCCACCCACTCCGCAATTTCAGGTGTAGAACCTGACGTTACTTTTTTGATTTTCGTTAAGGTATTTACCTTGTCGCCCGGATTAATCCGCTCGGGTGAATACCCGCAGAAAAAGTCCACATTAAAGGTCAATCCCGAGTGTTTTTCAAGCACCGGTACACAATCTTCCTCCGTACAACCCGGATAAACGGTCGACTCATAAATCACGACATCGCCCTTTTTCAGCGCCTTGCCGATCATCTCGGAGGCTTTCAACAACGGGCTTAAATCGGGCTTTTTGAAATGGTCAATCGGCGTGGGAACCGTGACAATAAACGTGTTACATGAAGCTAAATCACCGCGCTCCGATGAGAAGCGTAGCTGCGTCGAGGCCTTTAATTGGGCATCGCTTACTTCCTGCGTGCGATCATATCCTTGGTTTAACTCGGCAATACGGGACGCGTCGATATCAAATCCGAGCGTTGGATATAGCTTTCCAAACTCCACTGCCAACGGGAACCCCACGTAGCCCAAACCAATAATCGCAAGGGTTGGATTCATTTTTACTTCGTAAATAATTTCACATCAGACTCCATCATATCCTTCACCAAAGCCGGTAAGTCATACTTCAATTTCCAGCCTAATTTCTCCTTCGCTTTTGTTGGGTCTCCGATCAACAATTCTACCTCCGTAGGGCGGAAATAACGTGGGTCTACCGCCACGACTTCCGTTCCGATCGCCACTTGGTAAAGTGGATTAGTACACTTCGCAATTTTGGCTACTTCGTTTACGCCATCGCCGCTGAATTCCACTTCAATGCCAACCTCCGAAAAGGCCATCCGAATGAAATCACGAACCGTTGTCGTAATACCTGTTGCAATCACAAAGTCTTCTGGCTTCTCTTGTTGCAAGATTAACCACATGGCTTCAACGTAATCTTTGGCATGGCCCCAGTCACGTTTAGCGTCTAAATTTCCTAAATATATTTTGTCCAGTTGGCCTAACGCAATTTGCGCAACACCCCGGGTAATTTTACGTGTGACAAACGTCTCGCCACGTAAGGGTGATTCGTGGTTAAACAAGATTCCGTTCACCGCAAACATATCATACGCCTCCCGGTAGTTCACCGTAATCCAGAAACCATACATCTTCGCCACCGCATACGGGGAACGAGGATAAAAAGGTGTTTTTTCGGATTGTGGTACCTCTTGCACTAAGCCATAAAGCTCGGAGGTAGATGCTTGATAAATCTTTGTTTTCTTGGTTAGGCCCAACAAACGAACCGCTTCCAAAATACGTAATGTGCCGATTCCGTCCACTTGCGCTGTGTACTCTGGCTCGTCAAACGATACTTTTACGTGCGACATCGCACCTAAATTATAAATCTCATCTGGCTGTACATCCTGAATGATACGGATGATATTCGTCGAATCACTTAAATCGCCATAATGCAAATGGAAGTTGGACGCCACATGTGGATCCGCATACAAATGATCAATGCGTTGCGTATTAATCAAAGAACTTCTACGCTTGATGCCGTGCACCACATATCCTTTACTCAATAATAACTCGGCTAAATACGCACCATCCTGTCCGGTGATCCCGGTAACTAAAGCAACTTTTTTGTTTTGTGACATACTGAATTAAATAAATGACCCGTTGGCCCGTAAAATACAAGCTTCAAAATTACATAAAAATTGGGAGAGCTTCCCCCAATTTTTATTAAATGGGTTTTAACTTATACATACAAAGCCAAAATTTCTTTTTCGTGCTTCGCATAAATTTGCTTGCGCTTTAACTTCAAGGTTGGCGTAATTTCACCATCCTGAATCGTAAACAAACGCGGTAATAAGACGAATTTCTTTACCTGCTCGTATTTGGCAACAGCGGCCATGGCAGCCTGCACCTCTTCCTCCATTTTATTGATCACCTTGGCATTGGCAATCATCTCTGCCGGAGTTCCCGCCTCAATACCTTGTTGTTTACACCAAGCAGCCAATGCGGTAAACTCGGGTATTACCAGTGCAGATGGGAATTTTTGACCTTCTCCCACCACCATACATTGTTCAATAAAAATCGACTCCTTTAGTTTGTTTTCCACTAATTGTGGAGCAACATATTTACCGCCCGATGTCTTGAAAATTTCCTTTTTACGATCGGTAATTTTTAAGTACTTACCGTCGACCATCTCGCCAATATCGCCTGTGTGAAACCACCCTTCTGGATCAATCGCCTCTGCTGTTGCTTCTGGATTTTTATAATAACCCGGCATCACAGAATCTCCTCGAACGCAAATCTCTCCATCTTCGGCAATCTTTATTTCCATGCAGTCGATAACTGTACCCACACAACCTACCTTAAAATCTGGCGGATTAATAAATGACACGGAGATTACAGGCGAAGTTTCGGTCAAACCGTAACCCTCTGAGATAGGTACACCTGCTGCCCAGAAAACACGCGATAAACGGGGTTGCAAAGCCGCTGAACCCGAAGCAATCAAACGTACGTTTCCGCCCAATGCTTCTCTCCACTTAGAAAAAATCAGTTTACTGTAAATCGCATATTTGATGGAATCTATAAATCCAAGCTTCTTCATCGGATCATATTGCAAACCAAAATCAATAGCCCCAAAGAATAACTTCCGCTTAATGCCTGTTAACTCGTTGCCTTTGGCATAAATCTTATCATATACTTTCTCTAACAAACGTGGAACGGTCGCAAACATGGCCGGCTTCACTTCACGAATATTATCGGCAATTGTTTCCATGCTCTCCGCATAGTAAACAGAAACGCCATAAAACATATACATGTAAATGTCCGTACGCTCATAAATATGACACAGCGGTAAAAAACTCAAGGCCTTGTCACTCGCGCGCAATTCGAAAAACTGACCACGATCTAAGGACTTGACGTTAGATACGATATTGTGGTGGGTCAACATCACACCTTTCGGCCGACCGGTAGTTCCGGATGTGTAAATCAACGTTAATAAATCGGATGGTTTCACGGCATCCATCAAGGGTTGTAAAACAGAACGATCTTTTCCTTCGCCCATTTCCTTCACTTCCGTCCACATCGAGGCACCCTCAACCGGATCGAATGTGTAAATTTCCTTAATCTTTTTATTCCCTTTGGAAGCCTCCTTCGATTTCAAATACAAATCTTCCCCCTCCACAAATACATACTTCACTTCCGCATTTTCAAAAATGAAAGCATAATCCTCAACCGTAATCGTCGGATACATCGGAACCGAAACAGCTCCAATAATTTGAATCGCAAAATCGATGAAATTCCACTCTGGCCGATTACCTGAAATGATGGCAACCTTGTCACCTGGTTTAATCTTGAGGGCCAATAAACCTAATGCGGTTTCATTGATAATGTCCAACATTTCTGTTGAACTGAAATTGCGCCATTCACCATCGCGCTTTAAATTAAATAGATCTGATTTGTGTAACTGTTGGTATTGAGGTAATAAGTCAAATACCCGAGTGAAGTTTTCGTGAAGTACCATAGGTTATAAGCTTGCTGTTTGACTCAAAGTTAAGCAATCGATTTGAGCCAAATTGAACTTATGCTGTATTTTTTTGCACTCACTGCTCATGGACTAAAAAGTGCATTATCCACAAGTTATCCACAGCTCCTACATACAAATGGTGCTATTTTAACCTATAAATGATTTAAAATGTAAATAAATGTAAATTTTAAACCAATTGACTAAATATTCTTTTTCTGAATATGTTGTCCACACATAAAATAAAAAGAAAAAAATATTTTAAAGATCTCTTTTTTATTCTTCTTTATTGTTCTCTGTGGATAAGTTGATAACTAGTCTAAGTACTTGATATATAAGCTTTTATAGTTATGTATTTGTGTAGACAACTTATTTTTTTCCGTGGACAACACTGGACTTATACACATTTTCCACAGGCCTATTTTTTTTATCCACATTCGTGCGAATCAATTGTGGATAAAATGAGGGTTTATTGGGTACTTATCCACAGGTCTGTCAACTGGAAGTTGGCCTTTATCTTTAACTTATTAGGAAAGAAATAAATGGCCTCTGGCTTCGTCCTATCCTTGAAATTACCAATATCCCAACGGCCATTTTTATTCCGATCTTCGATGGCGCGCATTTCGTAGGTTGCCGGTTCGATATATGGAAAACTAAACGCCTTGCTTGTTTTGGTTTCGTATAACACCTCTTTTGAATCTGGATGAATTAACTGCACCACATAAGCTGTATTGGGTTTTGTCGTATTCACGGAACCCGATATACTTCCATAGTTTTCCAAATCTTGAAATTCATAGGACTGCTTGAAGGCTTCCGACGAATCTTGTTCCACGGATACAAATGCCTTCTTTTCAATAGCCAGCGTGAACTTGGCACGTATCGGAAGATAGTCTTTCAATATGGTTAGCTCGTTGCCTATGTCATTCCAGCGGAAGCCGCTGTCAGGCAAAAAGCTTCGTTCGTCATCGCCAGTTTCAAAATAAACAAGCTGGGAATTAAATCCCTGCACGGGTTTTTGTAAACGTATGCGAATTGAATCCAGCGGACTTAATGATTTACCCATCGCCGGAAACACGTCGAATTTATACGGTGTCTTGATCGGCTTCCCTTTGGTTAATTGCTCTCGGAATTTGATTCGAAAGGTGTGTGTAATTTCACGTCCTAGCGAATCGGCTAATTGCGCTTGGAATACGAGCGTATCTTTACGCTCCACGTTTCCTGCGTAAAAACGAATACTTCGATTTGCTTCGATTTGATACACCAAAGGCGATTTAGTTAAGTTGGCACGGGATATTCCACGATTAAACTCAATCAGCGCCGTCTTTGCGGTGGTTGTAGTTTTGGCAACTTTTAAAGGGTCTAAGTTTTGGAGCGCCACCTGGAAATCACGGGTTTGATTGGATTGTAAATCAATAAATGGCTCGGTGATAAAATCAACCACCTCCTTATTGGAATTATATAGGAGGTTATTATTTAGATCTAGAAATGCCGCCATGTAATATTTTCCGGCTGCCACGTTTTCCAATTGGTAAACCCCCGCAGTATCCGTTTTGGTAAAATAGTACGGTTTGTTTTTATCTATGCTCAACGTATCTGTGTACGGATAAAGCCCAATTAATATATTTTCTAATTTTTTATTTGTTTGCACATGGCGCACGCGACCGCTGATTTGCAAGGAATCAATTAAGTCCGAGGTACTGAATACGAGTTTAATATTCTTACCTACATTGCGTTCGGACACATCCTCAATCGCATTTCTAAAATTAAAGGTATAAGTCGTGTTCGGCTTCAAGGCACTATCGATTAGGATGCTCAGGCCCATCGGGCGAATGCGCGTATCATACGTTCCTATGTTGGGCGTAATCAACAGTTCTTGATTGAGATTTTTGACGGTTACATATTCGTTGAATGTCAAATCCAATTTCTTTCCCCGAAAGTTCTTGCTTTTGTTGAGCGGAACCGATTGAATGACTTTAGGTGCCAGCGTATCTTTTTTCCCACCGGGAGGACTCGCCGTTTGTGCACAACTTTGCATCAGCGCCAAGGAAACTCCGCAAGCCAAAAAGACGAGCGCCAGCGATCTCTTTAGATAATTAAACATGTTTGAACATATAAACATTGCTGGAGTAATTTCCGGTTTTAGCCCAGGCCAACACGTTTGACCACAATCCCAATAGGAACGAATGTATCAAAAGCGTACCCCCTGAGCGGTATTGGTTACTTAGTAAGGCAATATAAAAACTATCAAAGATTTGGCCGCGCTGTTTCACGAGTTTAAAGCCGTGTTTTTTAGCTACAAACTGAATGGTCTCTGGATTGAAATGATAAATATGACGCGGAACATCATAGGCCGCCCAATACTCCTTAAAATATCCAGCATCAAAACTTTTGGAATTTGGTAAGGCCAAAAGCAATTTTCCATCTGCCGAAATGCGCTTTTTGAAAAACTCAAAATAGGCATCTAATTCATATACGTGTTCGAGCACGTGCCACAAGGTGATTAGCTCAAATTGTTTGTCCTCCGGAATCGCAGCTAAATTGGGATAGATTTTATCTTGAACTAGCGCTGCCGCACGTGCCGCCGCTTCCGGATCTAACTCCATCCCTGTAATGTTCCAGCCGGCATCCTGACAGGTCTTTAAAAAGTGGCCGTTTCCGCAGCCGATGTCTAATAGATTTTTGTTTCCCTTTTGGTCCGCTTGTATCCACCCTGCCTTTTGTTTCAAGGTGATATTTCGAACCGCATGGTAAAGCTTATTGACCAAACCTTGTTGGGTGTCACTATGGGATATGTAGGTGTCCGACTTGTAAAAGTAGCCAGCCTCATCCGCCTTCGGTCGTGGGTTCGTGAAATTCAATCCACAATCTGAGCAAGCAACGATACCAAAACTATTTTGCGAAACCGTGTAATCTTTGGCTTCAAATTGTTTCTCAAAATTAGTTGACCCACATGCCGGGCAATGTTGTAATGTTTCCATATTAGCGGCCCATAAATAATAACAAAATGGATACGTCGGCAGCCGACACCCCCGAGATCCGACTAGCCTGACCGATTGTTTGTGGACGAATGGATTTTAGCTTAATCCGCGATTCGGTCGACAAGGTTTTAATTTTATCGTAGTCGAATTGTGCCGGGATGGCCAGGTCCTCCATGCTCTTCATTTTTCCGACCATCAAGCGCTCCTTTTCAATATAGCTTTCGTATTTCACGACAATCTCAACCTGCTCAATGACTTCTTGTGAGTAAGTTGCTTTAATCTCGCGACCAATCTCATGATTTAATATCTGCTCGAAACTTAAGTCCGAACGCCTTAATAAATTCACGATTGGCGCACCTTCTTTTAGTGCGGCGGTTCCTTGTTCCACTAACCAATCATTTATCTCAGCGGGCTTGACTTTAGTTTGCGCGATGTACTGAGTTAGCTCGGCTACTTGCTGTCTTTTAGTCAGGTAGGTGTCGAGCCTTTCTTGCGTCGCAAGCCCTAGCTCAAATCCCTTTTCCGTCAAGCGCTCATCTGCATTATCTTGGCGCAACAATGTTCTAAATTCGGCCCGCGAAGTAAACATCCGGTATGGCTCATCGGTGCCCTTATTTATCAAGTCGTCAATCAACACACCGATATACGCCTCTGACCTACTTAAGGTAAACGGTGTTAAATGATGTGCTTGTTGGTGCGCATTAATCCCCGCCATCAATCCCTGACATGCCGCCTCTTCATATCCTGTCGTCCCGTTAATTTGGCCAGCAAAATACAAGCCTTTAACGCGCTTCGTTTCTAGGGTAGGCGTCAATTGTGTAGGTGGAAAATAATCGTATTCAATCGCATAACCCGGACGGAACATTTTGGCATTTTCAAATCCTGGTATTAATCGGATGGCTTCGAATTGAATGTCTTCCGGAAGCGAAGTTGAAAATCCATTGACATAAATTTCTACCGTGTTCCACCCTTCTGGCTCCACGAAAATTTGATGTGAATCTTTATCTGCAAAGCGGTTGATTTTATCTTCGACCGATGGACAGTAGCGCGGGCCTAAGCCTTTGATTCTTCCTGCAAACATCGGCGAGCGATCAAATCCTTTGCGCAAGACCTCGTGTACTTTTTCATTTGTGTGGGTAATCCAACAAGACCGCTGTTCTTGTATCGGATCCTTTGTCATATATGAAAAGCTCGTTGGGACCTCATCCCCCTTCTGCTCTTCCATTTTGCTGTAATCTAAACTCCGACCATCCACGCGCGGCGGCGTTCCCGTCTTCATGCGGCCGGACTCAAATCCAAGTTCTACCAATTGTTCGGTAATCCCCATGGCCATCGGCTCAGCCATACGACCCCCGCCAAAATTCTTTTCGCCAATATGAATTAAACCATTTAAAAATGTTCCATTTGTCAGCACGACAGTGGGTGCATAATACGACATGCCCATCCGCGTGATCACTCCTTTTACTTCATTATGTTCAACGATTAATTGTTGGACTGAGTCCTGCCAAAAGTCGACATTCAAATTTCGTTCCAATGCCCAGCGCCATTCTTCCGCAAACTTCGCCCGGTCTGATTGACATCTAGGTGACCACATGGCCGGACCCTTAGAGCGGTTCAACATCCGGAATTGGATCATCGTTTTATCCGAGATAATTCCTGACATCCCACCCAGCGCGTCGATCTCTCGTACGATCTGTCCCTTTGCCACACCACCCATCGCCGGGTTGCAAGACATCTGGGCAATGGTCTGCATGTTCATGGTGACCAATAAAACTTTGGACCCCATTTGGGCAGCCGCATGCGCAGCCTCACAGCCTGCATGTCCCGCCCCTACCACGATTACATCGTATGAATTTTGCATATCTTTTTTTGTTTCACGTGGAACTTGTTGAACCTTCTGCTCGTGGCGTTTCACGTGGAACGTATTAATTTCGTTTGGCTAAATAATAATCTTCCTTCGCTGTCATCAAAGATTTGTCGGCCTTCGCTTTGTCTTTATATCCACACAAGTGTAGCAATCCATGCACCATGACGCGCTGTAATTCGCTGTCGGCCGTGTTTAGTTTTGCCCCATTTTCAAGTACGCGTTCATGTGAAATAAAGATATCTCCTTCGATTAGCTTCGGACTTTCTGAATTATCAAAGGTGACGATATCGGTCAACGTATCATGCTGCAAATAATCCTGATTGATCTTAAGCAGGTATTCGTCTGAGCAAAACACGTAGTTTAGTTCGCCTATTTTTTTCCCTTCCTCTGCCGCTACAGCCTTTAGCCATTGCTTGTGCTTGAGCTTTTCGGGCAGCTGGAATGCTAATTCTTCTGTATGGAAACTAATCATCTTCGCATATTAAACCGCGAATTTACGAAAAAGCATCCTCGAAATGTTCTATTTTAATCGCTTGTGGAAAAAAAGTGATGGCGATGCTGTCGAAGCGGACTTCTTTGTCCCAATTTTCCTCCTCCTGGTAGCTGGCAGCTGCCTGATGAAAAAGGGTCGTTTTAGTCCTTCCGATGCGTTCTTCGGGGTGCCCGTGCCGAGTGTTGCGGAGCGATTTTATTTCGACAAAAACGAGAAAAATTCCGCGCTGGACAATTAGGTCTACTTCGGCTTTTCCGTTTCGATAGTTTCGTGCGCGAATACCATATCCACTTTTCTGGAGAAATGTGGCGGCAGCTAATTCTGCTCTTTTTCCTTGCTGTAAATGTTTGGCCATTCTTGTATATTTGCTGGCCCCAAGGTGCTGGCTTTATTTCAAACAGTAAGCGCCAAAACTGATAATGTGCATGCAGAATAAAAATGTCCAGTTTGTTGATTTACACCTTACCCCCTATCGGGAGGCCTGGGATCTGCAAGAACATTTAATGGCACACACGGCGGCAGTTAAATTGAGCAATCGGAATCGACCAGAAGGCACACTAGAACCCACAGACAATTACCTGCTATTCTGCGAACACCCGCATGTATACACATTGGGCAAAAGTGGCGACGCGTCACACTTGTTGATTCAAGAATCTTTTCTATACACCATTGGCGCTACGTTTTATAAGACGAATCGCGGCGGCGATATTACGTATCACGGACCAGGCCAACTAGTTGGTTATCCGATTTTTGACTTGGAAAATTTCTTCACCGACATTCATCTATACCTTCGCATGCTCGAAGAAGCCATCATGCGCACTTGTGCTGAATATGGGTTAAAGGCGGGTCGGATCGAAGGCTTAACCGGTGTTTGGATTAATCCCGAATCAGACGACACACGCAAAATCTGCGCCTTTGGCGTGAAAGCGTCTCGTTGGATTAGTATGCACGGATTCGCCTTTAATGTTCAGCCTGACCTCTCCTATTTTGGCCACATTGTTCCCTGCGGTATTGCGACCAAAGGTGTGACCTCATTGAGCCAAGAATTAGGCCGTGAGATTAGCTTAGACGAAGTTAAACCCAAGGTTTTAGCGCATTTGCAAGACTTGTTTCAGTTTCAAATCCAACATGTTTCACGTGAAACATTACCTCAAGCTTAGATAATATGGATACGCGCATGAATTTTAAGAACACCTTATTTCTTGATATTGAAACGGTATCGGAATCCGCGGATTTTTCCCAATTGTCAGAATCACGTAAAGAATTCTGGGTAAAAAAAGCGAAGAATTTGGTGAATCCGAATAATTTATCTGCTGAGGAATTGTATGTAGATCGTGCGGCTTTGTATGCAGAGTTTGGTAAGATTATTGTAATTGGAATGGGGTTCTTGTATGTAAATAAGCAGAAGGAATTAGCGCTTAAGGTGAAGACGATTGCGCATACGGATGAGAAGGTGCTGTTGGCTGAGTTTGCCGCATTTGTCGACAAGACGTATAAGTCAAAGGAATTGACGCTTGTCGCGCACAATGGAAAGGAGTTTGACTTTCCGTATTTATGCCGGAGGATGATGGTGAATGGTTTAGAGATTCCGCGAGCGTTGCAATTGCAGGGTAAAAAACCATGGGAAATCATCCATCAGGATACGATGGAGATGTGGAAATTTGGTGATCGGAGATCGTTTACGTCGCTGGAATTATTAGCTGATTTGTTGGGAATTCGGGGTGCCAAAAGTGATTTATCTGGCGATCGCGTACATGCGGTGTATTATCAAGATCAGGATTTGCCGCGGATTACGGCGTACTGTATGGAGGATGTTATTGTTGTGGCTCAGCTCTACCTTCGCTTTCACTTCATGGATTTAGTTGAACCACAACACATCGAAAAACTATAGTATTTTAGCCGGATTTCCGAAAGCTCTTTTGCTAGCTGGGATATTTTCTATCACAACACTTCCCGCTCCTACGGTGGCTCCTTTGCCTATTTTCACGCTACCTACGATCGTGGAATGAATGCCCACAAAAGCATTCTTTTCAATTTGTGCTTCTTTCCCGATGACAGATCCAGCGCCTATTTGTACGAAAGATTCGATAACAGCTCCTGTTTCTACGATTGATCCTGCGCCGATAATCACATGGTCGCCTAGTTTACTTTCAGGAGAAATGACTGATGATGCGCCTATAAACAATCCATAAGCTAAGCTTTTTACATCTGCAATTTGAGTGCTTGGATGAATGGCGTGTACGGGTTTGGTGCCACGATCTTCCTCGACTAATTCAATCATTTTTTTGCGCTCTGTTGGGTTTTCCAGTGCCACAAAAACGGAACAAGATTTGCCGATGAGCCCCCAATATGCATCATCATCCGTCGTTCCTAGTACCGGAATTTCGCCGATCATCGTGTCTTTCTTTTTGATATCATCATCTAGAAATCCATAAACGACTACTTCGTTTTTCTGAAAAATGTGTGCTACTTCTAAGGCAAATGGATTAACTCCGATAATGATTACGGGCAATGAAGTCATGTGTGTTCTATTTTATTTTGGCTGTAAAGGTACTCAAATCAAAGGCAATTGAATTGTTTTCTGTGAAGATCAATGAGGAGATTTCGGCACCTAATGATACGTCTTGTCCTAATGGTAAATTCCAGTTCGAACCATCCATCGGATGTAAGGTATGCATGTAGGATAAATCTCCGATTTCTTCGATGCGCCACGAATAGGTAATGTCGTCTGATGGCAGTGCTGTTTCAACTAAATTAATGCCGATATCTGCGCGGTATTTTCCTGCTGGGTCCAGTGGTGCTTGGTTGATTTTGATATCGAAAATTTGGCGCTCATTGGTTTCTAGATTTGTATATAAGTCTGTCGATTCTGCCACATAGGTTTCGTCTGCAATGCTCACCAAGGCGTCTAATAAGATCGCTGCATTCATGCGGCGCAAGGATTGTTTCTCCAGGTCCCATCCTGCCCCACCAGCTTCCACCAGTAGCAATCCATATCCGCG
>CAZUAZ010000027.1:6022-13456 GCA_964618445.1 uncultured Aquirufa sp. | reverse complement strand
GTCAAACATTAGCGATATGGGGGTTTGGGTAAATAATCAGCCCATGGCTGAACTTTAAATATGCCTTCTTTTCCTGAAAAGTAAATGACCATCAGGGTAACGAATAGATAACAGAACCATGCTTGAGGTCCGAATAATTCACAGCCAAGTAACAGACCTGTGATTGGGGTTTTGGCTAAACCACAGTAAAGTGATGTGAATCCGATGGCCGCGAGTAAAGGAACGGGGAAATTAATCCAGCTTGATAAACTTGCCGCCGCATGGGAGCCAATTAAAAATAAAGGTGTCGCTTCTCCCCCTTTAAATCCGAGGCCGAGACTTAGTGCCGTCGCGAATAATTTGGTGGGCGCAAATTCCCACCCATCAAACTTGTCGGAAAATGGTCGGAGTAAAAATTCAGAACCCAATCCGACCGATTCTGAAAAAATGGAAATTTGAAATAGGCCGAGCAAAATTACACCCGCCAGAATCCCTTTGAGAGCCGGCTGTATGGGTAATTTCCCGTACAAAGAAAAAATAATCGATTCTAAGCGCGTATAAATCAACCCTATCAGACCTAAAAATAGGCCAATAAACGCTAATTTGGCCCAAAATGAGGCCGAAATAGGGGGCAAAAAAACCTGGGGGTATAAAACGTGTTTTGTGCCCCACACGTGGAGACTGACAAAATTGGCCGCAAATGCGAGGGCAATGCACGCAAAAAAAGAAGGCCAATGAATTTTGCCTACCTTCCCTACCTCGAGTCCGAAAAAACAGCCGGCTAGCGGAGTTCCAAAAACTGCAGCGAATCCTGCGCTCATTCCGGCGCGGAGCCAGATCGATTTTTCTTCTGGGGAAAGGTGAAATTTTTCACTTAGATAGGCCGACACGTTTCCGCCCATCATGATAGCTGTTCCTTCACGACCGACTGATGCGCCCACGACGTGGCTGACCCACGTGGCAACTAAAATAAATGGAGTGGCTAGGGGCGAAATTGTTGCTAATGGCGAAGCAATAAATTGTTTGGTACTGATTTGCGCCCAAGAGCTGGTGCGAACTAGGTAAAAGAGTAAACCCACGAGCGGTAATCCATATAGCCACATGGGTTGGCGCATCGAAGCAATCACCTCCAAGCCCCATAAAAACAACGAGGCCAAACTTCCCGTAGCGAAGGAAAGCAAGATTCCGATCAGGAGGCGTTTAACCCAAATTGACTGCATAGAAGCAAAAATTTGTTTCAAAGGTAGGGAATTTTATTTTGCCTACCTTTGTGCGGTCAAGTTCAGCTTGCCTGAACGAATTGAATTCCCTTTATGACTGATTTTGCATCACTTGGCTTAAACCCACAATTGCAGCGCGCTTGCGAGGCCGTGGGCTACACCTCAGCTACTCCTATTCAGGAACAGGCGATTCCCATGATGTTGCAGGGGCATGATGTGTTAGGCATCGCGCAGACGGGAACAGGTAAAACGGCAGCCTACGCCTTACCTTTGTTGATGCGCATTAAATATGCCCAAGGTAAAAATCCGCGAGCCCTTATTTTAGCTCCCACGCGTGAATTGGTCATGCAAATCCACGAAGTGATGGTGGGTTTGGCGCAGTTCACAGACCTACGTTTATTGGCACTGTATGGTGGATTAGGGCCAAAGACGCAGATTCAAACCTTAGAGGCTGGGGTCGATATTTTGGTTTCTACACCCGGTCGGTTTTTAGAATTATATCGCAAGGATGCGATCGTTGTGAAAGAATTAAAGTTCTTGATTTTAGACGAAGCGGACAAAATGATGGATATGGGTTTCATGCCGCAGATCCGCGAAATCTTAGAAAAGATCCCCTATAAAAAGCGTCAAAACGGGTTGTTCTCGGCCACTTTCCCAGAGAAAGTGGAGAACCTTTCCCATGAGTTTTTGGAGTTTCCTTTACGGATTGAAGTGACGCCTCAGGCGACACCTGCCAGCCAAGTAACGCAATATGTGTATCAAGCAGAAAACTTGAAAACCAAAATTAACGCCTTGGAATACTTCTTGCAACAGCCTAAATTTGAGCGTGTTATGATATTTTGTCGGAGCAAGGATGCCGTAAATCAAGTAGAAAAATACCTGACACGTAAAGTCTTACCAGAGGATCAAGTACGGGTGATCCACTCGAATAAAGGCCAAAACACCCGGATCAATGCCATGCAACAATTTCGCGAGGGATTGGTGAAGGTATTGGTGACGACCGATGTGGCGTCTCGCGGCATTGATATCCCGAAGGTGTCGCATGTCATCAACTTTGATGTGCCGCTAATTTATGAAGATTATGTGCATCGGATTGGTCGGACAGGACGTGCGGAGCAGGTGGGCGAGTCCATCACATTTATCACGTTGGCCGAGCAATATCACTGGGCAAAGATTGAGGAAATCATCCAACAGAAGATAGAGATTGCCCCATTACCTGAGGGAATATTGATTGAAGAAACGCCTTTTTTAGAGCAGCAAGATATGTTGCGTGCGGTGGATGATCAGCGGAAGCGCGAGGATCCGGATTTCAAAGGTGCATTTCATGAGAAAAAGTGGGTCATCAAAGCTCGAGCGAGTGGAAAAAAAGTACCTACGCGCAAAGCTGTGACGAAGGCTGGGCCAAAGGGGGGCGCGAAGCTTGATCCCAAGCCAGCACCGCGCAATAACCGACCAGGAAAAAACGCCAAATTTCGTCCGGGTGGTTCCACAAATAAAAAGAAACGGTAGATTTGCATTCGATGAAAACACGATTACTGATACTATGCTTTTTGGCAAGCTTTACGGCACAGTCGGCTGTCCTAGACTCCTTGCAAAAAGAGGCAAAATACTTGCCATTATACGGGCAGAAAGCCCTGTCTAAAAAAGACCAAACGGAACTAACCCAATTTGTGGAGTCCTGTGATGCGAGTTTTGGCTCGCGGAAAGAGGCCAGCGATTTCTTCGTGGAACGTGCTTGGGAGTATGTAACCGCCGGAAAATTAGATACGGCAACCTACCGGTTTAACTTATTGCATGCTTTGAATGACCAGTCAGTGGATGCCTATTGGGGCCTCGGTGTCATCACTTTTCAGCGCAAGGATTTTCCTAAAGCCATTGAATTTTTAGAAAAAGGGTTGAGCTTGGATACGGCGCAGGCGATCTTGCGTGTTGACTTAGCGGTGGTTCAATTGAGTTGTTATTTGAAGCAAATGGAATGTGGAACGTTGGATGGGGTAGAGGGTCATTTGGCGATTGCGTTGCGCCAACAACCCGGATATGGGATGGCGTGGATGAAGCGGGCGCAAGTGGCGTATTTGCAAGAGCGCTATGCGGATGCATGGACGTACTTACACACCTGCAGGAAGTTGGACATCACGCAGCTTGACATTAGTTTAGGCCAATTATTAGCGGAAAAAATGCCTGATCCAGAGGGCGTATTTAAGTAAGGAGTATGGGAATTCGGTCATTTTTCGCCAAACCATTTGCCAAACGCATCGTGAAACAGCATCAGCGTTCGCATGCCCAGGCGGTTCAAATTCAGGAAAATTGGTTGAAAGAAAACCTGAAGAAAGCTGAAAAAACAATCTTTGGCCAAGCCTACGAATTCGACAAAATCAGAAATTATTTAGAGTACAAAATCCGTGTTCCCATTGCGGAATATGAGGATTTAAAGACTTACATCGACGAGATGGTCTTAGGTTCGCCGGACATTTTATGGCCTGGCAAACCGGCCTATTTTGCGAAGACATCAGGCACCACCTCGGGTGCGAAATACATACCTATTTCGAAGGAATCCATGCCTTTTCATATTGCTGGCGCGCGTGATGCCTTATTGCATTACGTACACCACTCAGGAAATGCGGCCTTTTTGGATCAAAAATTGATTTTTCTATCCGGTTCTCCAGAGTTGGAAACGAAAAATGGGATACCTACGGGTCGGCTTTCGGGTATTGTGAATCACCATGTTCCGGGTTATTTGCGTGGGAATCAATTGCCAACGTATGCGACGAATTGCATTGATGATTGGGAGGAGAAATTGTCCGCGATTGTGGGGGAGACGATAGACCAACGGATGGGATTGATTTCCGGAATTCCGCCTTGGGTTCAGATGTATTTTGATCGTTTGGAGGCTCAGTCGGGCCAAAAAATAGGCGAATTATTTCCTGATTTTCAGTTGTTTGTGACGGGTGGGGTGAATTTTGAACCGTACCGACAGAAAATAATGGAGTCGATTGGACGGGATATTGATGTGGTAGAAACTTATCCGGCGTCGGAGGGATTCATCGCATTTCAGGATTCGACTGGTGAGGAGGGTTTATTGCTGAATGTGGATGGTGGAATTTTTTATGAGTTTGTTCCTACGGAAACCTATTTCACGGCAACGCCAAAGCGGCTCTCATTAGCGGAGGTGCAGGTGGGTGTAAATTATGCGTTATTGATGTCTACAAACGCAGGTTTGTGGTCTTATTCGATTGGAGACACGGTCAAATTTGTGTCCTTGAATCCATTCCGCATTGTGGTGACGGGAAGAATTAAGCATTTTATTTCGGCTTTTGGGGAGCATGTGATTGCGGAGGAAGTGGAACGTGCAATGGCTGAGGCGCGCAAAGCGTTCCCAGATGTGCAGTTGGTGGAGTTCACCGTCGCCCCGCAAGTAAACCCCGAAAAAGGCGATTTGCCGCACCATGAGTGGTTGGTGGAACTATCCGGCCCCTTACCAGACAAAGCTGGATTTCAAGCTATTTTAGAGGCCTCTATGCGTGCGCAAAATATTTACTACCAAGATTTGATTACGGGCAAGGTGCTGCGCGGATTGGAATTGACGATTTTGGCGCCGAATGCATTCATTGATTACATGAAATCGCAGGGTAAGTTGGGCGGCCAAAACAAGGTCCCTCGCTTATCGAATGACCGGGCCATTGCGGATGGCTTACGCGCCTTTTCGGCGAATTAATTTTTCCCTTGTTTCTTGAGTTGATCCCGAATTTCGGTCAGCAATTTGTCGGTGGAACTCAGGTTCTCATCCTTAGGGTCGTCGGTGATTTTCAATTTATTTATCCCCTTAATCGCTAAAAACAATACGAAGGCAATCATGAAAAACTGGATGGTAGCGGCAAGAGATTTGCCATATTTGACCGCCCCCCAGGATAATTTATCGATGTCGGCCACGCCCGCCGCATGGGTTGCTGGTGCTAAAATAAGTGGCGTAATCACATCTTCTACTAATGAATTAATGATGCTCGAAAACGCTGCTCCGATTACGACGGCCACGGAAAGTTCGATGACATTTCCTTTAATGGCGAAGGCTTTAAATTCTTTTATCCAGGACATGGGGGCAAAGGTAGGGAAAATAGTCCGAAGGGAAATAGTCCGTAGTCCGTAGAAATTGATAGCCCCATGCTTTAGCGTGGGGTTTTTAGTTCGGAGGGAAATAGTCCGGAGGCAAAATAGATGTTAGACCCTAGACGCTAGAAATTTTCCTTCGGACTTCTTACCTCTTACCTCTCTACTATTTTCCTTCGGACTAACGTCAGACGTCTAACGTCCAACGTCTATTTTGACTGACTACTGACCACTGACTACTGCTTTTATCACCCCCATCTCCGGCAAGTGAATCTTCGGGAAGACCTCGGCAACTGCCGACCAAGCCACGTAGTGGCTGATGAAATCTTGGGCATTGATCTCCTTATTTCGAAGTAAATCCATGACATACAGGAAGTCTTCTGTAGTGGCGTTGCGGCTACTCATGAGCGTCGCTTCGCGTTTATGGAATTCGGGGTGGACGAAGGAAATAGCCTCTTTTTGAAGCCCAATGAGGATATATTGACCGCCATGGGCGATTTTGGCAAAACCAGATTCGATGGCTGCATGATTTCCGGTGGCGTCGATGACCGTTTGATAATTCGTTTGAGAAGCCGCTGGGACGCCTAATTTTTCCGTACAAAATGTCAAACGCGTCGCATTCGGTTCAGCTACTTCGACCTGTGCTCCTTGAATTTTTGCCAGTAATATGGTAAACAATCCGATGGGCCCGGCACCCATGACAAGCACCTTTTCGCCCGCCTGAATTTTTCCGCGACGCAACCCATGTGCGGCAATGGATAAGGGTTCTACCAGGGCTAGTTCGTCTGCCGAAAGCCCGTTCCCGGCTAAGATAAATCGGTCGTCTACGGCGATGTATTCGCGCATGCCGCCATCGGTGTGCACACCAAAAACCTGGATATTTTCACAACAATTCGGTTTGGCTTGTTGGCACGCGGAGCAAGTTCCACAATTAAAATAAGGGATAATCGTCACCAATTCTCCAGTTGAAAATTGCTCTGATTCCATGACCTCGGCCGCTAATTCATGCCCTAAAATTCGAGGATATTGAAAGAAGGGTTGGTTCCCAGCAAACGCGTGTATGTCAGTGCCACAAATACCTATCGCACGAACGCGCAACAGCGAATATCCCGCTGGACGATGAGGTATTTCTGTTTCTTGTAATTCAAAAGTTCCCGGCTGGGCGCACTTCCAAGTTTGCATTCGGATTAAATCGGTTTAGGTTTCTGAAATTAGCAATTTTAATTAAATTAGTCTCCATAATTCTAAACCGCATGAAAATCAAGTACTTATTTCTAGGCTTATGCCTGATCTCTAGTGGCCTTTTCGGCCAAAAAACCTATCAAAATAATTGGGAGTCTATTGACAGTCGGCCTGTGCCAACCTGGTTCGAAGACGCCAAATTTGGTATATTTATTCACTGGGGTTTGTATTCGGTTCCGGCGTATAGCCCAACCGGCCGCGACAAGGTAGGTGTGTATGATCGCTATGCGGAATGGTACTGGCGTCGCTGGCAAGAGCCAAATAAAACGCAATCGTTTTTTACGAATTTTCATAATAAGGCGTTCGGCCCGAATGTCAAATACCCTGATTTTGTCAATTACTTCAAGGCCGAAATGTTTCAGCCCGATGAGTGGGCACAACTATTCGAAAATGCCGGCGCAAAGTATGTTGTCTTGACGTCGAAACACCACGAAGGATTTACGCTTTGGCCATCGAAACAATCTTGGAATTGGAACGCGATGGATGTAGGCCCACACCGGGATTTGTTGGGCGATCTAACCAAGTCAGTAAAGAATAAAAATATCAAAATGGGCTATTATTATTCCTTATTGGAATGGTATAATCCGTTGTACAAGAAAGAAACGTTGAACGAGTACATCGACCAACACATGTTTCCGCAAATGAAGGATTTAGTGAATACCTACCATCCGGATTTGGTGTGGACGGATGGGGAGTGGGATTATACGTCCGACAAATTACGTAGCACTGAATTTTTGTCGTGGTTATATAACGATTCGCCAGTGAAAAATTCCGTGGTAGTTAATGACCGTTGGGGCAAAGAAACCCGCAGTAAACATGGTGGATTTTACACGACCGAATATGACCTAGTACATAGCGGCGATGCCAATGGATTGGATTTTGGAAAACC
>CAZUAZ010000027.1:0-5922 GCA_964618445.1 uncultured Aquirufa sp. | reverse complement strand
AAAGCACCTAAAGTTCTGCCTACGACCAAACAATATTTCACGCAAAAGGGCAATGATTTGTATTTGATTACGACGGAATTTCCAACGGCGGCATTGCAGGTAGCGGGCTTAAAGAAGCCAGTTTCTGTAAGTCTATTGGGCTCTTCCGTTCCGGTAAAAAGTACATTTAAAAATGGCACCTTAAGCATCGCGCCACCAGCCATAACGCCGGGTAATAATCCATGTCAATATGCGTGGGTGATTAAGATTTCGGGAGGGATTTAGTTGTAGATTGAGAAGCCCCTTTGGCAATCCTTTAAGGTTTGCCAAAGTTTGAGGCGCATTTTCGCGCCGATTTTTTTGAAGTATTTGTTTGAGGGCATTCGTAACCCATCGGTAAAAATAGACGCGAGGTATCGCGTCTCTACCGTTTAGCTGACGTATATCATTTTTGTACTCCACGCCAGGATTTACCTTTGCGGCCTATGCAAGAGGTAAGTCTAGATTTATTGACCAAATACAATGTTCCCATCCCGCGCTATACGTCGTATCCGACGGTTCCGTATTGGGATGAAAGCATTGATCGAACGCATTGGAAAGCATTATTTGCGCAGAAATTTGACGAGAATCGCGAGATTAGCTTATACCTTCATCTGCCTTTTTGTGAAAGTCTATGTACGTTTTGCGGATGTAATAAGCGCGTCACCACGAATCATGACGTCGAGGAAGCATACCTGCAAGCACTGTTACAGGAATGGGCTTTGTATCAGAAACTCATGCACGGAAAACCTATTTTGCGCGAAGTGCATTTAGGAGGAGGCACGCCTACTTTCTTTTCGCCGGCTAATTTAAAGCGCTTGCTCGATGGCATATTTGCCACGGCGATAATTCCGGAAACGCATGAATTTGGTTTTGAAGGTCACCCCAACAATACGACTCACGAACACCTACAAACGCTATTTGAACTCGGCTTTAATCGGGTGAGCTTTGGTATGCAAGACAGCAATCCAGAGGTTCAAAAAGTCATTAATCGCATGCAACCCCATGCACATGTAGTGCAAGTCGTGAAATGGGCGAGGGAGATTGGATATGAATCGGTCAACTTAGATTTAGTGTACGGTTTGCCTTTACAAACCTTGCTTCGATTGGAAAAAACGATTCAAGATGCATTGGAAATCAAACCCGATCGTATTGCCTTCTATTCCTATGCGCATGTACCCTGGACGAGCAAGGCACAACGACTCTTTGATGAGAACGACTTGCCATTGGCGGATGAGAAAATGCACCTGTATCAATTAGGGAAAAGGCGCTTCATGGAAGCGGGTTATACAGATATTGGGATGGATCATTTCGCCTTACCCGGCGACTTGATGGTTCAGGCACATGAAGAAGGAAATTTACATCGCAATTTTATGGGCTATACCATACAGCAAACTGGTATGTTGTTGGGTTTGGGTATTTCGAGTATATCCGATATCACGGGAGCGTTTGCCCAAAATAAAAAGACGCTACGCGAATATTATGATCTAGTTCACGCCGGAGAATTACCCGTTTTTCGGGGCTATTTTTTGACCGAAGAAGACCAAATCATGCGGCAATATATCCTCGATGTGGCTTGTCGGGGCAAAGCTCATTTTGCCAAAAAAGACCTTGAATTACTGCGCCAATATACCTTTGATGAACTCGACGCATTAGCCCTCGATGATTTAGTTACTTGGGGGGAGCACGGTTTAATCGTTACTGATTTAGGGAAACATTTCATCCGAAATATTTGCAAGGCCTTTGACCTCAAATTACTTTCAGCGGAAATTCAGAAAAAGAGATTCAGCCAGGCGGTGTAAATCGATATGTTTTTCTAGTAAATTTTGTGCATTTTGCGCTTTACAACGCGTAAGCCTCTAAACAAAATTACATGATACACACGATGCGCTGGTTCGGACCGAACGACCCAGTTTCGCTGATGGATATTCGTCAAGCCGGATGTACCGGTGTTGTCACCGCATTACACCAAATTCCGGTGGGCGAGGTGTGGCCCATTGAAGCGATCCAAGAGCGTATTGCGATCATCGAAGCGGGTAATCAGGATTGGACGCCCTTACATTGGTCGGTGGTGGAATCGCTTCCCGTACACGAAGGAATAAAAAAGGCTTTGCCTTCGCGCGCGCGGCTCATTGAAAATTACAAGACATCCTTACGAAATCTAGCGGCCTGCGGCATTAAAACCGTTTGCTATAATTTCATGCCCGTGCTCGATTGGTCACGGACCAAATTGAACTTCGAGATGCCCGATGGCGCTCGGGCCTTACGTTTTGTGTGGACAGATTTCGCGGTCTTTGATTTGCATATTTTACAGCGGCCGGGTGCAGCTGCGGATTACACGCCAGCGGTACAGGCCGCGGCTTCGCAGCGTTTCGCAACGATGACTGCTGAAGAAAAAGCGGAATTGAAAAATACCGCCCTATTAGGTCTTCCCGGTTCGGAGGAGGCATTTCATTTAGAGAATTTTCAAAGTCTTTTAGATGAATATAAGGCTATTTCAGCGGATCAATTGCGTGAAAACCTGCACTATTTTGTGCGTTCGATTGCGCCTTTGGCACAAGAATTAGGGATTAATTTATGTATCCATCCGGATGATCCTCCATTTCCATTATTAGGCTTGCCACGCGTGGTGAGTACGGAAGCTGATTTGGCGGCTTTGATGGCGGCTTCTCCAGAACGTGCAAACGGCATTACGTTTTGCACCGGTTCGTTAGGGGTGCGGGCAGACAATGATTTACCAGGGATGCTTCGCCGCTTCGCAGATCGCATTCATTTCCTGCATTTGCGTGCAACTTTTCGGGAACAAAATGATCCCTTGATTTTTCATGAGGCACCGCATTTAACTGGCGACGTGGATATGTTCGAGGTTGTCAAAGCTGTCGTGGAAGAAGAAAAAAGAAGAGGCGGCGCTGAGATTCCGATGCGCCCCGACCACGGGCACCAAATGTTAGATGATTTGAACAAGAAAACCTACCCGGGCTATTCAGCCATCGGACGCTTGCGCGGACTGGCTGAAATACGCGGACTCGAATTAGCAATCCGCTCGTTTTTAGCTGTGTTTTTTGTGGTTTGCAGTTTCGCCTTAAAGGCAGATGACGGCTACCGCTTGTGGTTGAAATTCGACAAAGTAGCATCCGCTAATCGCTATGCTCCGTATGCGGCGTCGATATCTTCCGAATTTTCATCTACGCCGATTTTAGAGACGGCACGCAAAGAATTAATTCATGGATTGAAAGGGTTGACAGGAGTTGCGCCTGCCAACTTACCGAAGAATGGCAACATTCAATTTGTGCTAGATGCGAAAATTCCAGCGGAAGGATTTGAGATTCAAGTAGACCAAAAAGCAAAGATCAGCGTCGAAGGCGCGAGTATCGTTGGCCGTAAATACATCCGAATCAAAGCCAGCACCGACCGCGGAATTCTGTACGGTGTGTTTGAATTATTACGGACGATCCAACAAGAAAAGCCGTTGGCAGATATCAGCTCTTCCCCCAAGGTTAAATTCCGCATGCTGAACCACTGGGACAACGTCATGGGTACCATCGAACGCGGTTACGCAGGTGCTTCGCTCTGGAAATGGTACGAATTACCCGAAACGGTCGACCCGCGTTACACGGATTATGCGCGTGCCAACGCGTCCATCGGGATCAACGCGGTTTCCGTGAATAATGTGAACGCTTCCGCGCGGTTCATGACGCCGGAGTACTTAACCAAAGTCAAAGCCCTCGCAGATGTCTTTCGTCCATATGGGATCAAATTATTCCTATCGGTGAATTTTGCGTCTCCTAAAATCCTAGGCCGACTGAGAACTTCGGATCCCTTAGACCCTGAGGTGCGTGCCTGGTGGCAAGCGAAGGCCAAAGAGGTCTATCGCCACATCCCGGATTTTGGTGGGTTCATCGTGAAGGCCAATTCAGAAGGAGAGCCAGGGCCACAGGAGTTTGGACGGACGCATGCCGACGGCGCGAATATGTTGGCAGAGGCCGTGCAACCCTTTAATGGAATCGTTATCTGGCGCGCCTTTGTCTATGCGCCTAACCCGAAGGGCGATCGTTTCAAAGAGGCCTATACCGACTTCAAACCGTTAGACGGAACCTTCGCGAAAAACGTGATCGTTCAAGTGAAAAACGGCCCCATCGACTTCCAACCACGGGAACCTTTTCACCCCTTATTTGGCGCGATGCCTAAAACTCCTTTGGCATTAGAATTTCAAATCACCCAAGAATACACGGGTTTCAGCACGAATATTTTCTATCAATCCATCCTGTTTAAAGAGTGCTTGGATTCCGATACCTACCAAAACGGAAAAGGATCCACCGTCGCCAAAGTCATCGACGGCAGTTTAGGAAATGATCAAATAACGATGATGGCCGGAGTGGCGAACACGGGTTCGGACCGGAATTGGACGGGGCATTTGATGTCGCAGGCCAACTGGTATGCGTTCGGGCGTTTGGCTTGGGATCACACCTTGAGCTCGGAGCAGATTGCCGACGAATGGGTGAAGCAGACCTTGACGCGCGATGAAAAAGCAGCGAAAACGGCGGCTGATATTCTGATGAAATCCCGCGATACCTATGTGAAATTCACGACGCCTTTGGGATTACATCACGTGATGGGTCAAGGAATTCACTGGGGCCCAGAGCCTTGGCTCGAGCGCAGCCAACGTCCGGATTGGACCTCGATTTATTACCACCGAGCGGATTCTGTGGGACTAGGTTTTGACCGAAAAGCGTCCGGAAGTAATGCCTTAAGTTTATATCATCCAGAAGTGGCGAAGCAATGGAATGATCCGGCAAAAACGGATTTGAATTATTTACTGTGGTTTCACCACGTGGGCTGGAAGGAGAAATTGTCTACAGGCCAAACGCTATGGGACGAATTCTGCTTCCGCTATAATACCGGTTTGAAAGAAGTGGAGGCGCTGCAACGCGATTGGGATTCGTTGCAAGGCAAGGTGGATCCGGAGATTTTCGCAGATGTGAAAGGCCGGTTAGCTGCCCAACAACGGGAGTCGGTTTTATGGCGTGATGCGAATTTATTGTACTTCCAAACCTATTCGAAAATGCCGATTAGCTATGGAACGCCGACGCGGACTTTGGCAGAGATAAAAGAAATTGTACGAATATACCAACTGAAATAAGATGCAACAACCATTCTCATTGCAAGGGCGCGTGGCGCTCATCACGGGCGGCGGAACCGGAATCGGATTCGATATCGCAAAATGTTTTTTAGCGTCCGGCGCCAAGGTCGTGATTACGGGAAGGCGCGAAGATGTGTTGAAAGAGGCGGTTGCCACCTTAGGTTCAGGAGCACATTATGCGGTGAATGATGTAGCAGACTTGAGTTTGACCACACAGCTGGTCACGGGTCTCGTCGCGAAACATGGCGCCATCGATATCCTCGTTAACAACGCGGGCATCAACATGAAGCGCCCGGCTATCGAGGTTTCAGATGATGATTTTGCAAACATTATTAACGTGAATTTGAACGCTGTATTCTCTCTGACTCGCGAAGTAGGAAAACACATGTTAGAAAGAGGAAAGGGTTCTATTATCATGATCTCCTCCATGGCAGCTTACTACGGAATCGATCGTGTGGCGGCATATGCTTCGTCAAAAACCGGTATTTATGGACTAGTGCGCGTGTTGGCTTCCGAATGGTCGGGCAAAGGCGTTCGCGTGAATGCGATTGCGCCTGGATTTATCGAAACGGCGATGAGTCGGACGGCGATGAATTCAGATCCAGATCGCAAACACAAGGCGATGGATCGCACGCCGATGGGGCATTTCGGGAAACCGGAGGATATCGGCTGGGCTGCAGTGTACTTAGCATCCGATGAATCCAATTACGTAACAGGCGTCTCAATCCCGGTTGACGGCGGGAATTCAATCGGATTCTAATGAA
>CAZUAZ010000026.1:0-26612 GCA_964618445.1 uncultured Aquirufa sp. | reverse complement strand
AAGCCCATCAATCGATGGGCTTTTTTTTTACCCTTATCACATAAATATTTAGGATATAGCATTTTTCATATATCGAAATATGAGGTTTATATTTTTACTTATTTTTATATATTTTTTGCAAATTCAACAAAAACAGGTTTAATTTTTAACCTATTTTTTATCTTTTTCTGATTTTTTATCAATTATTAGTTAATTTTTGTTCGAATTTATTTGGATAATACAATTTATTGGACAACCTTTGACATGTAGTCAAGCATTTATAAACACTTAAACAATTGCACACATGAAAAAATCTATCCTAACAGCATTATTTGCAGCTCTAGCATTTTGTGGATTTTCCCAAGAAAAAGAAGCGGAAGCTCCTAAGTTTTCTTTCTCGGGTTACATTGATTCATATTACATGCTAAATTTCAATAATCCATCATCACGTAGCAACTTAGGTTCTTCTGGATACGAGCGTGCGTTTGATCAAAAATCGAATCAATTTTCATTAGGACTCGTGCAAACCAAATTCGGCTATGCAACCAAAAATGCAGATGTAGTCGTTGACTTAACATTTGGACCTAATGCAGATTTAGGTCAATATGGCAATTTAGTAGGGCCTTTAGGAAAAGGAAGCACCTCATTAGCCATCAAGCAAGCGTATTTCAACTGGAAGGCTACGGATAAATTAACATTTACGATGGGCCAATTCGGTACACATATTGGATACGAGGTAATTGACGCTCCCGTAAACTACAACTATTCACTTTCTAATTTATTCAACAATGGTCCTTTTTATCACATCGGTGCGAAAGCGAATTATTCATTCAGTGACAAATTTTCTGCCATGGTTGGATTGGTCAACAATGTGGATAATTTAAATGACAACAATGCATCCAAAGGATTCATCTACCAAGTATTTACATCTCCAGCTGCTGGTTGGAACGTATATATAAATGGAATTTCTTCGAATGAATCAGCTCCATTAGCGAGCGGAAAAGATGACACAGGTAGCTATAACTTATTAGACTTAACAACGTCTTATCAAATTACACCTAAGTATTTGGTTGGTCTAAATGCAGCATATGGATCACAAACAGGTGATTTTCAAGGAGGCGGAAGTGTTGGTGATAGCAAAACATGGGGTGGAGTAGCCTTATATTCTAACTATGCCTTTACTGACAATTTTAGCTTAGGTGGCCGTTATGAGGTATTCGACAACACTTCAGGTGCTCGTGCCTTACGTGCAGCAGATGGTTCTGGAACAGATGTAAATTCATTCACTTTAACTGGAACATTTACAGCAGCGGATGGTCACTTATTAATCAAACCAGAATTACGCACTGATTCATATAAGACAGAGCAATTTTTAGACGGAGATGGCAATGGCCAAAGCTCTCAAACTACATTAGCTATGCACTTTATTTACAAATTTTAATCCTTAACTAAATTATCATTCATTTTAATCGTACGAACATGACAACACAAAAACCAACTTGGATCCCGCTACTTGTTTTAATCGCCGTAGCCGTACTTGCACTTTTTACCACTTCAGTACCAGGCGTCATGCCTACAGAGGGACTTGACACAGGTGATACTGCCTGGATGATTGTTGCATCTGGCCTAGTTTTATTAATGACACCCGGATTAGCATATTTTTATGGTGGTATGGTCAATCATAAAAACGTTATTTCAACGATGTTGCAATCATTTATTGCTATGGGGGTAATTTCGGTTATCTGGATTGTTTTTGGATTTAGTTTGGCATTTGGCGACTCATTGGGTGGCTGGATTGGAGATCCAAGAACATTCTTCATGTTCAATAATGTATTTGATCACAAATTATCTTTGGGATCAACGGACCAACTAAAGTTTACAATTCCATTCGCGTTATTCGCGTTTTTCCAAATGAAGTTTGCGGTAATTACACCTGCGCTTATTTCAGGTGCTTTGGCGGAACGTATTAACTTCCGCGCATTCGTTTTATTCATGGTGTTGTTCTGTGTCGTGGTTTATGCACCATTAGCACACTGGACATGGCACCCAGATGGATTCTTATTTAATTTAGGAGTTCTTGATTTCGCTGGTGGAACGGTTGTACACATGTCGGCAGGATGGGCTGCATTAGCGGGAGCTTTATATTTACGTCGTCGTAAGTCACATATTGAATCTAACATTTTGCCTCCAGCAAACATTCCTTACGTATTATTAGGAACAGGTTTATTATGGTTCGGATGGTTTGGTTTCAATGCAGGTTCTGCAGTAGGTGCCAATGGATTAGCGGTTACTGCTTTTGCAACAACGCACGTGGCAGCAGCAGCAGCAGGTTTATCTTGGATCTTATTTGATGTAACTCGTGGCAAAAAAGTCTCTGCATTAGGATTTTGTATCGGTGCGGTTGTTGGCCTAGTAGCTATCACTCCAGCATCTGGATTTGTAACTGTTCCGGTTGCTATCTTCATTGGAGTCGTAGCGGCGATTGTCTCAAACATTGCAGCACACTGGAGAGCAAGTTCAAACTTAGATGATACGTTAGATGTATTTCCTTGCCACGGCTTAGGCGGTATGGTTGGCATGTTAATGACCGGTATTTTCGCAACATCAGCAGTTAATGCTGCTGTAGCTGAAAATGGTTTATTCTATGGAGAGACTGCTTTATTCTTTAAACACTTATTGGCCTTAGCAATTGTTTCTGCATTTGCATTTGGCTTGTCTTATATCTTATTAATCGTAACAGATAAAATTATCCCACTACGTGTTAATGAAGAAGAGGAAAGATTAGGATTAGATATTTCACAACACGATGAGTCGTTGGCCGAATAATCTAACACAACAAAGCCGCAAGTAATGGTTCTTGTGGTTTTGTTTCAATCAAAAAGCCGGAGACTTATAGTTTCTGGCTTTTTTGTTAGAAGAGGTGAGAAGTGAGAGGTAAGAGGTCAGAAGTAAGAAGTGAGAGGTAACCGACGACTGACGACTAACGACTAGCGACTATTAATACTTCCCCTTTTACATCACCTGTTTCCATAATATCCTTGTACCTAACAGGTTGTATCGTATTGATTTGTAATGGATCGTACGGAGCAGATACCCGCACGTAATTTTCAGAAAAACCTTCCATAAATCCAGCATTACCGGATTCCTCAAATAAAACAGATCCTGTATTTCCTATTTGACCTGCATAAAAAGCATGTCGTTTTTTTTCTGAAAGAATATGGAGCATTTTAGATCTTTCTGATTTTTGCATGTTGTCCACTTTCGGTTGAATGTCAACGGCATAGGTATTGGCACGTTCTGAGTATGGGAAAACATGTAAATACGAAATATCTAAGGAATTTAGAAATTCATAGGTTTCTAAAAACAATTCAGGGGTTTCTCCAGGATGGCCTACGATCACGTCGACACCAATACAGGCATCTGGCATAACGGCACGAATACGGGAAACTCGGTCCACATAAAGCTCGCGCTGATACCGACGCTTCATCAATCGAAGCACTGCATTGGATCCAGATTGCAAGGGAATATGAAAATGTGGAACAAAGCGCCTAGAAGTAGCTAAGAATTCAATTAATTCGGGTGTTAATAAATTAGGCTCTATACTTGAAATTCGAAAACGCTCGATGGTGGCGTACTCTTCAATCGCACGAACCAAATCGAAAAATGTTTCCACACGCTTACCTTGCTGAATACCAAAATCTCCAATATTAACCCCAGTCAGAACAACTTCTTTTACTCCATTCGCGGCAATTTCTTCAATCAAGCCAAGTACTTTTTCAATGCTATCCGAGCGTGATTGTCCGCGAGCCAAAGGTATCGTACAATATGAGCAAGGATAATCACATCCGTCTTGAACTTTCAAAAACGTCCGAGTCCGATCATTAACACTATAGGAAGCATGATAATCCAAATCATACCGTATTTCGGTGGCAATCAATTTTGGTAAATCTTCAGATGACCGATCTAAATAGGGTGGAAGCAAGGCGGGCATCTGAAACTTCTCATTAGCCCCAAGTACTAGATCAACCCCAGGAATAGAAGCAATTTCCTCTGGTTTTAACTGGGCATAACAACCAATGATAACCACAGTAGATGCGGGGTTAATCTTCTTTGCCTCCCGGACAACCTTCTTGCATTTTTTATCTGCTTGCTCAGTTACACTGCAAGTATTAATAACGAATAAATCTGGCGTATCTTGAAAGTCAGCCCGAACAAAACCCAAAGGCTCTAGAGACCGTGCAATCGAACTCGATTCGGCAAAATTTAACTTACAACCCAGTGTATAAAATGCAACTTTACTCATAGACTAATTTCAGCCTGCAATTTAAAACAAAAATGGCGGGAATCCCCGCCATTTTCAATCATAAAAGTATATAAATGCAAGATTAAAATAGATTATAATTTAGCTGTTTTCACCGTTTTGATGATACGAGCAGCTACTTTATATGGATCTGCAGCTGAATTTGGACGACGATCTTCTAACCAACCTTTCCATCCTTTTTCAACAACAGCGATTGGAATACGAATAGAAGCTCCACGATCCGAAACTCCATAAGAGAAATCGTGAATCGAAGCCGTTTCATGCTTTCCAGTCAAACGCATGTGATTGTCTGCACCGTAAACTTCAATGTGTTCTTTCACAAATGGAGCGAATGATTGACAAATTTTATCATATACTTCTTTATTTCCAGCCGTACGCAATGTTGTGTTAGAGAAGTTAGCATGCATACCTGAACCATTCCAATCTAATTCACCTAGAGGCTTACAGTGCCAGTTAACAGCAACACCGTATTTCTCTCCTAAACGCTCTAAAATATAACGCCCCAACCAAATTTCATCACCTGCTTGTTTGGCGCCTTTAGCAAACATCTGAAATTCCCATTGTCCTGCAGCTACCTCTGCGTTAATACCTTCGATATTTAAGCCAGCATCAATACATAAATCTAAATGCTCTTCGATAATCTCACGTCCATAGGCATTTTTAGCCCCCACTGAACAGTAGTATGGACCCTGTGGCTCTGGGTAACCATTCGACGGGAAACCTAATGGCTTATTGGTCTCTGGATCCCAAAGGAAATATTCCTGCTCAAAACCAAACCAGAAATCATTATCATCATCTTCAATCGTGGCACGACCATTAGACTCATGCGGTGTTCCGTCAGCATTCAATACCTCACACATAACTAAATATCCATCACGACGTGCTGGATCAGGACAAACATATACAGGTTTTAATAAACAGTCAGATGAACCTCCTTCTGCTTGCTGAGTAGATGAACCATCAAAAGACCACATGTCAAGATCTTCCAATTTACCGCTAAAATTATTCTCAATTTTAGTCTTAGAACGCAAACTCTGGGTTGGTTTGTAACCGTCCAACCAAATGTACTCTAATTTAGATTTAGCCATGATTTTATACTTATAATGATAATAAAAATACTTTTTTGCGATTTATTGATACAAATTTAAACCAGTTTTTTAAAAAAGCAACAGAAAATTTGCTAAAAACGCAAAAAACATAACCATTATTCTGAAAATCTGCAAAAATTCAAACTAATACCTACGTTAGTGCAATTTTTTAAATATCTAGGACATACATTTAAATAGTTCGGACATTTTGGCTATTTTTATAAATCTAATTTTCAACGACAAAAAATGGCTATAACTCGATTTAAAGCACTTGAATTAGCTCAAATGCGCGCAGGTACTCCTGTTAAATTACCAACTGAAAAAGTAAGCGATTACTACGGCAGCATGACATTTAGTGATGAAGTCATGCGCTCTTTATTATCTCCAGAGGCTTATTTGAAAATCAATACAGCTATCCAAACAGGTTCAAAAATTGATCGTGATGCTGCAGACGAAGTAGCTGCCGCCATGAAATCATGGGCCATTTCAAAAGGAGCAACACACTATACGCACTGGTTTCAACCACTTACAGGTACAACCGCAGAAAAGCATGATTCGTTTTTTGACATCGACCTAAGCAATGGAAAGGCCGTTGAAAAATTTAAAGGATCCGCTTTGGTCCAACAAGAACCAGATGCTTCTTCTTTTCCAAATGGAGGAATTAGATCCACGTTCGAAGCACGTGGGTATACAGGATGGGATCCTTCATCGCCTGCATTCATCATGGAAAATGCAGCAGGAACCGCCACATTATGTATTCCTTCTGTTTTTGTTTCCTATACTGGTGAAGCATTAGACTACAAAACTCCACTTTTAAAGTCGATTGAGTTAATTGATAAAGCCTCAACAGCCGTTGTAAAAGAATTTTTTAGCCGAGATGTAAGTAAAGTCATTCCAACGCTTGGTGCAGAACAAGAATATTTTCTGGTAGATGAAGCATTATTTAATGCACGCCCAGATTTAGTTATGTCAGGTAGAACTGTTTTTGGTCACGCGCCAGCTAAAGGGCAGCAATTAGAAGATCATTATTTTGGCTCTATTCCTAATCGGGCCAATTCATTTATGGTTGACTTTGAAATTGAAGCGCTTAAATTAGGTATGCCGGTTCGTACGCGCCATAATGAAGTGGCTCCAGCTCAATTCGAAGTGGCGCCAACTTTCGAAGAAGCCAATTTAGCATGTGATCATAACGCCCTGTTAATGGATCTAATGAATAAGGTTGCTTCTAAACACAAATTGAAGGTCTTGTTTCATGAAAAACCATTTGCGGGCATCAATGGCTCAGGAAAGCATAATAACTGGGCACTAGCTACAGACACTGGAGTTAATTTATTAGCTCCTTCATCGAAGCCAAAAGAAAATTTACGTTTCCTTACCTTTTTCGTCAATACATTAAAGGCTGTACACGATCGAGCAGATTTACTTCGCGCTTCCATTGCTTCAGCAGGTAATGAACATAGACTCGGAGCAAATGAAGCGCCACCTGCAATTGTATCCGTATTTTTGGGATCTACCATGAGCCAAGTTTTGGATGACTTGGAAAACATGAGTGACATTGATGATATCACCTTAGAAAAAGGAGATAATGTATACCTTAAGTTAGGTATCAACAAAATTCCTTCATTGATTCTTGATAACACGGATCGAAACAGAACATCTCCATTTGCCTTCACAGGAAATAAATTCGAATTTCGTGCGGTAGGTTCTTCTGCGAATTCAGCTGCACCGATGACCGTGCTTAACACCATCGTAGCGGATCAATTAATCAAGTTCCGCAAAGAGGTTGAGGCAGTCCTAGAAAAAGGCGTTAAGAAAGAGCTTGCGATCATGGAGGTACTTAAGCGCTATGTCAAAGAGTCGAAAAAGATTCGTTTTGAAGGAAACGGATATTCTGACGAATGGGTAGTTGAGGCAGAAAAACGTGGCCTATCTAACTTAAAGACGACACCAGAGGCTTTGGCGGTATACGCTCGACCAGAATCCATTGAACTTTTCACTAAACATGGAATCTACTCCAAAGAGGAAATGCACGCACGCCATGAAATTGAGCTTGAGAACTATGTCAAGAAAATTCAAATCGAATCGCGTGTTATAGGAGATATGGCCATTAATCACATTGTGTCGACTTCATTAAAGTACCAAACACAATTAGTAGAAAATGTGAAAGGACAGAAGGAAATTGGCATTGACCCACAGTATTATGCGCCAACTGTAGAAATGATTAAAAAAATCTCCGAATACACGTCATCTATCGTTAGACTACAAAGCGAAATGACTGAAGCGCGTAAGGAGGCAAATAATGTAGAAGATTTAGAAGAAAGAGCGACCATTTATGGTACCAAAGTAAAAGGCTACTTTGAAGAAATCCGTTACTCTGTTGACAAACTCGAACTTATCGTTGACGATGACGAGTGGCCTCTACCAAAATACCGTGAACTTTTATTAATTAAATAAACATGCCAAATACAACTAATCCAGGCTTTTCAATAGAGGAAATCCAAAATTTAAAAAGCTTGTGTGCACAGGAAAATAGATCATTTGTTTATATAGATGATGAAAATTTACCCATTGGCAATGATAAAGAAATGGTCCACATTCAATTTGTGGGCCATTACAATAAGCAAGAAGTAATTTACGACGCTATTTTGTGTACGTTACAATTGCATTATTCTAGTGCTGTTTATGAAGCGGCAGAGAAAGAAGTCATGCAACATTTTCCACTATATGTACCCATTGAAAACAGAGATGAATCTTACGTTGAAAATGAAGCATTTGAAGAAGAAGTTGAAGTGATGATTCTAGAAATCATTGACGAGCTCGAGGAAAATGACGAAGTCAAAGTAAGTGAATATATTGAAATCGATGAAAATTTTGAATTTGGCGTAGGACTAGATGTTGCGCTATATGTACCCGCATTCGAGATTGACGTAATTGAAAAATTCATTTCTGATTTCAATGGTGGCACATTATCATTAGATCCATCACGATTCTCATTCCGTTCAGAAGACCCTGAATTTTAATGAGTAAGTATATTTTTTATGCACCTAATCCGACCAGTGAGAATCTACTCAGCGAAGAAGAGTCTTTTCACGCTAGTCGGGTTTTGCGTTTAAAATCAGGAGATCAAATTAATTTACTGGATGGACAGGGTGGAAGATATGCCGCTTTACTTGATCAAGTAGATTCGAAAAAAACCACATTCACGCAATTATCCTTGTTAGAAAAGCAAGCGATCATACCATACCAAATTCATATCTATGTGGCACCTACCAAACAAATGGAGCGCATGGAATGGATGGTAGAAAAGTGCTGTGAATTTGGCATCCATGGAATCCATTTTTTCAATTCTCGTAATTCAGAACGTAAAGAAATCAAACTAAATCGCCTAGAAAAAATAGCTATTTCGGCCTTAAAGCAGTCCAAGAGCCTATACTTGCCAGAAATTTCGCCGATTAAACCCTTGTCAACTTACATGGATTCACTTGTTGAATCCGCATCGACACAACGGCTATTCGCTCATATATCTGATCCGCCTGTAGAAAACTTATCGAAACAGTTAATACGTAATAAGAGTTATCATGTTTTAATAGGTCCGGAAGGAGATTTTACGCCAACAGAATCAGCAGATTTATTACGCGCGAACTGGACTCCATGTAGTCTAGGCAAATCAATTTTACGAACAGAAACAGCTTGTATTGCAGCAACCATGGGAATTCACATGGTACACGAATAAGTACAAATCTGATAAAAATCAGAAAAGAAATTGCCTTTAAAAGGATTTAAAGGAAAAATGATGTTTAAATTTGCACTGTAAAAATTAAAATTCTTTATGCAATTAGTACTCCCCGCATTTATCATTCACTGGTACATTTCGTTATTTAGTCAGACCTTTTTCCTACATCGTTATTCAGCGCATAAAATGTTCTTAATGAACAAATTTTGGGAGAAATTCTTTTACTTCTTAACCTATCTTTCACAAGGTTCTTCTTTCTTAAGTCCACGAGCTTATGCTATTCTTCACCGCATGCACCATGCTTTTTCAGACACGAAAAAGGATCCGCATTCGCCCATGTTCTCAAGCAATGTTTTTACGATGATGTGGAAGACAAAAGATATTTATAATGCAGTTTTAAATCGCAAACAAACAATTGAGGATCGTTTTGAGCATGACTACCCCGTGTCAAAAACAATTGAAAAAATTGGAGACTCGTGGTTTTCACGTATCGGATGGGGTGTTGCTTATGTTTCACTATATATTGCAGCATTTGTTTATTTCGATATGCATTGGGCATTTTTCTTTTTGTTACCTGTACATTTTTTAATGGGTCCAGTACATGGAGCGATTGTAAACTGGTCTGGACACAAATACGGATATCAAAATTATGATAACCATGATCACTCGAAAAACTCGCTTGTGTTTGATGTCATTATGATGGGAGAGTTATTCCAAAATAACCACCATAAATTACCTAATCGAGTGAATTTTGCTACGAAATGGTTTGAATTCGATCCAACTTATCCCATGATCAAAATATTAACTTGGCTTCGAATTATTCGTCCCAATGTAAAAGATCCAAATGCAAAGTTTTAACTAAGTAAAAAGGCCGTCTAATGACGGCCTTTTTTTATAATGTAAAATCTGCTTGAAATTTTTCTAGGTATTCTGCCACCCGTTTTAGAAATCCACCACCCAAAGAACCATCCACAACGCGATGATCATATGAATGTGAAATAAACATTTTTTGACGTATCACTATTTGATCTTCTCCCATTGGCCCGGTAATAACCGCAGGCTTCTTTTCAATAATACCAAAAGCCAATATTCCCACCTGTGGTTGGACAATAATTGGCGTACCCATCAAATTACCAAAACCACCTATATTGGATATGGTATAGGTGCCACCTTCTAAATCAGACGGAGTCAATTTATTTTTACGTGCACGGGTCGATAAATCGTTTACCTTTTGCGTTAATTCAACTAAGGATAATTGATCGACATTGTGAATTACCGGAACGATTAAATTACCATTGGGCAAGGCAACTGCCATACCAATATTAATTTGCTGATGTTGAACAATAAAATCGCCTTCTACAGAAATGTTAATTCCCGGAAAATCTTTTATTGCTTTAGCTGTAGCCATAAATAGGAGCGGAGTATAGGTAATCGGCTCCTTATAGGTATCCAAAAACTTCCCTTTTATTTGCTCACGCCACTGAACAATATTCGTTAAATCAGCTTCAAGAAATGAAGTTACGTGAGGTGAAATTCGCTTAGAATCAGACATGCGCTCAGAAATCATTTTGCGCATTCGATCCATTTCCACTACCTCATCACCTGGTAAACGTAAACCTGGGCCTTGACTTAAAGTGCCTGAAGCAATCATGCGCTTCGAATTCCGAACAGCGATGTAGTTCAACACATCTTTCTTCGTAACTCGGCCATACATACCCGAACCACGAATTCCACTTAATTCCCGCTGAGAGACACTTTCTTGTTGGCAAATCTGCTTAATCAACGGTGACACCCAAGGATTTGATTTTACCTCAGCACCATCAAAATTTCCTAAACTTAAATCTAGCAAAGCATTCATTTCTGGTTCGGGATGAAATACTTCTTCACTTGAAAAGCCCTTTGATTCTACGACCAAATCTTCGCTTGCGTCAATTAGACAAAAAGCTTTACCAATCGTTACAATTTGTCCCTCAGGCACTAAAATTTGCTTTAAAATTCCAGCTATCGGAGATGGAACTTCCGTATCAATTTTATCTGTCGCAACTTCCAAAATGAATTCATCTGCTTCGACAAAATCACCAGGTTGTTTCAACCAAGTTAAAACAGTTGCCTCCATGATACTTTCGCCCATCTTAGGCATGATTATTTCCGTTAGCGCCATAACTATTCAGCCAAATCGTTTAGTAAAAATCTTCTCAATAAATTAATTGCGGTCAGAGACGTCAAATGTATATTCTGAACACGCGTTCCACCTAAAGTTAATTTACGCGTAATAACACCTGTGGGATGAGCTAATGCAATCCAAATGGTTCCAACAGGTTTCTCCGGAGTGCCCCCAGCTGGACCCGCTATTCCAGAAGTGGCCAATGAATATACACTACCAGTTAAATCTCGAACTCCCGTAGCCATGGCTCGAATACACGATTCACTGACAGCACCTTCATTGCTCAATATTTGTTCAGAAACACCTAATTGACTCATTTTTACATCATTTGCGTAGGCGAGTACCCCTCCGAAAAAATAGTCAGAACAACCTGCATGCTGAGTGAATTGAGACGCTAAATATCCTCCTGTACAACTTTCTGCTACTGAAAGAGTCGCTTGTTTTGAAACCAATAATTTACCTACGACGTCCGCTAATTCATCCTTTTCATAACCAAACACATAGGATTTGATCA
The DNA here is from genome assembly GCA_964618445.1 of uncultured Aquirufa sp. Taxonomy (GTDB): domain Bacteria; phylum Bacteroidota; class Bacteroidia; order Cytophagales; family Spirosomataceae; genus Aquirufa. The sequence continues at coordinate 14,813 of CAZUAZ010000026.1, read as the reverse complement.
ATGGCATAACCTGGGCAAATGCTTCAGATATTTGCTGATGTAAAATTTCAACTGAATCTCCAAATCCCGTTAAGCGGAGTTTCACAATACCCAATGAAGGTAAATAAGCTAACTTTAAGTGCGCAGGTAATTGTAATTCCCAGTCTAGAATTAAATCTGACAGATAAGACTCTCCAATCCCTACGGTCTTCACAACCTGATGTACAATGACGGGCAATTTAAAGTGATTAACCAAACGAGGTAAAACCTCCGTTTCCATAATCGCCTTCATTTCGAAAGGGACACCTGGCATCGAAACCCAAATTGTATCTAATTCATTAAACCACATCGCGGGTGCTGTGCCTTGCTTATTGGGTATAAAAGTACATTTAGTGGGTAACAATGCCTGATCACGATTTATATCGCTCAATTCACGGCCGCGCTTAGCAAAGAATTCAGTAACATCTTGCAAGGCCTCCGTGTGATAAGCAAGCGTGCAATCAAAAAAATCAGCTAGTATTTTTTTCGTTAAATCATCTTTTGTTGGCCCTAAACCACCCGTTATAAATACCACATCCGCGCGCTTTTGGGCTTCTTGCAATATCTGAACGATCTCCTCTTTTTGATCCCCTACAGAAGATTTCCGCACGGTTTTGATACCTAACTTATCTAGTTCAAGACTGATCCATTGGGTATTCGTGTCAAGAATTTGACCGTATAGAATCTCATCGCCAATGGTAATAATTTCTGCTCGAACCATTTAGTTTTCTTACTTTTGTACGAAAATACGATTTATTTGGTTTGGAATCACATCAAACAAACGAAAAACAAACGCCTGAAATGAAACATTCTGAAATCCATTTTGATATCAAACTTGACGAAAATAGTATCCCGGAACAAATCTCTTGGTCAGCGACAGATAACCCCAATGAAGGCATTGAAGAGACCAAAGCTATATTAGTTGCCACCTGGGATCCCTACCACAAAGGGACTCTAGCCCTGCCTTTATGGACGAAGGATATGGAAATGCTTGACATGAAGCGCTTTTTTATTGAAATCATGGGGACAGTAGGAGATGCCGCTTTACAAGCAACGGGAGATACCGAGTTTGCATTTGAGGTAGAGCAGGTTTGTAAAAAGCTTTCTCAAAATTTGAAAAAAGAAATCACGGCTGCATCTAAGGGCCAATAATCTAAACATATGCGTCTGCTCAAATCACTTTTCCTTTGTATCATTTTCGCCACGAACGTGCAGGCGCAAAAAGGAATAAACTTTATTAAATCGGCCAACTTGCAAGCAGCGATTAATGCGGCTAAACAACAAAATAAGTTGCTATTTGTAGAGGCATATGAGCCCACTTGCCATGTGTGTAATTCATTCAAAGGGACATTTGCCCAGCCACAAGTAGGTGCTTTGTATAATGCCAACTTCGTTAATTTTCAATTAGACGTACGCAAGCCAGAAAATTTAAAAGCATTACAACAGTTAAAAATCAACATTAACGCGACCCCTACATTTTTATTCTTTGATCCCAAAAGTATGAAATTGCTTCAGGCAAAAGCATTTGGAGAAAAGGAAAACACGATCATTAATGTGAACAGCATTGCCCAAAAAGCTTCCAATCCTACTGAGCAAGCCTCCAATTTTGCGAATAAATTCAAAGCCGGTGAACGCGGATTTGCTTTCTTACTCAACTACGCACAAGTAGCGCGTTTGACTGCAGATACGATGACCAATATCAAGATGGTCAATGAGCTGGTTAAAGTCATGCCTGCCAACCAATATGTAAGTCAAAGTGCATTAAATATCATCCAAATGGTCATGATGAATAATAACAATGCGCTTTTTGATTATTACGTGAGTCATCTATCGCAATACAACCGAATAGCAGATCCTTCCTTGGTTAAAATGATTTATGAGAATATTTTTCAGATTGTCATGACCAGTTCTCAGGTCAATAAGCTTTCAGCTGCTGAAATTGCAAAATTAAAAGATCAAATGGCGAAGACGGGAATTGATAAAGGTTCTATTGTGCGTCGAACCTGGATGGCTGAAAGTATTCTTTTATTCAAGCAAAAGAAGGCAATGGCGGCTATCAATGTCATCAACGAACTTATCGATGCACTACCAAGTGCCCCTGGTCCGAAAGAATACCAATACTTATGTGATTTTGTCAAATCAAAAACGAAAGACAAGACTGCTCTTAAATTTGCACAAACGAATTGGTGTAAATTTGGGCTACGTTAATTAGCGTAAAAACGCACGATAAAGCATAACAAGTACACAAAACAAAAACATGACGATCGATATCTTGTTGATCGTATGCATCGTACGAATGTTAAAGTTTGTGGGCGCACCCGGTTTAGGCTTTTGAAAAACCCGAATGAAATAGGTGAATATTTCGCCAACTTTAAATTGTTCCTTTAATCTGCTCATAATTAATTCGTTATCTGTGGATCTCTCCAATTACCATCATCTTTAATTAACTGAATCAATTCATCCACCGCAGCATCTGCAGGAACTGATTTTTTTACTACTTCTTGGCCACGATATAAGGCAATTTTATCTTTTCCAATACCTACATAGCCATAATCAGCATCAGCCATTTCGCCCGGACCATTCACAATGCAGCCCATGATACCAATTTTAATACCTTTAAGATGATCTGTCACCTGGCGAATCTTAGCTGTCGTTTCTTGTAAATCAAACAAAGTTCGACCACATGAAGGACATGAGATATATTCCGTTTTGGAGATACGCATGCGGCTGGCTTGCAAAACCCCAAAAGCCGTTGCATTCAATAATGCCTGCTTGTCTAAAACATACGGCATGGAAAGCATAATCCCATCTCCTAATCCATCGATAAACAATCCACCCGCGTCCGTAGGTGCAAATAATTGCAACTGATCCGCGTCCACATTGGAGTAAGCTAACTGAATAACAACTGGAATCTGAATATCATGCTGTATCAGATCAAAAAAGAACCGACGAAGATCAGCCATTCGGTGCGCATTATCAGAATGTAAAATCAATACCGCCCGCTCATTTGGCAATTGATTTATTAACTCGATATCCAAACAGTCCATTGAAATGAAATTCATTTCTGGATGTTTAGGTAAATCCGTATGATATTCCTCTAGACTAAATAGTGGAAAAACATGCAAATCACCTTGCCATTGAGGGGCATTAACAATTTGTTTAAGCCCATTTGGCAACATAAAATCAATAGCGACATTCCCCGTGAAAATATAATCTGCCCCAAGATCATTCATGGCCCATTTATCTGGCTCAGGCAGATAAAAGTGACCAATTGATTTTAAATCATCCATGCGAACCTCAGCCATTTGCGAAAAATCAGCCAAGACCCTGGGAACTTGATGACCACCGAAATTGCCAACTTCCCTCGTAGGACGTCTATCGTGCGCAAAAGGATTGATTGGGGAATCGAAACTTGGCATTTCAGCTTGAAATGGAGCAATTGGGGTACTAATCGAAGCACGTGACTGATAACGACGAGCAAGTTCCTGGGCAACAGGAATTTCAAATTCAGGATCCTCTGTTAAAGAAACGCGAATCGTATCACCTAATCCGTCCTCTAATAAGGTACCAATCCCAACAGCCGATTTAATACGTCCATCTTCCCCTTCACCAGCTTCTGTCACACCTAAATGCAATGGATAGGCCTTGAACTGACCATCAGCTAATTTCTTACTTAAAAGACGATACGCTTCCACCATAACCTGCGTGTTGGAAGATTTCATCGAAAGTACAATGTTGTAATACTTTTCATCCTCACAAATACGCAAGAATTCCAAAGCAGATTCAACCATACCTAAGGGTGTATCACCGTACCGACTTAATATACGATCAGACAATGAACCATGATTCGTGCCAATACGCATCGCAGTGCCATATTCCTTACAAATATTGACCAAAGGCAAAAACTTATCGCGTATACGTTCTAATTCAGATTGATAGGACGCATCCGTATAATCAATCGTCTCAAATCGCTTTTTATCGGCATAATTGCCTGGATTAATCCGAACCTTTTCAACGATTCTTGCAGCCAATTCAGCCGCATTGGGGGTAAAATGTATATCCGCAACTAGGGGAGTGTTATATCCTCTAGCACGCAATCCTTTCCGAATATTTTCTAAATTTTGAGCTTCTTTGACAGAAGGAGCTGTGATACGAACTAACTCACAACCCGCATCGATCATCCGAATGGATTGTTCGATAGAACCTTGCGTATCCATCGTATCCACAGTTGTCATGGATTGGATTCGAATAGGAAAATCGGATCCTAAATATAAATCTCCAATCTGAACTGGTATGGTTTCTCTACGTAGATACGAAACGAGCGAACGTGCGTACTGATTGCCATCGGCAATTAAATGTGCATTAGGAGATTGAAATATTCGAGACATAAAACAAAATTACAAAGAAAAGCCCCAGCTATCAATGGAAAGATGGGGCGATTCTATATTATCTTTCTACTTACCAAGAACTCTTTTTATGACCAATTGTTGCATAATAAAGTATAAATAAGTAGCACGGAACCATAATCGCATAGGCTAATTGCGTATCACCCAGTGAGTCGGCAATCGATCCATATACCAAAGGAATCAAAGCTCCCCCTGAAATCATCATGATAATTAAGGCTGAGCCAATTTTAGTAAACTTGCCTAAACCTTGAATGGCTAATGGCCACATGGCAGGCCACATCAGTGCATTCGCCAGACCCAATAATGCGATGCATAAAACAGATAAATATCCGTCTAAAGCGACTGTCCCAACAGAGAAAATGATTCCTAAAATTGCCGAATAGTTTAATGCCTTCGATTGACTCAAGTATTTAGGAATGAAAAATATGCCTACGATGTAACCGGCCAACATACCATACAGGGTATAGCTAGTGAATGATTTAGCAATATCCATGCTGAAACCTTTAGAAACACCATAATTGATGATCGTATCCCCAGCCATAACCTCAACACCTACATATAAGAAGAATGCAATTAGACCCAAGACTAAATTAGGATATTCCCAAACGCTCGATTTCGTGGCACTCTTTTCTTCCTCCGTCTCTTCTGCTTCCACTTCTGGTAGCGTAGAAAAACGGACCCATAAAGCTAAAGAAACCAAAATAGCTGTCATGATACCATAAGGCATAATAACCGTTTCAAGTTTGGCCGCACCTGCAGCAGATGATAAAAGCAATCCACCAAAAATTACTTGGCTTAATATACCAGCTACTTTATTACAAATTCCCATAACAGAAATTCGCTGGGCTGCACTATCAGAAGGACCCAAAATAGTCACATATGGATTGGAAGCTGTCTGCAATAAGGCTAATCCTGTTCCGATAACGAACAGTCCTAATAAAAATAAACTGTAATTCTCAGCTTTGGCAGCAGGTATAAACAATAAAGTTCCCGCAGCCATGGCTAATAAACCAAACGACATTCCATTTTTAAATCCTGTTTTAGCCAATACCCAGGAAGAAGGAATTGCCATCACAAAATAGGAGATAAAGAAGGCAGAAGTAACTAATAAAGATTGAAAGTTATTCAGTTGGAACGCATCCTTAAAAAATGCAATAAGCACTGAGTTTACCCAGGTAACGAATCCGAATACAAAAAATAGTATTCCGATCATGATTAAAGGGCCATTAGATTGTTTAGTTTGTGTCATAGGTTTAGTATTGATCATTTAATGCAAAGATAGGTTTATTTGTTTTCCATTTTCCACGGGTAAAATCTGGTATTTGAATAGGAGCGGAGCCTTTGGCAATAGACTCCTCTGAAAGTGGTGAAATAGCCGACCACGCTGCTGCATCATATACGTCGATCGGTGGTGCCACTTGATGTTTAATGGATTCAATAAATGCACGAAGTACAAAATAATCGATTCCACCATGGCCTGCATTTTCAGCATCTGCAGCATGTGATTTCCAAAGTGGATGATCGTATTTGTCTTGATATGGCTTAAAATCTTCCCAACGATGTTGTTTGGGAGAAACTCCCTCGAGGTAAATAGACTTGTTATCTTCTGTCCAAATCCCTTTTGTTCCTTGAACACGGAATCCTAGCGAATACGGGCGTGGCAAGTTGGTATCGTGTGTGATTAAAATGGTTTCACCGTTATGACATTTAATCATCGTTTGTACAACATCCCCGCATTTGAAATTAACTTTCGCATTGGGATGATCTTTACCTCCTTTCTCTACAATATATTGATGTAAACCCATCGCAGGTGAAGCCATAGAAGTTAAATAGGCAAATTGATTTCCGCGATTAATGTTCAACATTTCAGCTACTGGCCCTAATCCATGGGTAGGATAGAGGTCTCCGTTTCGATCCACGGAATGTTGGGTCCGCCACTTGGCCTCAGAAAAACCTTTGGCACCAAATTCTACTCCACCACCATACGCTTGCTTTCCATCATTAAATTTGACTTCACGTAGATCATGCTGGTAGCCACATTGTACATGAGCAAGTGAACCAAACATCCCTTGGCGCACCATGTTAAGTGCTGCCATGACATCACGACGGTAACACACATTCTCTAAAATCATGCAATGAGAACCTGTTTTCTCATACATATTAACCAAATCCCAAGATTCCTGAAGCGTTACCGTGGCAGAAACTTCTACACCTGCATATTTTCCCTGCTTCATCACCTCCAGTGCCATAGGCACATGCCATTCCCACGGAGTAGCAATGACAACGCCATCGATATCTGAACGTTTAGCTAAATTTTCAAAATCATGATCACCTTTTTGATATACAACAGCAGGCTTTCGACCTTTAGCCGTAATCATTTTCTGTGCTTGTTGAATTGCATTGGGGTCTACATCGCAAATGGCAACAATTTCAACATCATCCCGATACAATGCCATTTCTAGGTGATTCCGACCACGAAGTCCGACGCCGATGAAACCTAATCGTACTTTTTCTAGTTGTATAGTCTGTGAGTAAGCTAAATGAGGCAAAAAAGCCGCGCCTGATGTATAAACGAGCGATTTAGCGATAAAATTCCTTCGCTTCATAGATTTGTTTAATAGGTTTTTAGATGTTGGAATTGAAATTTAATCAAATTACTCTTGTAAATTTATACCTAAATTAAAAAAATGAACGACGCTCCTAAAGTAAGTATCTTCCGCAAAGAACATTTCAATGCTGCCCATCGGTTACATAATACTGGTTGGAGTGACGAGAAAAACAAGGAAATTTTTGGTTTATGTAATAATCCCAACTACCATGGGCATAATTATGAATTAATTATTCAGGTTACCGGAACAATTAATCCAGAAACAGGTTATGTCATCGATACAAAAGTTTTGTCGGACTTAGTACAACGCGAAGTGTGCAAGAAATTTGACCACCGCAACCTTAATTTAGATGTACCCGAGTTCGCTCAGTTAAATCCTACAGCAGAAAATATCGCTATTGTGATTTATGGAAAACTTAGACCGCATATTGACATGACCTTAGATTTAAAAATTAAATTATATGAAACAGAAAGAAATTTCGTTGAATTCCCTGCTAATTGATACAGACCATTTCTTGTTGACAGACGAAGAAATTGGTGACAATCATGTAGCCACCTCGATCGAAACACCGATGAGGGAGGATGCTTTTGTTCTTTCTGATGCAGAAAAAATCGAAAAAGTTGCAGCTCACTTTCGTGAGATCATGCTAACATTAGGTTTAGACCTAACAGATGATTCACTTCGTGGCACACCGAAACGTGTAGCTAAAATGTACATAGAAGAAATTTTCAGTGGTTTAAATCCAGCTAACGAGCCTAAGATTGCGCTATTTGAAAATAAATTTGGTTACAATGAAATGCTTATCGAGAAGAACATCAGTTTTTACTCGAATTGTGAGCATCATTTTGTACCGATCATGGGCAAGACACACATTGCCTACATTTCATCTGGACAAGTGATCGGTTTATCTAAGCTAAATCGCATTGTTCAGTATTTTGCGAAACGTCCTCAAGTGCAGGAACGCTTAACCATGCAAATCGCAAAATACCTTCAAAAGGTATTGAAAACGGAGCATGTGGCTGTTTTCATTGATGCTAAACACTTGTGCGTTTCTTCTAGAGGCGTTAAAGATGATGCGACATCCACCATTACCTCATATTACGGTGGTAAATTTCAAGAAGATAATACCAAGCGCGAATTTTTAGACTCACTTCACAACTAAGCAATTTGGGAACTTATATCATTGTAGGCGCCAGTCATGGTATTGGCGCCGCTACGGCCTTTAAACTTGTACAAGCAGGACATCGCGTCATCAACATAGCGCGTTCAGCTGCGGAAAATTGTGAGAATCATGTTTGGGATGCAGCATCAGATGCAGCATTGCCAACCATCGATGGACCTATTGAGGGCATTGTTTATAATCCAGGTAGTATTGTTTTAAAGCCTTTTCACCGACTATCCCAAACGGATTTCCAATCAGACTTTCAAATCAATGTACTCGGCGCTGTAAAAGTGATTCAAACGTATCTTCCTAATCTAAAACAAAACGGATCAGGCTCAATCGTACTTTTTAGCACCGTTGCTGTTCAAACGGGTATGGGATTTCATGCCTCTATTGCTAGTTCCAAAGGTGCAATTGAAGGACTTACACGTTCGCTTGCCGCAGAATTATCATCCTTACAAATACGTGTAAATGCCATTGCTCCTTCATTAACAAATACGCCTCTGGCTTCAGCCTTACTTAATTCACCAGAAAAAATTGAGGCAAGTGGTAAACGTCATCCATTAGGACGCGTAGGCGAATCCAAGGATATAGCAAATTTGACATATTTCTTATTGGATCCAGAGAATTCGTGGATTACAGGTCAAATTATGGGCGTAGACGGAGGAATGGGCAAATTAAAACCAGCTTAAAGCGCGTAAAAGTGCTTTTGGTTTAATGCCATGTTAGTGGCGTTCCAATCGATTTTCTTGGTAAATGGAGCTTTACGTATTGGACAGTCGTCTATTGCACAGTGTGAACAGCAATTATCCAAACACGGATCTACGTGCACAAATATCTCAATTTCAGTAGGTAAGACTTCACTTATTTTGACTTCAAAGTCATGAATTTCATCATGCACGCGGTTTAAATCCCAGTAACGCGGCAATGTCAAATGGCAATCAATGTGTAAATCACCGCCATATTGCTGAATACGTAAATTGTGCAGATCAATCCAAACAACCCGCCTGTGCTGCGTAATCCATTCAATGACTTTATTAAAAACAGTAGGATTCGTTTCATCCATCAAAGCTGCTACTGCTTCTCGAATTAAACGAATACCTTGCCAGCACATCATCACGGCGAATAATAAAGAAGCTAACGCATCCACCCATAGCCATTGAGTTAAATACGTGACTGCTAAGGCAAAAACGATAAAAAATCCATTGTAAGCATCTAGTTTCAAATGTTTACCATCAGCTACTAATGCCGGGGAGTGTGAATTTTTCCCTACTTGAACGAGGTAAAATCCCATGATGCCATTTAGTAAAGCGGAACCCAACGACACATACATGCTAAAATCTAAGCGCTGTAAACTCGGCGTTGCAATCAAATGCTGAGACGCATGTAAGAAAATATAGGCAGCGGCAAGCAAAATCAAAACTCCCTCTAGTCCCGAAGCGAAAAATTCAATTTTCCCATGACCATAGGGATGATTTAAATCGCGGGGTAAAGAAGCTAAATAGATTGAATAATAGGCAAATGCCGCTGCAACAACATTAATGATGGACTCTAAGGCATCCGTTAAAATGGCCGTGGAACCACTTAGGTAATAGGCATAAAACTTTGCCGACATGATCAGCAAACTCAAGAAAAAGGAAAAAATAATTAGCCTTTGTTTCATGCGCGTAAATTGTCAACAAAGATAGTATTTTTGTTGGATGGAACAGGAATCAAACCCGTGGAAAACACTCCGTGAAGAAATACGATACGAAAACGATTGGATTCGTATCGAACATCATGATGTCATTAAACCCAATGGAGAACCTGGAATCTACGGCAAAGTCCATTTCAAAAATACAGCCATCGCTGTACTGCCTATCGACAGCGAAGGGAACACCTATTTAGTTGGCCAATACCGATACACCATCCATGACTATTCGTGGGAATTACCTGAAGGTGGTTGTCTACATGAATTACCTCTTGATGCAGCCAAACGCGAATTAAAAGAAGAAACAGGCTTAATTGCAGAAAAATGGACGTTTTTGGGGGAGCAGTACCTCTCAAATTCAGTCACGGATGAAAAATCAATGATGTTTTTGGCAGAAAATTTATCCATGAAAGAGTCTGAGCCAGAATCTACCGAGATACTACAAATCAAAAAAATCCCCGTTCAAGAGGCCATTCAAATGGCATTAAACGGGGAAATAAAAGATGTATTATCGGCTGCAACCCTAATGACTTACGCGCTAAAGTTCCCAAGTTTGCATCTCACGTAACTCATCATAATCAGTCAGATCATATTTGATAGGTACAATACTCACGTAATTGGCTGCTAGTGCATCCAAATCCGTATTACTCCCTTTATCGAAATGCTCAATATCTCCATCCATCCAATAGTAAGGCTGGCCATAGGGATCCTTGCGCTCTGCAAAACGTTCCCGATAAACCGCATCTGCTTGTTTAACGACTTTGATTCCTTTGGGTGCTTCTGCCGACTTCTCCGGAAAATTAACATTCAACGTCAAGCCTTTCGGTAGTCCATGCGTTAAGACTTGTTGGCTTATTTTAATGATAAAATCATGACAGTGACTGAAATCTGCATCAGCGCGAAAATCACATAAGGAGAATCCAATCGCAGGAATTCCTTCCATGGCAGCTTCGATAGCGGCCGACATTGTTCCTGAATATAAAACTGAAATTGAGGCGTTTGATCCATGGTTGATACCAGAAACCACCAAATCAATATTTCGATCCTTTAAGATCAAATGTTTACCAATCTTGACGCAATCGGCTGGAGTTCCAGAACATTTATAGGATTTAACCAGAGGACCAAAGTCAAAAGTTTCTGTCACGCGTAGGGGAGTTCCCATGGTAATGGCATGTCCCATGCCAGATTGATGTGTATCCGGTGCAATTACAACTACTTCACCCATTTCAGCCATAATCTCGGTCAAAACACGAATTCCTTTGGAAGAAATAGAATCATCATTGGCAATTAAAATAAGTGGCTTCATAGATTGTATATTTGTGCGCAATTTACAAATTTGCGCGCATTAAATTAGTCTATGCAATTCCGAAAAGCAGTCATTTCTGATATTCCAGTTATCCAACAAATCGCTGAAAAAGCATGGCGACCTACGTACAGTCATATTTTATCCGAAGAGCAAACGATTTATATGTTGGATATGATGTATGGAACGGAAGTTTTGATGAATCAAATCAATTCACAAGTTGAGTTTTTTTTGGCCATAGAAGCAGATCAGGTGATTGGTTATTTCGCGATGGAAATTACGGAACCCAGCAAAATGAAATTACACAAAATCTATCTTGATCCAGACCAAAAATCAAAAGGCGTAGGTAGCCAAATCATTGCGTTCATTAAAGAATTCGGATTAAAAGCAGGAGTGAAGCAGATTGAATTAAATGTAAATAAATTCAATTCAGCTGTTCAATTTTACGAAAAAATGGGTTTCTTCCGAGCAAAAGAAATGGTCCTAGATATAGGCAATGGCTATGTTATGGACGATTATGTGATGCAATTGAATCTAGAGTCAGCTCAATAAGTTTTTGGATCTGACCTTCGGGGTCTTGTGAAAATTCATGCGTTTGGCGATTCGCTAAAATGGCATTAAGCGATATCATTTCATGACCCAAAGATGCTGCAAAGGCATAATATGCCGCAGTTTCCATTTCAATATTAGTAATCAAATGACCATCAAATGCATGGGTCGCAACATCCTGCATGAAATTAGGCAACATGGAAAGCATCCGAATAGTTCTTCCTTGCGGTGCATAAAACCCAGGCGCCGTTAACGTATATCCACGCAACGGAATCATCTGAAATTGATCTACTAATTTTAAACTAGCCCGAGCGCCATACACCGGCAATGGATAATGAATCGACTCACACCAATCACGCAATAGTTCACTTGAAAGCATTTTATCTGATTCAAATCCATAAAATTGTGCCAAATTATCAAATCCAATGGCCGCCTCCGAAACTAAAAAAGTATCTACAGGTATATCAGATTGTATACTCCCAGAAGTACCTATACGAATCAGATTCAAGGATTTTTTAACTGATTTAACTAGACGTGTCTCAAAATCGATATTGACCAAGGCATCCAATTCATTCAACACGATTTCCACATTATCCGCACCAATACCACTGGATATTACGCCCAAGCGCCGACCGCCTAGTTCCCCAAAATGGCTTACAAATTCACGTTTATGAATTTGGGTATCGATTCGATCGAAATATTGGGAAACTTTGGGAACCCGTTCAGGATCACCCACTAAAATCAATTGGTCAGGCAATTGATCCGGTCGAATCGCTAAATGGTACGAACTACCGTCCGGATTAATGATTAAGTCAGTTGGCGAGAAATAGGTCATCCGCGAAATTATTGATAATTTCCGAAATCATTTCATTTATATGGTCAGCAACAAAGCAGAAATTCATACCGTTATTCTCCAATATTTAGAGGAACGCATGGAGCAAGGAAGAAAAGATTATTTGTTGGCCAAAGAATCCCGCGATTCCGATACAAAAAGTAGTGCCGGGGATAAATTTGAAACGGGTAGAGAAATGATGCAACGGGAAATGGATAAGATAAGTGCGAGTTTGGATATACTAAAAGGCCAACTAGCCCAAATGAAGCGGATTGATATACACGAAAATCCAACGCGCGTGGGCCTAGGCAGTTTCATCGAAACGGATGCTGAAAACTATTATTTATCTGTGGGATTAGGCAAATTAAGCTGCTCAGGAACGCCATTTTATGCGATTTCAGCAGATTCGCCCTTAGGTGAATTACTTGTAGGAAAACAAACCAATGAAATCATTGAATTAAGAGGAAGAAAAATAACTGTAAAATCAATCTTATGAAAAATGCGCATTATCTGTATTTGCTTTTATCTATCGTAGGTGGTGGAATTACAGCCTATTTTGTCTTTGTAGGTATACAAGAAAATGGAGGAAACTTTGATGTCATTGCCTTCTGCAAAAGTACTTGGACCATGGATCCTTATGCGAAAAGTTTGAGTTGTGATTTTTGGACGGGAGCCATTACGGGAACCTTTTTTATGTTGGTCGAAGGAATCCGCATCAAAATCAAATACCTTTACCTATACTTAGCAGCAACGGTATTGATTGGCTTTGCTTTTGCCTTTCCCTTATTTTTGTTTGTCAGACATCGTCAATTAGCCTAAATACATGGAAGAATATATCAATACATTTCCTGAAGCCACTCAGAAAATTTTACGTGAAGTGCGTGATGCCATTCGATCCGTTGTTCCAGAAGGGACGGAAGAGATTATGGCGTATGGAATGCCAACGTTCAAATACAAAAAAAATCTAGTTCACTTTGCCGCTTGGAATAATCATTTGGGATTCTACCCAACGCCTAAACCTTTGGTTGTTTTCCAGGAGCGATTGAATGCATTTGAAGGGTCGAAAGGAGCTGTTAAATTCCCATATCATTTACCGATGCCACTCGAATTGATTAAAGACATTACGCGTTTCCGCGTGGAAGAAGTCAATAAATAAAAAATGGCTCAAGATTGAGCCATTTTTTTCTTTTCAATTTTTTCATTTCTGCCAAAAGACTTGAAACCAAGCTCCGGGGAATAACCCACCGAATTTTTGGAATAATATCCTTTTTCATTGTAAGGACGCTTTCGCGGATGGTCTTTACATGCGGGCGAACAAGCGCCCTCCATTTCTTTTAAGCAACTCGGACAAATAGCTAAATGCTCATTGCATTCCGGATTTGCACAGTTCACCATGTGATCAGAAGCTTCCTGACAAACAAAACAAGCGGAGATAACCTCCGGATTAACCGTATTAACTTGTGTGGCCACCCGGTTATCAAACACGTAACAAGAACCATCAAAGTCTTCGCCACCTTCCTCCAGGCCATATTTAATGATCCCACCGTGCAATTGGTAAACATTCTCAAACCCTTTTTCCAACAAATAAGCTGACGCTTTTTCACACTTAATACCACCTGTACAATACGTAATTACCTTTTTTCCTTTCAAATGTTCGATCTCTTGCACATGATCTGGTAAATCACGTAAATTCTCCATGTCAAAGGTATACGCACCTTTAAATCGTCCCAATTCATGTTCATAGTTTGAACGCATATCTACCAAGACGACATCGGGATCATTTTTCAACATCTCCTTAAATTCTTTTGGCTTTAAATGTTTACCTGTCTTGATGCGTGGATTCACTGGTAAATCAGAATGAACAATCTCTGGTTTTACGCGCACATGAAGCTTGTTGAACGTGTGTTTATCGTGAGATTCAATTTTGAAATCAAAATCTGTTCCGGCAAAAATTGGGTCATTTTCTAACCAACGCATGTAGGTGTCACAATCTGATTTTAGACCAGAAATAGTACCATTTAAACCTTCAGCGGCGACAATAACACGGCCGAGCAGATTATTTTCGATACAAAAAAGGTGGTGTTTGACGCGATACTCCTCCGGATTGGGGATAGGAGTATAGTTATAGTAAAGTAACACACTGTAAGGCTTCATCTTCAACATGATTTACAGATTAAACAAAAAATTTCGTGACGATGGGGAGATTCGAACTCCCATACCTAAAGCGGCACTACCACCTCAAAG
>CAZUAZ010000025.1:21227-26686 GCA_964618445.1 uncultured Aquirufa sp. | reverse complement strand
TAAACCAGTTGAGCCCCGCGTTGAATTTGGCGGATACCACGGGTAAGTCGGTGGATTTACACAGCTTTGCCAAAGACTACGATTATACGCTTTTGGTGTTTTACGCACCCACCTGCGAGCATTGCCAAAAGGAGGTACCCGAGGTTGAAAAAGTGCTCAAAATGACTGAATCAGTGCTTCAATTAAAAATTGGTCGCTATGCGATTTGTAATGAACCCGGTGTACCTGATGCCACTTGGAAAGAATTCATTGCCAAATACAACCTTAAAGAAAACTACGCACACGTGACCATGCCTGGCATCACGAAGGAGCGCTTAGTCTACGATGCGCTCTCCAATCCTGTATTTTACTTGTTGGACAAGCAAGGAAATATCGTCGGGAAAAAAATGGGCGCGGTGACGATTCGGAAGTTTTTTGGGGCAAAGCAGAGGAAATAGTCCGGAGGAAATGAGTCCGAAGGGAAATAGGCTATATCCTTTGTCTAATTTACCACCAGAATCTTTGACTATGAACTAAAAGAAAACTTCACGCTAACGTAAAGAGTATCACTTTCCCTCCGGACTTCGGACTCTTTTCCTTCGGACTAACGTCTAGAGTCCAACGTCTAAATTAGCTCGACTCGCCTGCAATAAATCATACCAATCCTCATGATCCAAGTTGATTTGGAATGAATTCACAATGTTGCGTATGCGGTTTTCTTCTAAGGTTCCGATGAGGGGTAAGGCGCCTAATTTCACCAACCACGCCACGGCGATGGACTCGATATTGGCATCATATTTCGCGGCTATCTCATTGAGTTTTTTACGCAATTTCAAGGCACGCTCGTCGGTGCCATGCTCAATCCGGCCACCTGCTAAAGGCGAGGTTGCCAAAGGGCGCATGTATTTTTGTTTGATGTAATCAATCGCACCATTATCCAGCGCAGACGTATTCAACAAATTCAAATCGATGTGATTGGAAACAACTGGGATGTTCAGATAAGAAACCAATAACTGATGCTGATACACCGTGAAATCCGAAACACCAATGTTTTTGACCTTACCTGATGACTTTAGCTTTTCCAAAGCGTGAGCCGTAGCTTCGAGGTCAGAAAGTGGATCTAATTGATCCAATAAAAACACGTCCAAATAATCTGTGTTCAAATTACGCAACGAATTTTCCACCGATTTCGTGATGTGTTCTGCGGACGTATTAATGTGATTTACGCGAAATTGGGGCGTTGGATTAACACCACATTTGGAAAAAAGGACGATATCCTGGCGCTTAAATGATTGCTTCGCAAGCACCTCGCCGAAGCGCTTTTCACAGGTATAATCGCCGTAGCGATCCGCATGATCAAAGGTATTTATGCCCAATTCTAGACATAAATTGACAATCTGCTCCATGTTGCCTTGATCGGCAGACCAGCGCCAAAAACCGTATATGGCAGGGGAGACTTTGGGACCGGCATCACTTAAATAGACCTTGTTCATGCGAGTATAACTTTTGAAGCTGCTAATAAATCATCGACCAAATGAGTCGCTTTTGTTTCGGTTGCTGGCGCTGCTATGCGAATCGTACGCAATCCGGCGCGCGTTCCAGCGGTAATATCTCGTTCATGATCGCCCACCATCCAGGAGGCGTCCATGTCAATTTTATATTTAGCCGCGGCCCTTTCAATCATCAAGGAGCCTGGCTTTCTAGTCAAAGAATGACTGTCAAATTTCTCGTGGTAGGGGCAGAAATAGATATCGTCTAACTCAACTCCCGTGCCATCTTGAATGGCCTGATGAATCATGTAAACATCTTCCCGCCGGTAAATACCTTTGGCAATGCCACTTTGATTCGTAATAATAATCAATAAATAACCCGCCTCTTTCAAGGCTTTCAGCGCCTCACCTACCCCGGGGGGAATGATGAATTCCTCCATGCGGTAGACGTAATCGACACGGTCTACGTTCAAGACGCCGTCCCGGTCTAAAAAAATACACTTTTGCTTCATTAAACTAGAATAAACGACTCCAAGGTATACGGCTTAAAATCAATACCAATGCCGCCAAAGTGAAAATCAAGGCATTTTTATGCTTTGCAGCATCCGCGATTGCCTTCTTGTTTTTGGCATTATTTACCGTCGCTAAAACCACCGCAATGATGTTCACTGAAATGTGCTCAACGGCCAATAAACGCGTTGCCGGATCCTTCATCGCCGCGCCAAAATCAGCGAACGCCGCTGTCGTAACTGGGCTTAAGAAGAAATAAAGGGCTAAACCGATCAACAATTGCGTGTGCAACGAGATCATGAAAAACAATCCCGCTTTGCGATCTGAATCCGTAAATAATGAGTTATTTGACTGGCCACGTAACGCGCGCACAATCACATTGATACCCAAAATGAACACGACTACGAATAGTGCGATGTGAACGTTTGTAACAATTGAATACATGAGATAATAAGTTTTAGTTTGTCGCAAAGATACAAAAAGCCCGCGGACCGTGACCTTTGTTACGAATAATCCTCTATTTTTCTTTACCTTTGGCCCATATTTTACCCCTAAATTATGCCAAATTCATCCGGTTTAAAAGCAGCCATCAATGCCCGTTGCCCTCAATGTCGCGAAGGCCGTTTGTTCAAATTCAAGTGGTGGAATATCTTCAATTTTGCCCAAATGGAGGATAATTGTTCGGTATGCGGCATGCGGTACGAAGTAGAACCTGGATTTTTTTACGGCGCCATGTACATCTCCTATGCGTTTACCGTGGGAATCATGCTGGTAGGCGGCCTCGTTATCTATCACCTATTTAACGATCCAGATGCGATGGGCTATGTGATACCAATTACCCTGATTTCGTTGGCTTTAGTTCCTGCGAATTTCCGCATTTCCCGGGTGATTTTTATACATTTGTTTTCAGGCGTCAGCTACCGTCCTAATAAATGAAAATACTCGATTGGTACATTTTGAAAAAATTCTTGAAGACCTATGTCTTCGCAGTTTTTCTTATTGTATTAATCGTTATGGTCATCGATTACACCGAAAAAATTGACGATTTCATTCGAAAAGAAGCGCCGTTTCGAGCCATTATCTTTGATTATTATTTGAACTTTATCCCCTATTGGGCGAATTACATCAGTCCGCTCATGGTGTTTATTGCGACCGTTTTTTTCACGGCAGGGATGGCCTCTAAAACCGAAATTATCGCTATTCTGAGCTCTGGAATTAGCTTTCCCCGATTAATGCGCCCCTACATTATCGGGTCTACCATCATTGCCATAGGCACCTTCATAATGATCGGTTGGATTGTCCCAAATGCCAATAAAATTCGCGTTCCCTTCGAACACCAGTACATCAACGGCACCTATTATTTTGACAAGCGCGATGTGCATATCAAAATCGCCCCCGATGTGTACGCCTACATTGAGAGTTACGACAACAATTCAAATACTGGCTATCGGTTTAGTTTGGAGCGCATTGCGGATAATGAGATTAAGCAAAAATTAATGTCGGACCGCATCACCTGGGATTCCGTTGCCAAAAAATGGACCATTCACGATTACCGCATTCGCACCCTTTCCGGTGGCGGGAACGCACTGGTTTATGGCACTAAAATCGATACCACACTCAATTTATTACCCAAAGATTTTCAGAATAAACACTTATTGCACGAGACATTTACATTGCCGGAGTTAAACCGACATATCGATTTGGTACGGTCGCGGGGTGCGGATGGGATTGAGGTGTTTTTGATCGAGAAATACTTACGGTTTGCGAATCCATTTTCGGTGATTATTTTGACGATTATTGGGTTCTTGGTTTCTGCGCGGAAGGCGCGTGGTGGCGTGGGATTTCAGATTGCGCTAGGGTTCTCTTTGGCCTTCGTTTATATCCTGTTTTTCATGATGAGTAAAGGGATTGCGGAAGGGGGCGGCATGCCACCGATGCTTGCCGTATGGCTCCCGAATCTGGTGTTTTCCGCGGTGGGAGTGGGTTTATACTATACGATTCCGCGATAAATGACACAGGCGCCCCGACTTCTCGACTATTTCAAAATTCACTTTATCGTAATCCTGTACGCGTTTACGGCGATATTAGGCAATGCGACGCATGCAAATGCGCTGACGATCGTGTTTTTTCGTTGTATGATTGCGGCGGTGGGCTTAGCAGGTATTTTATATTTCTCCAAAACCTCCTTTCGCGTATCGCGGGATGTCAGGGGGGTGTGGCTATTAAATGGGGTGTTTATTGCTCTACACTGGCTCTTGTTTTTCGGTGCTGCCAAAGTATCTACCGTCGCGATGTGCCTGGCAGGCCTTTCCACACAGACTTTTTGGACATCTGTGATGGAGCCTATCGCCAAAAAACAAAAGATCGCCTGGATCGAGGTATTTTTAGGGCTGGTTGTCGTGGTGGCCTTGGGCATCATTTTTTCAGTTCAACCCGGCCAATGGCTCGGATTGGTGATGGGAATTGGTTCCGGGTTTTTCGGGGCGTTGTTTTCAGTGATTAATGGGAATTACACGCACTCGCACGACCCCAAATTAATTACCGTATATGAGATGGCTGCGGCGGGCTTAATCACTGGACTAATCTGGGCTTATGGTCTGGGTTCGAACGCGGCAGGCTTTGTGCCTTTGGGGTTTGATTGGCTCTGGATAGGCATTTTAGCGGTCGTTTGTACGGTGTATGCTTACACAGAAACAATACATTTGTATAAGGTTTTTAGTGTTTTCTCGATCAATTTAGTGATTACGTTGGAGCCTGTTTACGGTATTTTACTTGCTGTCTTCATTTTCGGCCAAAAAGAAATCATGCAACCCGGCTTCTATTGGGGTACCGGTTTGTTGGTTTTAACGGTCATGGCGCACCCTTTTCTAAAGAAAAAATAATCAGTTTCCTGGTCAATAACCCATAGGAAAAATCCTCCCTACCCCTTAGCTTTGCCAAACCTT
The DNA here is from genome assembly GCA_964618445.1 of uncultured Aquirufa sp. Lineage (GTDB taxonomy): Bacteria > Bacteroidota > Bacteroidia > Cytophagales > Spirosomataceae > Aquirufa. Next base: position 21,762 of record CAZUAZ010000025.1, on the reverse strand, counting down.
GGAGGATTGGCAAAGCTAGCTGAGGGACTAAACCTATGAAACACCCAGTCGCATTGAACCTGCTCGTTTATGGGCCGGAAATGAATCAACATGTATTGTCGGAATTAGCGTTCATCGCGCAGACCGGATACCAAGGCGTTGAAATTCCCATTTTTGATACAGATGTAAACAAGTGGCCAGTATGGAAGGAAGAAGCTGACCGACTAGGCCTATCACTTTTCGCATGCGGCATCGCAGGACCTGAGCAAAATCTAATTTCACCGGATCCGAAAGTCCGCGCAGCGGGTTTGGCCTATATCAAAGCAGCCACAGATATCGCAGCCCTACTCGGATCGCCCTATTTGTCTGGCCCCATTCATTCCGCCTTAGGTGTTTTTACGGGACAAGCTGTCACGGAACAGGAAATCACGTGGGCCGTAGAAGGAATGCGTGAAGCTGCAGCCTACGCAGCGAGCAAAAACATAACTATTTGCTTGGAATATTTAAACCGATTTGAGAGTTATTTGGTGTCCTGTGCGGAGGAACTTTACAGCCT
>CAZUAZ010000025.1:7827-21127 GCA_964618445.1 uncultured Aquirufa sp. | reverse complement strand
GACTTTAGTCTGGGGAAAAACCTAAAACGAATGAAAAAATACAACGTAGCCATCGTCGGCCTCGGATTTGGAGCAGAATTCATCCCGATTTATTTGAAACATCCCTTGGCAAATATGTATGCCATCTGTCAGCGCAATGAAGAAAAACTTAACTCCATCGGTGATGCCTATGGCATCGCGACACGCTACACGGATTTTGAAAAATTAATCCAAGACCCGAATGTCGACGTGGTCCACATCAACTCCCCCATTCACCTACACGCGGAACAAACACTCAAAGCCCTAAACGCCGGAAAACATGTAGCATGCACCGTTCCGATGGCCACCTCAGTCGAGGAATGCAAAGCCATCGTCGAGGCAAGCAAGCGCATGGGCAGAAAATACATGATGATGGAGACCGTGGTCTATGCCCGTGAATTTTTATACATCAAGGAATTATACGAAAAAGGCGAGTTAGGAAAGATTCAATTCTTGAAGGCTTCGCACCAGCAAGACATGGACGGTTGGCCGGATTACTGGCCAGGTCTCCCGCCGATGCACTACGCAACACACTGCGTAGGCCCAGTGGCCGGTTTGTTAAAACTCGAAGCGGAATACGTTTCTTGTTTTGGATCCGGAACGATCCGCGAGGAATTAATCCAACACTACAATTCGCCATTCGCCGTTGAATCCGCACACATCAAATTCCGCGATTCTGACCTAAGCGCAATGGTTTACCGATCACTTTTCGATGTAGCGCGCCAATACCGCGAAAGTTTCGAGGTATACGGTTCCAAAAAATCAGTTGAATGGCCTTTAATCGAAGGTGAAGAATTATTGGTACATACCGCCAAAAAACCAGAGCCCGAAATCCCAAGCAAAGTACCTACGCCCGATTTCGCGCATTACTTACCGGAAGAAATCCAACGATTCACCACCAAAGGTGTGTACGACGAAGATGAAAATACGCACCTTTCCTTCACGCAAGGAGGTGGCCACGGTGGTTCGCACCCACATCTAGTAAATGAATTTTTACAAGCCCTAGCCGCTGATCGCGACCCGTTCCCGAACGCTCCGCAGTCGGCCAACTGGACATCTGTGGGTATTTTAGCTCACGAATCTGCCCTTCAAGGTGGAAAAATTATTGAAATCCCTAAATTCTAAGCCATGCGCTATTTGCTAATTGCCTGTCTGTTTTTATCCCAATTTACACTGCAAGCCCAAACCGGACGCCGCCTCGAACTCCTATTTTTAGGTGACAAAGGACACCACAAACCCTTCGATCGCTACCCGGCATTGCAGTCGGCAATAGGCATAAAAGGCATGAACATCACCTACACCGAGTCCCTAAAAGACTTGAATTCAGCGTATTTAAACAAATTTGATGCCTTAGTGATTTATGCAAACCATGATTCGATCGCAGCGCCACAAGAAAAGGCATTGCTTGCCTATGTAGCCAGCGGCCACGGACTTGTCGCGATCCACTGTGCATCGTTCAACTTCCGGAATTCGAAGGAATTTGTAAAGATGGTGGGCGGGCAGTTTTGGCGCCATGGCATGGATTCGATTCGCGTGAAAAATGTGGCGAACACGCAAGTGAACATCAAAACGGTTGACGAAACGTATTTGCATAGTCAATTGCAGGCCGACAATGTTATTTGGCAAAACCGAATTTTAGGACCTGAGCAAGCCAAAGACAAACCGGGTGCTTCCACTGAACCATATACATGGACACGCACGTATGGAAAAGGAAATGTTTTTTACACGGCTTATGGCCACGATGAGCGTACATGGGACAATGCAGATTTCCAAGACCTGGTAACACAGGGAATATTACATGCAGTAGGCGCTGAAAAACGGGCAATTTTGGCCGCATTGAAGCTTCCTGAATTGAAATATCGCGAGGCTCGTTTACCCAATTACGAAAAACGCGAGGGGCCACAATTGCAACAATTGCCTTTGACACCCGAGGAATCTGTGAAGTTTATTCAGGTTCCTGTCGACTTTAATTTGCAAGTTTTCGCATCAGAACCGAACGTCATGCACCCGATCGCCATGGCATGGGATGCGAAAGGCCGACTATACGTTTTGATCACCAAAGACTACCCAAATGAGCGTAAAGATTCCGGCGGAAGTGATTATATCCTTCTTTGCGAAGACACGAATAACGACGGAAAAGCAGATAAATTTACCAAATGGGCAGATGGTTTGAGTATCCCAACAGGCATGGTGTTCGCCAATGGCGGCTTGATTATTTCGCAAGCGCCGCACATGATTTTCTTAAAAGATACGGATGGCGACGACAAAGCGGATGAGCAAAAAATCTTATTTACAGGATTTGGTACTGGTGATACGCATGCTGGCCCGTCGAATTTACATTACGGTTTCGACAACTGGATCTGGGGTTGCGTAGGCTACTCGGGATACAAAGGAAAAGTGGGCGCTGACTCCTTGCAATTCGCGCAGGCCTTCTTCCGCTTCAAACCCGATGGTTCAAAAATGGAGCACATGACCACGACGTCCAACAATACCTGGGGTTTTGATTTCAATGAGGCGGGAGATGTATTTGGGTCGACGGCGAATAATGCGCATGGTTGGTACATGGCGATTCCGCATCGGAATATTTGGCGTGCACCGATGTCCTTAAATGGTTCGAAAAATACGGACACCCATAAAGACATGCGAACGATTACCAAAAAAGTACGCCAGGTAGACGTATTTGGCGGTTTTACAGCAGCAGCTGGTCATAATTTTTATACCGCGCGTTCATTTCCGAAAAAATATTGGAATCAAATCGCCTTCGTTTCTGAACCTACGGGACACGTGATTCATCAAAACAATCAAGTCAAAACCGGTTCAGATTTCAACGACAAAGAAGCCTTTAATTTCTTAGCTGGAGCAGATGAGTGGGTATCGCCCGTATTTGCGCAAGTTGGCCCTGACGGCGCCGTTTGGGTGGCCGACTGGTATTCCTACATCATTCAGCACAACCCGGTTCCGCAAGGATTTAAGAATGGAACGGGTAATGCATACGATACAGATTTACGTGATTTCACGCATGGTCGGATTTACCGCGTGGGCTATAACCAAGCACCTGCTTATGTGCCGTTGGACTTAAGAACGCCGGAAAATTGCATCCATGCGCTGTCCAATTCGAATTTGTTTTGGCGCTTAACGGCTCAACGATTATTAGTGGAACGTGGCAAAAAAGATGTGGTTCCTGCGTTAATTAAATTAGTTCAAACAGCTAAAACAGACGAAATAGGCCTTGCGCCAGGTGCGATTCATGCACTAAGAACCTTAGAAGGTTTGGGCGCATTACCACTTTCGGTAATAACCAACGCCCTTAAACACTCGAGTGCGGCCGTTCGTAAACAAGCAGTTCAAGTATTGCCTCGGACAGAAGCGGGGGCAAAAGCGATTTTGGCAAATGGATTGTTGAATGACAAAGATTCATTGGTGGTATTGAACAGCATTTTGGCGTTGATCGAAATGCCTGCAAATCCGGCCGTGGAAAAAGCGATGGCACAAAAAATTGCGCAATCTCAAACTTCGACGGATCGTTGGATTCCGGATGCCTTAACCGCCTGGATGATGTCGGCAGATCAGTCGCGCATCAAATCTTTCATTACAGCTGAAGGCGCGAAAGCATCCGCGGTTGTTGCTGAAAAATTAGCGAAAGACTTGAAAAATCCTTCGGTAGAAGGCACGCAAGCTGGCGTTGATTTGGTCGTGGAAGAAGTTCAGGTCAAAAGCGGAACCTTCCGTTTGCGTGAGGGTTCTACCTTTGTGATTCGAGTTAAAAACCGCGGAGACAAGGCCATTGCAAAAGGTACACCGGTTCCATTAACCATCAAAATTGAGGGAATGGGAACACGTGTGGATCTAGAATCCTATACATTTGTGGATGGTGTAGCTCCGGGAGAGACCGTTTCGATTGTGAAAAACAACAACGGTCCGTGGGTCGGCAATTTAGGTTGGACCGCGGAATCCGCTGGTAATTATGTGATGGAAATTAACCTGGATACCAAAGCGGTTTTAGGCGAATCAAATCGGACAAATAATACGTACCGACAAGCCATTACCGTCAATAGCAATACATCATTGAATACGTATATGATGGAAAAAATCTTCCGTGCCGGGGCGGTTAGTTGGACTGCCAACGAGATCGTAGATCACCTTTCATTGATTCAAAACAAATCCGGCTTGGCGATGGGTGCGGCCATTAAAGGTGCAGCGGGAACTTGGAATGCCAAGCGGGCAGCGGATTTAAGTGACAATGCCAAAGCAACGTTTATAAAATTGGGTGCCAACTTACAACCACAGCAAATCGATGCCTGGGAGCGTTTGGCAGGTGCATGGAAAGTTGAAATTCCGACGCTGGCAACGAAGGGCGTGGTGATTCGTCGGACTATTCAAACGATCAAAGAGGCCATGAAATACAGTCCGGCAGAATTTACGGTTCCGGCGGGTGCGACGGTCGAATTGATTTTTGAAAATGTGGATGCGATGCAGCACAACTGGGTGTTGGGCGCGTTAGGCAGTCAAGAAAAGATTGGTTTAGCGGCAGACAAAATGATCACTGCAGCAGATGGCGTAGCGAAAAACTACATCCCGTCGATGCCGGAAATTTTAGCCTATACTCCATTAGTTGATTCAGATGGTCGTGCGAAAATCGTTTTCAAAGCACCTACTGTGCCGGGTAATTATCCATTCTTATGTACATTCCCAGGACACTGGCGGATTATGAATGGGGTGATGAAAGTGGAGTAGAAGAGAGAAGTAAGAGGTAAGAACTAAGAGGTAAGAGGTGAGCGGGACTGACAACTAGCTACTGACCACTGATTACTGAATAACTAGGTAGTAATTCGATTGCCACATTTTTTGGGCGTTGGCATCTGCTAGGTAGAAACGGTATTTTCCTAGAGGCATATTGGCCACTTGAAATTTATAACTCACGACGACCTCACTAAACCAAGCCAGATGTGGGTAGTTGGTGAAAACACGATACTGCCCTTCCGTAGGATGGGCAACCCCTTTTTCATTGACAAGAACGCCATAATATTCATGACGTAATAAAGGAGATTCATCTATTTTCAGGTGAAACACACCGTTTTTTTGTCCCGTAATATCAAATTTTTCTCCTTCTTTTTGGGTAGGCCATGTGCTTAACGCGAGTAATTTTTCAAGGTAATTGGGCGGGAAATACGATGATTCCTTGATTAAGGAATTGATTTTAGCCGTTATCCCATATTGCTTATCTTCTTTAATGCCAAATCCCAGTCCGTAATGATTGGTTGTCAAATTGTATAATCCCGCAACACGTTGTTCATACCAAGCCTTAACGCGTGGCTGGTAGGAAATGATTGATACGGCCCAAAAAACAATGGCAAAAGCTAACGAACTATATACGTATACCTTGGTCGGTTTCAATAATAACCATAGCAAATAAAGCAGGGTAATGGCGAGTAGCGAAAATATTTTATGATTACCTATCAGAAAAGAAAACAAGCCATTTTGGGTACGCAAGATGCTCAGCATGGCCACATTGCATAGGCAATAAATGAATGCTAAAATTAAAAATAAGTAGATATCAGCCACACGGCGCGTTGGTTTATCTAGCGCATGAATGGGTTGCTTGTAAAATGGAATCATGTAGCGCTGAAAACCGTACCATAGTCCCGTCAGGATACCGATAAAAACCACTATTCCAGCCCAAAACGTAATGACAAGTCGGAACGGGTAACTATCTCCCTCCCAGAAATCAATGAAGCTTCCCAGTAAAATAAAGAACGCCTGCGGAGACTCTAGGGGGTGTGCGAAAAAATACGTGAGCCCTTGAGCAATCAAATTGGAGGCTGGATTTTTGATAAAAAACAGGCTCATAAAAATGCCACTTCCTAAGACCCAAAATCCTAGTGCTTTCCAATCGCGTTTCAATACAAAAACGAAAGATGCGATTAACATAAAGAGTAGGCCGTCGGAATTGGATAAGCATGCCAAAAAAATGGCTAAAATCCCCATGAGCGTCCCTGATCGCTTTCCTTTCACCAAATAATAGATTCCGATAAGTCCAAAACCAATTACCAAATTGCGCTGAAAAGTTAGGATAAACCAAAAGATAGCGGTTGAACATTGCAGGTTTAAAAACAAGAAAGGGATAGGTAAAAAGAAGTAAATCTTCTTGGCAGTTGGGACAGGAATAACCTTCCAAAAGAGGTGAAAAAGTGGAATTAGGTAAAGATATGTGAGAATGGAGAGCCACTTAAAATTAATCACTCCCCCAAAAAGTGAAAGTAATAGCACGCAAATTTTCAGTATGACAATCCGGTGTTCGTTATTTGGAAACCACACCATTTGAAAGCGTTGCTGCCAGTCTGGCGATAAATTCCAATTATGTAAAAGGAGTACCGCTTCGATATCGTCTAGCCAAAAAATATTGGGGGTAAATCCATATAACATGCCAAAAAACAATCCGATTGGAAGCAGGGCAACTGCGTATGGAAATGCTTTAGAACGGATGAGTGACATGCAGTTTTTATGGAATGATAAAATTACGTTATAACAGCTAGATATGAAAATATAATTATTTAGAGGTGAGAAGTAAGAGGTAAGAACTAAGAGGTAAGAGGAGTAAGGGACTGACCACTGACTACTAACTACTGACTACTACGACTTCGGACTATTTCCCTTCGGACTGTCGACTAGTGACTAGTGACTTGCGACTATCTTTTGTACCTTTGCCGCATGAAATTTGACATTGAGACATTTGACCCAAACTCGAAGGCGCGTGCCGGTAAGTTACATACGGATCACGGGGTGATAGAAACTCCTATTTTTATGCCGGTAGGAACTGCGGGGACCGTCAAAGCGGTACATATTTCAGAATTAAGTGACCCGATTAACGCCCAAATCATTTTGGGAAATACCTACCATTTATACTTGCGCCCAGGATTAGATATCATTGAACAGGCAGGTGGTTTACATAAATTTAACGGGTGGGATAAGCCTATCTTAACCGATTCAGGCGGCTACCAAGTCTATTCTTTAGCCGGCACCGGTCGTAAAATCCAAGAGGAAGGAGTCAAATTCAAGTCGCATGTAGACGGAAGCTCGCACTTTTTCAGCCCGGAAGGTGTGATGGATATCCAACGGACCATTGGCGCAGATATCATCATGGCGTTTGACGAATGCACCCCCTATCCGTGCACCTACGAATATGCGCGCAATTCCATGAACATGACCCATAGGTGGTTGGATCGTTGCATCACACGTTTCAACGAGACCGAGCCAAAGTACGGCTATGAGCAAACGCTTTTTCCGATTGTTCAAGGTAGCGTATACTCAGATTTACGAAAAATTTCAGCGGAATATATCGCGTCAAAAGGCGCTTTTGGTAATGCAATTGGCGGATTATCAGTAGGGGAGCCTGCTGAAGATATGTACCAAATGGCCGATGAGGTTACGGATATTTTACCTAAAGACAAACCCCGCTATTTGATGGGTGTGGGCACGCCGGCGAATATATTGGAGGGAATTGCTTTGGGCATTGACATGTTTGATTGCGTCATGCCTACGCGGAATGCACGCAATGGCATGATATTTACAAGTCAGGGGACGATTAATATTCGCAATGAAAAATGGAAAAATGACTTTTCGGTGATTGATCCACAATTTGCTGACGGACTACATGGGCAATACACGAAAGCCTACTTGCGGCATTTGATACGCTGCGAGGAGATGCTTGGGTCGATGATTGCGAGTGTTTGCAACCTCAGATTCTACCTTTGGATGGTGGGTGAAGCCCGAAAGCAGATTCAAGCAGGCACGTTTACGGCGTGGAAAAACCGCATGGTTCCGCAATTCAGTCAACGCCTGTAATCACGGAATAGGCAATACCTTACTTTCTTTAAAGCTAGACAAAATAACCATCGTGGATGTTGCCGCAACTTCCTCGATTTCATTGATTTTCTCCAACATCAGTTTTTGGTACGTCGATATATCTTTTGAAATAATCTTCAACATAAAGTCCCCAGAACCAGTCACGTGGTGACATTCAATCACTTCCGGAATCAGGTTGATTTGTTGGACAAATGACTCCGTCACTTGCTTTTTATGTCCTGTTAGGGTGACTGTTACGAAGGTGCTAACGCCTAGGCCAACTTTATCTCGATCTACTTGAGCATGATAACTTTGAATGATTCCCAGTGACTCCAATTTCTTCACACGTTCCAGGGTAGGTGCCGGTGAAAGGCCTACTTCCTTGGATAATTGGGCATTCGTAATTTTCGCATTTTGCTGTAAAATCTCCAATAATTTATGGTCGATTTGGTCTAGTTTGTTGATGCTCATTTGTTGGTTTTAAAAGACAAAACTAAAGATTTTTTAAGGATTTTTTCGCTTCTCACTTGCATAAATAACTTTAAGGTTCTACTTTTGTACCCACAAAACGCGAAAGTAGCTCAGCTGGTAGAGCGCGACCTTGCCAAGGTCGAGGTCGCGGGTTCGAACCCCGTCTTTCGCTCAAAACGAGAAGGCACCTCTAGGTGCTTTCAAGTTTTACAGGGCTGCCTGGGTGGTGGAACTGGTAGACACGCAGGACTTAAAATCCTGTGAGCCGAAACGCTCGTATGGGTTCGATTCCCATCCCAGGTACATAAATCGACGAAAACCTACTTAGGAAACTGAGTAGGTTTTTTGTTTCTGGACGTTGGACATTAGACGCTAGACGTTAGACTCTGGAAACTGGACACTAGCAAAATGCCGAGACCAGAAGTTTAACGAATCAGAGCGAAAAACCAAACCATCAATCGTCTAAAGTCCAGCGTCTAACGTCCATTGTCTAGCGTTTAGCGTCCAATGTTTATTTGCAAGTCCCCCTCACAATTGTTAGTTTGCGGTATAATTAACAAACACCCATGCGAATTCTCTTGTTTTTCCTACTGAGCATTTCCAGTGCATCAGCCCAAATCCTCTCTCCCATTCAAAAGTCTCATCCACAAATGGATGATAAACGTTTGGCCTTAATCGATTCAACGATGAACGAATATGTTGCCAAAGGGTGGTTGGCCGGCGCCGGAACGCTCATCGTGAAAGACAATGCAGTCGTTTACTACAAAGGACATGGCTATTCGGATTTGGCGAATAAAAAACCGATGCCTGCCGATGCGATTTACCGCATTATGAGCCAAACAAAAGCCATCACAAGCTTTGGCATCATGCAGTTGTTCGAACAAGGATTATTACGTTTAGATCAACCCGTCGCTGATTTTATCCCTGAATACGAAAATCAAACGGTCTTAAAAGAGTTCAATCCCACAGATTCTAGCTACACCACCGAGCCCGCCAAACGTAAAATCACCATTCGCGACTTGCTCACGCACCGCTCAGGCATCGACTACGCCGCAATCGGTTCCGATAAAATGAAAGCCATTTATGCCAAAGCCGGTATTCCCTCTGGTTTAGGAAATTTCAACGCACAATTGCTAGATAAAATGAAGGTTTTGGGCAGATTACCGCTAGCACATCAGCCGGGTGAAAAATTCACATATGGACTAAATACAGATTTATTAGGTTGCCTTATTGAGGTTATCACAGGAAAAACATTGGAAGCGTATTTCAACACACAGATTTTTGAACCACTAGGCATGAAGGATACGTATTTTACGGTTCCATTGGAAAAAGCAGCGCGTATGCCGAAGGTGTATACGGAAGATGCCAATAAGCAAATTATTCCGTGGGCGCCTACTTTCCGGAACTTAGATCCGAACTATCCCTTATTCCCAAAAGAATATTTTTCAGGCGGAGCCGGTTTGTCGTCAACCGCATTTGATTATGCTATCTTCCTTCAAATGTTATTGAATGGTGGCGTATACAATGGTAAACAATTACTAGGGCGCAGAACGGTTGAAGTCATGCTCAGCCCACAATACGACATCACAAACACAGAGAAGGATTTGTTCAGCTTAGGTTTCTCCTTAACCTCGAAAAAATCAGCTTATTTAGGCATGCGCTCCGAAGGATCATTTAGCTGGGGCGGCTATTATGGCACGACATACTGGGCAGATCCCAAAGAGAAAATGATTGTGCTTATCATGACGCAGCATAGCCCAAATTCGCACGGTGACTTGTCACAGAAAATCGAAAATATCATTTACGGTAGTTTAAAAAAATAAAGCTTGGCGATAGTAATCATGCGCGCGGGCTTACGTTTTGCCGGGGCTGAAGAACCCGGCAGCGTAGTCGCAGCGCTAAAGCCCTACCGATTTCCAACTTACATTTCGTATTTTTGCAACTGATAATTTGACACATGCAAAAAATAGTCATCACCATTTGTTCCATTAACTACCTCGCTCAGGCGAAAACACTTGGTGATTCCCTCCTCAAGCACAATCCAGATTATCAGTTTTTGATCGGCCTAGTGGACCGCTTAGACCAGTCGGCCATCGAAAAAAGCCAGTTGCCTCATTACCCGTTAATCGAACTACACACCATCGGGATTGAAGATTTGGACCAGGTGTGTGCCAAATACAACATCACCGAACTGAATACGGCGGTCAAGCCATTCTTCCTCGAATATGTTTATGCGACGTACTCGGACGCGGAAATAGTGCATTATTTTGATCCAGACATCATTGTTTACCAACCATTAACAGTGATTGAGGATGCACTGTCCTCCAATAGTTTATTCCTCACGCCACACATCACAAGTCCATATCCGGATGAAAACAGACCGCAAGAACGCGATCACTTGAATACGGGTATCTTTAACCTAGGTTATTTAGGTACACGACGCACGGAAAATACAGCGAAATTTTTGACGTGGTGGAAAGATCGACTGCGTGACCATTGTTACATCGACTTAGCGAATGGCATGTTCGTAGACCAAAACTGGGTCAATTTTGCCCCGGTATTTTACGATGATGTATATGTGAGCAGGCACCTTGGCTTGAATATGGCCTACTGGAATTTACATGAACGAAGTATTACAAACGACGAAGAACCCTACGAGATTAACGGAAACACGCCGCTAATCTTTTTCCATTTCTCTGGGTACTCCCCTGAAAAACCAAGTGAAATTTCGAAGTACCAAAACCGCTATACCTTTCAAGAAAAAGGCGATGTGGCCACCTTATTCGATTTTTACGCACAAGCACTGATAAATAATGGGCACCATGAATACAAAAAATTCCCGTGCTATTACATCAAACCCGAAATTCTGGTTCCGCGAAAACGCTTTCTACGCATACGCAAATATGCGAGCATGCCATTCCGATGGCTTGTTAATTTCATTGATTCTGTGCAAATTTGATTTGCATTCATAGTAGCCAATTTCGATTACTAAGAGGTCTTGTTCTAATAAATTATGCTTATCTATTTCGCAATAACCGTATTGTTGCTTTCCATCATTCTCATGATTTACAATTGGAATGAGAACAAAACGGCTATTTATTTAGGCGGATTTCTAATCTTAGTTGCCTGGTATGCCGTAACCCATTACTTCACGTCAATCGCAAAAGATCCCTATTTATTTGCCATTTTCTACGGAAATTTCGCCTTTTTAAATCTGGCGGCAGGACCTCTCATATATTTTTATGTTCGAGGGACTATCCAAGATACCGCCCAACTGCGGCCAAAAGATGCCTTACATTTTATCCCATTTGGATTAAATTTAATAGGTCTTCTGCCCCATATTGTATCCCCTTTTTCAGAAAAATTATCCATCGCACAACAAATTATAGCTGATTTTAGCACGTTGCCCAACTTTCAAATTGATCACATCGTCCCCATTCAGATCAATTTCATTGTGAGGCCTACACTTATTTTGTGCTATACCAGTTATTCCGTTTACAAGCTATATAAATTCAAGCAACGACAAACAGAAACAAATTACTCCTCTCAATACCGGATAACTTTTCAATGGCTGTTTGCTTTTTTGAGTATCAGTATCGTTTCGAGTGTGAGTTACCTATATTTAACTTTTGGCTTTTTTTTCGATGAAAGCACAAATGCGTTGTTGAAGTTAAACTGGGCAACGTATGTCATGACGTTTACACTTTTTGCCATTAGCACATTTCTTCTCCTTTACCCAAAAATTTTATACGGATTACCTCACTTCACTACACAATCCAGTGACTCGTTTGAAATTACATTGGATGAAAATGTAGAGGAAAAATTTAGTGAACTTGCTGAGCGCGTAGAAACCTATTTCGAAACAGAAAAACCCTATTTGAATCCTGAATTTTCACTTGCCATCTTAGCTGAATCATTGGACGTTCCACAACACCATATCTCCTATTGTTATCGCTTTATCTTTAAACAAAGTTTCATCAAAATGCGATCGCAGTACCGCATTGATTATGCCAAAAAGCTAATCAACAATCCCGAAAATTCCCATTTGAGTTATGAAGGGATTGGTCTTGAATCTGGATTTAGCACCCGTTCGCGATTTTATGCAGCCTTTCAAGAAATCGAAGGTTGCTCCCCTGGCGAATACCATGAAAAAATGCAAACGCTATAAGATCGCAAATTCCACCCGGCGATTTTGACTTCTACCCTCTTCCGTTTCATTGGAAACCTTCGGCTTCTTCGACCCATATCCCTTTGATTGAATACGCGTTTGGGCGACGCCAGCGGCCAATAAATACGCTTGAACCGCATCAGCTCGTGCTTGCGATAAACGATCATTAATTAAATCCGTACCCGTATTATCTGTGTGGCCACTAATCTCAATGCGAAGACTCGGATTATCTTGCATCACCTGCGCCATTCGCTTCAATTCTGGGTCAGATTCTGGCGTCAAGGTCGCCTTGTTCAACTCGAAAAATAAGTTATTTACCGTCATGGTTGACCCTTTAGCGATTGGAACCATTGTCAAATCACGGTCATCTAATTCCAAATAACGTCCCCGCATTTGGCTTAAATCTAAGTGTAGCGAACTCGGCAAAAATCCATCCGCCTTCGCTGTAATGCCATAATTGATCCCGTAAGGCAAGACCAATTTATACTGTCCCGTAGATGGATCCGGCGTCGCTTGACCAATAATCTTACCCGTTTTTAAATCCTCATACGCGACAGATGCTCCACCAGGCACCACACCTGTGGAATTCAAAATTTTACCCGAAAGTAAGACTACCGCAGAAGAAGTCTCTGATGACGCAATGCGCGGACTCGACTTTACATCCTGCTGGATGATCGGCTCCTCTTTTGCCACCGCCGCAACAACCGGTTCCGGCTCCAACGCAATCCGAAAGATATCCTTCTTTCCCGTTTCGGTAGATGACAAAAAATAGGCATAATCACCTTTGGCAGATAACGTATA
>CAZUAZ010000025.1:0-7727 GCA_964618445.1 uncultured Aquirufa sp. | reverse complement strand
AAAAGCGTCTTCCCATCCATCGACAAATAGGCGTACTCATTGAGCCCTTTACTCATCCGCTCGTAATTGGGAATATTGATTTTCTCGGGAATGGACCAACCGCTCATCTGTTTTTTCGCTAAAGAAAATCCACGCGTTTCATAGTTGCCATTGACATACGAGCCTTTCAACAAGATGGTTTGGCCATCGGGCGAAATCGATAATATCGTATTGTATTGATCGCGATTCAGTACATCCGGCATACGTCGCGCCGTGGACCACGCCTCACCTACACGTTCGCTATACCAGATATCCTGTGAACCCGCTACCGTCTCCGATCCCTGCGTGCCATATTTATTGGCCGGATGATTTTTACGACCAAAAAAAAGCGTATTGCCATCCGGGGCCATCACAGGATTCAATTCTGAATAGTCACTATTGATCGCAGAACCCAAATTTTCCGGTTTTTGCTGCGCGAAAATCGTGCTCGCACTCACTAAAATCACACAAATTATCCGCGATAAATCCATTTCTTTTCCATTTTTTCTGGCTCATAAGCCATCATCCAGTCGATCAGCACATCTGGATCTTGTTCCACCTGCAAGGCTTCTAAATTAGGCACTTTCAAAAATCCCTCATCTACCATGTGCTGCATTTGAGCCAATAAATGATCGAAATAGCCATGGGTATTCAGGATGGAAATCGGCATTTGATGTAAATCTAATTGCTTCCAGGTCAACATCTCAAAGAGTTCATCCAGCGTCCCAAATCCACCCGGCAAGGCGATTACCCCGTCCGCGCGATTCGCCATCAATTGCTTACGCGCATGCATGGATTCCGTGATAAAGCACTCCTGAATTCCCATATGCTTGACTTCCCACGGCTCCATAAACGACGGAATAACCCCCACACAATGACCGCCAATTTTTAAATATTCATCCGCCAGAACTCCCATAATGCCCACACTTCCTGCACCAAAAATCAACTCGCAATCATAGCGTTTCAACGCATGTACGAGGCGCTTCGCTTCCTGTTCATAAATCGGATTATGCCCCTTAGATGACCCACAATACACTAAAATTTTCTTAGACATGTACTAATTGTTTAATCGCTTCCGAGAAGCGCTTGTATGTAAACGTAAAACCAAGCTCGTTTTGTATTTTTTGAGACGAAACAAAATTTCCGCCCGTCACCAAACAAGCCATTTCGCCTAAAATCAGTCGTAACATGAAGGCCGGAACATGCGGCCACCAAACCGGTCGGCGCAACGCCCCCGCAATCTCTCTGGTCATCGCCGCATGCGTCAATGGCTCCGGTGCGACTGCATTATAAACCCCCTGAGACCGTTCGTCCGTCAGCGCCTGCGCAAACATCCGCACTAAATCATCCCGATGAATCCAAGACTGCCCTTGGTTTCCGGCGCCTAATATAAAACCTGCAAACAAACGAATCGGTAAGGCCAATACCGGGAATATGCCTCCATCTCGCTCCATCACCAACCCAATACGTAATTTCACCACACGCAATCCTGTTATTTCATCTACCGCATCTTCCCAAGCCCGCGTACATTCAGCTAAAAAATCTGCTCCCGATTCGGTGGTTTCCACGCATGTTTTTTGGCCTGAATCCGCCCCGTAATACCCAATCGCTGAAGCTGAAATGAGGGTTTTTACTTGATGCTTTTGAGTCTGTAATGCGTGTGCCAATAGCCTAGTCGAATCCACGCGCGAAGCAATTAATTCCTTTTTACGCGCAGAGGTCCAACGTTTATCAGCAATGCCCGCACCCGCCAAATGAACAATGGCATCAATCCCATCTAAGACGCTCGGATCCATGGTTTGGTTCAACACATCCCAACCGGATTTACGCGACAAAATGCGCACGTCGTGACCAGCAGCTTGCAAATATGATTGCAGTGCCTGCCCAATAAACCCGGTTCCTCCCGTGATGAGAACGTGCATTAATTTCCTTTTTTGATTGCCTGATAAATGACTTCATTAATGCCTGTCCGAATATTCGCATCCGAAATACGACTATTATTCCGAGTTGGATAAACACGATTCGACAAGAATACATAGACAATATCATGCACGGGATCCACCCAGGTATACGTTCCTGTAAATCCAGAATGACCAAAGCTCTCTTGGCTAGCAGATTCCGCAGCCGAAATACCTGGCTTTTTACGATCTGGCTTATCAAAACCAATCCCGCGACGTGCATTTTCTTCCATCGAGAATGGATACGAGGTCCACTGCTTAACCGTCTTTTCATCAATGAATTGCTTGCCGCCATAGTAGCCTTTTTGCAAATACATTTGCATCAATTTCGCGAGGTCATTTGCATTACCAAACAAACCTGCGTGGCCACTAATCCCGTCTAAAAGCGCGGCACCTTCATCGTGCACTTTGCCATGGATCAAGGTTTTGCGGAACAGCGAATCGTACTCTGTTGGCACAATACGTGCTAACGGAAAATGCTTTTCAGCCTGATACACCAATGTTCTTGCCCCCAAAGGTTTATAAAAAGTATCAGACAAATAATTCGTCCACGTCTTTCCGGTCATGCGGGTGGAGATTTGCGGCAATAAATAATAGGACAAATCTGAATACACATATTCCTTTTTATCGCGTAGCGCTGAGCTTTTAATCGCCTCGGTAATCATCGCACCCATGCTGCGATGCGCCCATAAATTAGGTGCCACTTGCGTCGGATATTCTTCCGAAACGGCATAGGAAAGTGTGCGTGGTTTCCAGCGTGTCACCTCATTTTTTAGATCGACGCACGTATCCCACATCACTTTTTGATTTTGCTTAATGCGCTTAAGGCGTTCGGCAGCATTGGATTTCAACACATACTTATTTACAAAAGCATCTGCATCGAACTGCTTGCGGTATTTTTTACTATGCAAAATCATGTTCGTGCTATCCACGTAATCTTGCCAAAACGGAATCCATGCCCGCAAGCGTGCTTGATGCGTCAGAATATCCAGGTATTTTAAGTCACTCTTATTACTCGTATCGAAGCCAGGAATCAAACTTCCCATCGTAGTTTGCACAGAGAATTTCCCTTCATCTTGCCACTTCATCAGTGCCGGTACAGAAGTTGAAATTTTTGTAATCGATGCCAAATCAAAAATATCACTGGTCTTCATCGGCTCTTTCGATTCGTACGTTTGAGTACCAAAAGCCTTGTGGTAAATCACTTTCCCTTCTTTAGCAATCAATACAACAGCGCCTGGTGCACCTTTGATATCGATGGCTTTTTGTGCCAACGAGTCTACTTTCCGATTCAGAAATTGGCTCGAAAGACCCACCGCTTCCGGAATAACTTGATACTGCAATCTGCCTAATGAAGGCGTCATGACGCCCATCCCCGCTGGATACTCGGCAGATGCGCTAACCGGTAATTTACCTTCTGCCGCAATCCCACCAAAAATCGCCATTGCCGCAGCTTCTTGTTGGGCAATTCCATCCTGATACGTTAAAACAAGTCCGGCAGTCTTGTTCAAATTCTCAAATGACTTGAAGGTAAAGGGATTCGCAAAATGGGTATAAATGGCCTTTTCGGTGGCAAACCGACTGACCAATGCCTGAATCCTTGGTTTGATGGCGTAATTATTGACCGGGCGGTAAGAGATTCCATGTAGGCCAACAAGCACAACGTCGACATTTTTGAGCGCGTTTTCAACACGCGTAATGGTGCTATCTGCCGAGTTTTCATCGAGGTAGAAGTGGTCCATTTCCATGTAGTTTTGGGCCATCTTCTGGAATTCGGTTGGGAAAACGGATCCATAATTCGCTTTACCGATCGCAAGCGTAGCAATTCTCAAACTGTCCAATTGACGAATAGGAATCAATCCTTTCGGGTTTTTCAACACGGTCACCGTTTTTTCCGCCAGGGTACGCTTTAAAATCTCCGCGTTGATCGGGTTCAAGTCTTCAATCAACTGCTTGATTTGGGTAGGCTGATATTGATCAAGTCCTGCCCAAGCTTTGGCATTTAATATTCTACGAACACGGACGTCTAATTCTGCTTCCGTAATTTCTCCGTCGGTAAGCGCCTTTTTAATCGCGTTAAACGCGGCAGGAACATCCACAAATGTCTCGAGGATGTCGTTGCCAGCTAGAAATGCTTTCACGTTTGCCTGTCCTTCGGGGAACATTTTAGTAGCGCCTTTCATGTCCATGGCGTCTGTGAAGACCAGGCCTTGGAATTTCAATTGATCTCTAAGCAATCCGGTGACAATCGGCTTAGACATCGTAGAGGCCAAATTCGCCGTCGTATCGAGGGACGGAATGCTTAAATGGCCTACCATCACCCCTTGCAAACCTTTGTCGATAAGCTCTGCATAAGGAAATAATTCCAAGCTGTCCAGGCGTGCGCGGTTGTGCGTCAAAACCGGAATGTCATAATGGGAATCAACGCCGGTATCGCCGTGGCCGGGAAAGTGCTTCGCCGACGTAATGATGCCACCCTTTTGAAGGCCACGCATGTAGGCAAGTGATTTTTGAGTGACTTGATTTCTGTCTTCACCAAAAGACCGGAAGTTGATGACCGGATTATTCGGATTATTATTCACATCCACCACAGGTGCATAATTGATATGCACACCCATTCGTTTGCACTGTTGGGCTATCTGAAAACCCATTTTTTCAATCAACGCGTCGTTGCCTTGCATCGCTCCGAGGGTCATTTGATACGGATAGCGAACCGTCGAATCGAGGCGCATATTTAAGCCCCATTCAAGGTCCATCCCGATGAAAAGGGGCACTTTGGACATGGCCTGAAGTTTATTGACCAGTCTAGCTTGGGTCGTTGGGTATCCGGCAAAAAGTACGAATCCGCCCACATGGTAATTGCGGACGATATCGAAAAGTCGGGTCGTATCGTAGATGGGATTGGAATTTCCGCGGGGCATGAGCACTTGTCCGATTTTCTGGTCGACGCTTAATGAGGCCATGACGGAGTCTACCCATTTTGATTTGGTATGGGGGAAGAGGTCTTTTTGGCTGAAGGCGGGAATTGAAAATAGCAGGGAAAGGCAGGCTAATGCGGCAAAAAATCGTCTCATAGGTGTTGATTAGTCTGTGAAAATACGGAATGTTTGGGATTTTTTTCGCCGAATTTTCGCAAGCGAGAAAGGAATTGTATTTTTGACGCTTAATCTGATGAACGTATGAGAAAAAAAATTGTTGCTGGAAACTGGAAAATGAATAAAACGGCTGCCGAGGCATTCGTTTTGGCTACTGAGGTAGCTCAATTAGTGAAGTCGGACGTTCCGGCGGATGTACAAGTGATTATGGCGACGCCGGCCTTGTACTTAACAGGTGTTTCTCAGGTCGTTGAGGGCATATCAAATTTAGCCGTTGCGGCACAAAACTGTCACGAAAAAGCTTCTGGCGCCTATACAGGTGAGATTTCAGCGGTGCAATTAGCATCAGCTGCGATTCCATATGTGTTAATTGGTCACTCGGAGCGTCGTGAATATTTTTCGGAATCGAATGAGCAATTGGCTGCCAAAGTAGACGCAGCCTTGGCCAACGGCATCACACCTATTTTCTGCTGTGGCGAGAGTTTATCGTTGCGTGAAGGTGGTGATTTCTTAGCTTTTGTGGCGGATCAATTAACGGCAAGTTTATTTCATTTGTCGGCAGAGGAGTTCGGAAAAGTAGTCATCGCTTACGAGCCTATTTGGGCGATTGGAACTGGATTAACGGCTTCAGCTGGGCAGGCGCAAGAGATGCATGCACATTTGCGTGTTCATATTGCTGCCAAATACGGCGCAACTGTCGCAGATAATTGTTCCATTTTATATGGTGGATCTTGTAATGCGAAGAATGCGCAAGAGATTTTCGCGGGTCCAGATGTGGATGGCGGCTTGATCGGTGGTGCTTCCTTGATCGCGGCGGATTTCATTACAATCGCCAAATCGTTTTAACTAGATGCTGCCGGCTTCATCCGCCGGCAGCATTTTTGAATTCCTATGTTAGTAATCGCCTTTGATGCCGACGATACCTTATGGGTCAATGAACCTTATTTTCGCGAAAGTGAGGAGGAATTTGCTGCGTTGTTTGAGGACTTTTTGCCCATGCATCAGACGCAACAAGAACTCTTTAAAACAGAGATGGATAACCTGGCCCTCTATGGCTATGGCGTAAAGGGATTTATGCTCTCGATGGTGGAAACGGCTGTTCGGATTACGGGTGGAACGCTATCTGCGGAAGGAACTGCTCGAATTTTGGACATCGGGAAACGCTTGTTGGCCCGCGAAAATGAGCTCCTAGAAGGCGTAGAAGAAGTTTTATCTACACTGTCCTCTAGATATCGTTTAGTCGTTGCGACGAAAGGTGATTTGCTAGATCAGGAGCGAAAACTCCGCCAATCCGGTTTAGAAAAATACTTTCACCACATTGAAATCATGTCGGATAAGCGGAAGGCAGATTACTTAAAATTAATCAAGCACTTAGATATCGCCCCAAATCAATTTATGATGGTAGGGAACTCCTTAAAATCGGATATTATTCCTGTCTTGGAAATAGGTGGTCACGGCGTACATGTGCCATTTCACACGACCTGGGAACACGAAGTAGTGAGTCATCCAGTGGTACATCCGCAGTTTCGGGAAGTAGGCCAGTTGGCTGATATTCTAGCATTCTTGTAAGAAATTTCTGCTTGGTAAAATTAAACGCCTTCTGCGACAACTTCCTTTACTTCAGGAATCATGCGCGTCATTAGGGTTTCAATCCCTGCCTTTAACGTCATTTGAGAAGATGGGCAACCGGAACATGAGCCCTGTAACAATACCTTCACTTGGCCAGAAGCCTCGTCGAATGAATGAAATGAAATGGCACCCCCATCAGATTCTACAGCTGGGCGTACATATTCTTCTAACACTTGCTTGATCTTACCGATAATCTCTGTATCCGAAACACCCTCTTCATTGATGACTGCATCTGGCAGAACGAAAACAGGACGTTTTTCGGCGAAATACTGCTTCAAATACTGTTTGATACCAAATAATTCATCTTCCCATGCCGCATTTTCTGTTTTGGTTAAAGTGATGAAATTAGTCGTAATGAATACGCGACTTACAAATTCAAATCCAAATAATGCGACAGCAAGCGGAGAATTTTTCTCTTTAGTTAATCCATCCGCAGGTTGCGTATAGTCGAACGACATGCCATCTGGCAACAATTCCACATTGAAAACGAATTTCATGGAATGTGGATTTGGCGTAGACTCAGTGTAAATATGGATTTGGGGAGTAAGCATTACGGTAAGTTATGGAAGCGAAACCACTAATTTAGGCACAAAGTTTCCGAAAAATAAAAAAACCTGGCATGAAAATACCAGGTTTCTTAAAAAATCTAGAAAAAACTACTCAGCAGCAGCTTCTTTTTTCTTCGCTGGAGCTTTCTTCGCTTTTGGCGCAGCTTCAACGGCTACTTCAGCAACAGCTGCTTCAACAGCCGGAGCCGCTTTTTTCGCTGGAGCTTTTTTCGCTACCGGTGCCACAGGTGCTGCAGCTGCCACAGAAGGCAATACGTGCACAAATGAACGACCTTTAAATCCTTTTTTGAATGCAACTACACCATCCGCTAAAGCAAATAAAGTATGATCTTTTCCAAGACCTACATTTTCACCTGGGTTGTGCGCTGTTCCTCGTTGACGTACGATGATGTTACCAGCGATAACTGCTTGGCCTCCAAATAACTTAACGCCAAGACGTTTACTATGTGATTCGCGCC
>CAZUAZ010000024.1:22875-27963 GCA_964618445.1 uncultured Aquirufa sp. | reverse complement strand
GATTGCATTTCTCCACGGGAAATAGCTAAGGCCCGGTAAGCAAAAATACGCTCCGAGTCGACCATGTGCCCAAGGAGTTCTTTCAGACTCCATTTTCCTTCGGCATAGGCGTAATTGCCATCTTGCTCGCTGAGTTTGTTGTAGAAATGTAGTATTTCAGTCGTTTGCGTTTCGTATACTTCGAAGAGATTTGCCTCAGTGGGAAAATTCAAGTATTCTGCAAAGTATGGAGCATTCGGGTATTCGTAGGTGGCAGGAAAATGCATTTCTAGAGTTGTTTTATTCACTTACCTTTGGCAATCCTCCAAGGTTTGCCAAAGGTAGGGGGGAAAAGGGAATTTTTGATTTGATTAAATGATAAAGAATATTGAGTAACTGATTTTTTTTAGATCTGTAACCATTCATTTGGCAAACTTGCAAAGCCGTGATTTTCAATTGGATAAAGCAATTAGCTCAGTTTAAGCCTATTTTTTTACTATTTTTTTAGAAGACCTATTGTATCCAAGTAGAATTTTCCTAATTTTGTGCCACCAAATACCAAACGGTCCGGTAGTTCAGTTGGTTAGAATACATGCCTGTCACGCATGGGGTCGCGGGTTCGAGTCCCGTCCGGACCGCCAACTTGGTGAAAGCTTCAGAGAAATCTGAGGCTTTTTTTGTTGCTAAACCACCAGCAATCCCATTTCCCGCAATTCTTCTACGATTTCTCCCTCCCAAAAATTTCTAAAATCTTCCAAGCCTGATTGATTAAACTCCTTTTGGAATTCCTCAAATGTCCATGTTTTAGTAGGTCCAAGTGAGATGCGCGCTAATATGTCAACAAGCCACATTCCCAATTGCTCAGGAACTATTAATTCCTCTTCGTCCCTTCCCAAACTCATTTGCAATATGTATTTACCGCGAGTGCGTTTTTCCAAGGAAGGGATGGGTCCGAGCCAACAAATTTTAGCATTGGGTTTGGGTAATTCTTCTGGTTTTGGTGCTAAAATACGTGCAACGTAGTTTTTAGGAATCTTTGTACGAGGAATCTTAAAATCGAACCATTCCTGTAGCGGCATGTCTAATCCAATGCCATGCATGTAATTAAACAACGATTTTTTTAACCCCTCACTAAATTGGGCATGATCCGTTCCCGTGGGATCCGCATGTTCCAAATCATTATTAGCAAAGCTACCTGGTTCAGGGTTTAGTATTTTGATGTGATATGCGTCCGGATTTAGGCCCACCGGACTATGCGCCGTTAAGGCAAATTGATGCCAAAAACCAGAGTGCATCACCCCATTTTCAATGAATTGGCGAACCACTTCCAGCGAATCAACCGTTTCTTGTGCAGTTTGTGTTGGAAAGCCATACATCAAATAAGCATGCACTAATATGCCTGCTTGTGTAAAATGATCAGCTACCTGGGCAACTTGTTCGACCGAAACGCCTTTGTCGATTAATGTCAATAAACGGTCAGAGGCAACTTCCAATCCACCCGAAACGGCAATGCAGCCTGACCTCACCAGGAGTTGGCATAAATCCTTCGTAAAACTCTTCTCAAATCGAATATTTGTCCACCAAACAACTGTCAAATCCCTTCGGATAATTTCCAATGCCACATCACGCATCAATGCCGGCGGTGCAGCTTCATCTACAAAATGAAAACCATTGTTGCCGGTTTGGGCAATCATGGCCTCAATTCGGTCAACTAACATGGGTGCCGAGGTGAATTCGTAGTCTTTGATATAGGATAATGAGATGTCACAAAAGGTACATTTCCCCCAATAACAGCCATGTGCTAAGGTCAATTTATTCCAACGTCCATCACTCCACAAACGGTGCATCGGATTCGCAATTTCGATCACCGACAAATAGTTTTCTAATGGTAAACCGGTGTAATCTGGGGTGCCCACATCTTTTTGTTTCACGTCAGAATCCTTCGATCCATTCAGGTAGGTGACGGTTCCATCGATGCAGCAAAAGGTTCGTTTCAAATCTTTCAATGCTCGATTGCCTTGTAAATGTTCCAAAAGATTCATCAAAGGCGTTTCCCCATCATCCAACATGATGAAGTCGACAAATTCAAAAACTCGAGGTTCTTGTAAGGAGCGCAATTCCGTATTTGCATATCCACCACCAAAAGCTACTTTAATGTGTGGATGGTGTTTTTTAATCCATTGCCCACAGCGCAATGCACTGTATAAATTACCTGGAAATGGTGCCGTTATGGCGACTAGATCGGGTTTTTCTTGTTGGATTTTGGCCTCTAAAAGTGCGACCAATAATTCATCGATGTACGTAAGTGGTGCATCAAGTGCTTGGTGTAATGCATGAAATGTTGACGCGGATCTACCAAGTCTTTCAGCATAGCGGCTGAAACCAAAATGGGGATCAACGGCCTCTATGATTAAATCAGAAATATCTTCTAGGTAAAGTGTTGCCAAATGCCGCGCTTTATCCCGTGTTCCCATACTGCCAAAGGCCCATTCCAAATCCGTTATTTGCTGAAAACGGGATGCCTCTGGTAGGTAATTCTGTTCGGCAATGACGTGCGCCATTGTTGGATTTTTGTCGTGCAGAAAGGAAATCACCGGGTCGATGGTTCGCAGGTAGGACTTTTTGAGTCGGAGCATACGTGCCCCGTTTGCATTCAGTTTTTGTCCAGAGCCTTCAATGTGTTCAAACAATTGTTGGAGTCCTGTTTTTGAAAATAGTTGTAGGATAACCTCCAAACCTAAGTCGGCCTGACCAGACGGCAATCCTTTCGTATTCAAAAACCCTTTTAAATAAGCCGTTGCTGGGTAAGGCGTATTTAATTGTGTAAATGGTGGGGTGATAAAAAATACTTTCGGATTTTTTGTGCTCATGGATGTCAAAAGTACTCCAAAAGCGGCTAAAAGAAAAGTCACCCCTTACAGGCAGTTATGCAAATTCAGCAAAACCACTAACTTGCCATCCTTAACCTCTACCTATGAAAAAGATTTTACTCCTACTGCTATTCGCATGTACGTTTGTCGCTCAGTCAAAGCCTTTGCGCATTATTTTTATTGGTGCTCACCCAGATGATTGTGACATCAAAGGGGGTGGAACTGCGGCGTTATTTGTTGAAATGGGACACCAGGTCAAATTTCTCTCTGTCACAAACGGAGATGCTGGACATCAATCACAAGGTGGCGGGATGCTTGCTAAGCGCCGCATTGCTGAAACCCAGGAAGTAGCTAAGCGTTTGGGCGTGTCCTACGATGTTCTAGATAATCATGATGGTGAATTATTGCCTACTCTGGAGATTCGCTTACAAATTATTCGAAAGATTCGTGAGTGGAAGGCAGATGTGGTGATTGCTCCTCGGTCAAATGACTACCACCCCGATCATCGTTATACCGGTGTTTTAGTTCAAGACGCAGCCTTTATGGTAGGTGTGCCAAACGTCGCTCCCGATGTAGAGCCCCTTCGTAAAAATCCAGTTTTTCTTTATTTTCAAGATAATTTTAAGAAACCAAATCCTTTTCAGCCAGATATAGCGGTGGACATTACACCTGTGATAGCTAAAAAATTAGCCGGCCTCGATGCGCATCAATCGCAGTTTTATGAGTGGTTGCCTTGGATTGGAAATTATGAGTCCGAGGTACCTAAAGATCCTTCCAAATACAAAGAGTGGTTATTACAAAAACGGGTGGCGAAACCTAATCCTGAAGTTCAAAAGAGCCTAGTAAAATGGTACGGTTCCGCGCGTGCAACTAAGGTTCTCTACGCTGAGGCTTTTGAAATATGTGAATATGGTACGCAGCCAACGGAGGCAGACATTCGCAATTTATTCCCCATGTTGAAAGCAGAGTAAGAACCGGTTGATAACACATTGGAGGATGATTCCGTTTCGTAGAAAATGGATTGTTGACCGGCAAAGTTGGCATTGGTCTTTTGTGTTAAACGAACGGATAATCAGGCAATCACCCAAAGAAGAGAATGGGAATGTATTGAAATCTTAAAACTGATTTTTTTGTCCAGCTTATTGGATTTCGTTTTAATTTTCAATTATTCAAATCCCAAACCTGTACCTTTGGCAAACCTTTAAGGATTGCCAAAGGTTAGGGGGAGTTGTATTTTTATCAAATTTAAGAACTAGTTAAACGTTCCTACTGCATATTGCAACAAGACAGCTTGTTCAATTTTACGCAATGAATCAGCCTTTTTAAGGTATTGATCCGTGGTCAAATTCATATATTTCTTCGCACCATTGATGTATGATGGGCTTGAATCTTCATCTAATTTAGACAAATCTTTAAAGAAGGTTACTGTTGTAAATTGGCCTTTTCCATCGTCCGACATCGGTGCTAAATGTTGCCAAAACGCCCATTCTTGAATATTCCCTGCCTTAATACGATCACTGTGAATTGATTTAACTTGCTTTTCGAAATCAATGTATGCGAAGTAGTTAGACGTTGTCGTTTTCATGGTTTCCATTAAAACAACAGAATTCAAATCATTCGAGCTACCTGTGTACTCGATTGCTTTTGTTATGATGTTTCGCATAACAGATTGAACTTTATCTGTTTCTTCTAGAATGGTATACATACTAGGATCTTCCTTAACTAAGGCATTAAACATATCCATAGGATATTGAGTGATTTTATTCAAGTCGTACGAAGCATTCATAGAAACGTAATCATAATCAACTGACTCTGATTTGTATTGATTTAAAATCTTATAAGCGGCCCAGCCTGTAATTAATCCTGCTGATTTGCGTTTTTCTTGAATGATTTTCCAGCGCTTTTCGATGGCCATTGCCTCATCGATGGTGTGGCCCGGCTTTAATTTATGATAAGCGATGTTGATATAAATCGTTTTGTTTTGTGCGAATGTGCTCGCTGAAATTGCAAAGATTGTAAGGAATAATAAGGTAAGTTTTTTCATGGTATTGGGGTTTAAGTAAAGTCCGTGCACAGATTGCACACGGACTAGATCAATTTATTTTTTCGTTTTTTCTCTTGAGAATTGAGTAATTGAATCAATTTTGCCTGCTAAGTTGAAGCCAAATAATTCCACCAATTCTTTATCCCAAACAGTTCCGTCTTTCAAGACACGCTTCTCTGATGAGTATACCAAAAT
>CAZUAZ010000024.1:8111-22775 GCA_964618445.1 uncultured Aquirufa sp. | reverse complement strand
TATCCCAAACAGTTCCGTCTTTCAAGACACGCTTCTCTGATGAGTATACCAAAATACCAGACGCAGGGTCTGTATTTGTTAACTTAAAAGGAAGAATTAAACCTGGTTTCCAATCCAATGATTTGTATTGAGCGAATTCCGCAGGAAGCATTTCTTTTGTTAACTTGGATTTAGTTCCGTCATAAGCTTCAATGCTTACCTCATCTGCAATAATGTCAGCAAAAGCCTTCACATCCATCGAGTTCCATGCCTTCGCTAAATTTTCGATTGCTGCGATTTCGCCACGGTTTGAGAACTGTAAAGTACTTCCATCTGCTTCAGAACCTGGCTTGCTCGAGATGTATTTACCTCCCGTTGTTTTACCATATTCATTTGTTGCAGGAATGTTTACGTATTGCTGCATATTTGAAATTTTGCCAGCTTTGTCAATAAAAAACAACTCAAACAAATTCAAGTTTTGTTTCGAACCATTCTTGAAAACACGCTCTTCTGTCGATTGAACCATCACAATTTCATCATTTGAACCTTGAATTTTGATGGGTAACATGGCCATCGGCTTGTTGGTGACCGATTTTAAAGTTGCCATGCTTTTTTTATGTTTTTCTCCGCCTGTTTTCACAAATTCATCTGACCACAAGGCCACCTCAGCATCGTGATCAACGGCATTATAAGCTTTGGTCGCTTCTAATACAATGTTCATGCTTTTGTCAGATCCTAATTGCATGGGTTTTCCTTGGTTATCGCCAACGAAAATTTTTCCAGCTGTTTGAGCATTTGCCATAAATGCAGACGCAATGATTGCGCTAAGTAGTACGATTTTTTTCATATTTTTTTTGGTTGAATTAATTGTTGGGCAAGAACGGGATTTAGTTAGTTGAGCGGTAGTGTTAAGACTTCCCATTTGTTCCTTTTCCTGCAAAAGGGAACAAATGGGAACTACACATTAGCATAAAAAGCCTCCCGTCAGTGTAATTTTGAAATATACAATGGGAAGACAAGCTGACGCAATCTGGTATTGTAGATTAGATGTAAACCAATAAGATTTTTGATGAAGTAGGTAATACGGAAAGCTCCTGACTAGTTGGTCTGGGGCTTTTTTGATTTAATATATGCCGAGGGGGTGAGACCCTGCCGACGTTTAAATGCATCAATGAATTTCGATCTTGACATAAAGCCTGCATTGGTTGCCAATGCTTCAATGGTAAATTTATTTGCCTGTCCCGCCTCAATTAACTCCACCACATAGGCAATGCGCAAATCATTTTTCCATTCTCCAAAAGTTTTTTGCAAGTCATTATTGAAATAGGCTGATAAATTTCGCTCCGAAATTTTCAAGTCAAATGACATTTGTGAAAGCGTAAAATCTTTATGGATAAATGGATGAGTTGCTAGGTATGGTTTGATTACCTGTTCAAAAGCATGTCCATTTATTTGTATTGGTTTAGCAAATGTAGATTTTAATTTCTCTAATGTACTGGCATTGTTCAATTCGACAGAGTAAGAAATGTTACCATACAGAATATTGGGAAACAAAAACAGGAAGAAATTTTGAATAAAAAAACCTCCTCCACAAATTCTAAAAAAGTGAGGTTCACTAAATATTTCCTCATTTGAAAATCCTAAAACATAAAAAGGTTTGATATATAATGTGGCCATGTGCCCTAAACTTGTTACCGCGATTAGGACCTGAAGTGAAATGAGTGTAATAAACCATCGTTGAATTACTAAATGATTACTTGGGATTACACCATACTTGGTTAGTAAATGTTTCTTATTCCAATAAAAATATACAATCGATAAAGCGGCATACAAAATCACATGAATCGATCGGCCGTAGAGTAGTTGTTCGAAGGTAACCCAATAGAAATTTAGATTATAATCTTCCGTAATATTGACGATTTCATGTGCCATTTTGGTTTTTATGTCAAAGGGCAAGGTGGTGAAAGGGAGCGTGGCGATGCCAACAAACACCGCCGGGAGCAAATGAAACAGGTCGGTTTTCTCAAAACCTTTACGTTCGGATACGGTATTTTTGACGTAAAAGAATAGACAGGGTCCTAGGAGAAAAGATAAGGGGAGGAAATGGACAAAACAGAAACCTTCCCAAAATTCATTTTTTGAATAGTGTAGGCCAAAATAGACCATCACAATGAGGTTACAACACAGGAAGAATAAGGCTAAAAAAACATTCGATTTATTCAATGAACTTAAATAGTACAAAAGAATAAACGAGGTAAAAATCCCAAAAACAGGGGCAAGTATTTCCAAACAATGAAGCTATATGCTTACAATATAGGAAAATTTCTAATCTTCTTACCTTTGGCAATCCTCCAAGGTTTGCCAAAGGTAGGGGAAAAATAGGGATTTTGATTCCCTACTAAACTTAAAATCAAGTACTTGGTATCAGGTCAAAAATGTTTTAATATGCATCGAGACCTAGAATTTTTCTGCCTAGTTCATTTAGTTCAGCAGTGGCGTATTTTGTTTGTTCCCATTTCCTAGGGTCGCCCGGAAATGCATATCCTTCGGGTGCGATGCGGTCTTTCCAAGAATTGATGCGCCAATCTTTCAGTGAAGCATTGTCCTCTTCAGCTGGCATCATAGAAATATATTGGGCACAGCGAACTTTGTCGCTATTGTTTGCGCGAATACCATGTGGCTGTGTGCTGTTGAAGATTAATAAATCACCGGCTGCCAACTTTACTTTGGTGGGTGTAAAACCGGTAATATCTGGTTTGAAGCGGTCGCGGTCTTCGGGTTGGGTTAATTTCCAAGTATCGTAGGTGCGAAACAACTCAGGGATGCACTGAAATCCACCCATATTTTCGTCGAGTTGGTCCGCTAAAGCAAGTACCCCTTGGACATTAACTGGTTTTGTTTCTGGGTCATAATCCCAATGAATAAAAGCTTTGTATTCGTGGCCTGGTCGGATTGGAAAGTTCAGATTGGCTCGGTCGATCGTGACCCACAGTTTTTCTGTTCCCCAAATATCTACAAAGGCATCATATACGCGTTGCTGCGATCGATTATCCCATAGCAATTGGTTATTATAGCATTCTACCATGCCCGTACCTGCTAACTCTTTCATTTTCATTTCTGCACGTGGGGCAGTGTACCAGGTAGTCGGATCATGGGGATCTTTTTCCTCAAATTCCCATAAAAAATCGGCAGTTTTTAAGGCTTGTTCGCGCGGAACAGCTTGTTTGATAACTACGTAGCCATTCGTTATCCAAAACTCCCAATCTTCCTCACTTAATACGCGAAGTGCCTGACCGTTACTTCGATCATTCAGTTTGAGCGCGCTACTTTTTGCGGTAGACGGGTTGCCAGGAATTTCATAATGAGCATTATTGGGGATTTTCGTTTCCATGCATTTTGTTTTTGTTGAATCAAATTTCGACTATTTATCAATCCGTGAATTTCTTTGTATTCGCCAATTTTTGACCTGTATTGATAATTTAATTTGACATATACATTAAATTGGTAAATTTAGGTATGAAAATAGCTTTAGAGTCCATCCGTCCTGATGCGGATAGTTCGTTTCGATTTTTGCAGACACCTAATTTAAACGAGGTGTTTTATTGGCATTTTCATCCGGAGATTGAGTTGGTTTACGTAGAAGCAGAAAAGGGTATTCGCCACATTGGCGATCATTTAGATACCTATGAAGGATGCGATTTGGCTCTGATCGGTTCGTACATTCCACATTTGAATTTTGATTACGGAGTAAAAGCGACGGTGGAGACGGTGGTGATTCAGTTTCCGGCGGATTATTTTGAACAAGGTTTAGCCCGAATTCCAGAATTAAGTCAGGTTGTAGAAC
This sequence comes from uncultured Aquirufa sp., assembly GCA_964618445.1. Taxonomy (GTDB): domain Bacteria; phylum Bacteroidota; class Bacteroidia; order Cytophagales; family Spirosomataceae; genus Aquirufa. The sequence goes on along the minus strand of CAZUAZ010000024.1, from coordinate 18,952 downwards.
TTATTGATCGTGCAAAACAAGGTTTGGCATTTACGGGTGAGACGAAGCGAATAGCAGGAGCCAGGTTAAAAAAGCTACATCATTTGGACCGATTTAGTCAGTTCGTAGAATTGATGCGCATCTTTCAAGATTTAGCCACGAGTTCGGAATACCTGGAATTGGGTGCGCGACCGGTGGCGAATGCATTGGTTTTGAAGAAGCAAGCGCGCATACACCAGGTATACCAATATGTCGAGGCTCATTTTTTAGAGCCAATCAATACGCATCTCATTGCAGCACATGTAAGTTTGTCGGTTCCTGCCTTTTGCCGATATTTTAAACTTGCAACGCATTTGACCTATACTGACTTTGTAAATCAATATAGGATCAATTATGCCAAAAAATTACTTATTCAAGGGCGTCATGTTAGTGAAACATGTTATGAGGCTGGATTTGAGAGTTTGTCCTACTTTACGCGATTGTTTAAGAAGCGGGTTGGGGTGTCTCCGTCAACTTTCAAGAAACAGACGAGTGGAAACTAATTTTCCTTAAATAATGGCTACATTCGCCCCTATGAGGAATTTTTTAGGTTTTTTCGTTTTATGCCTGTTCATAGGTTTTTCGAGTTTAGGACAAAAAAAGAGGATGCCCTTAGCTGAGTTGATCACTCTAGATAGTTTGATTCGTTCTGCTCCATCGTTAGCCTTGCGTATAGCCGATTATAATCGTGGCGCATTGGATTCGATGATAACAGGCCAAAAGCCCATTGACTCATTAGTTGTTTATACCGTTGCGCAAACTTTTTTTAAAGATCTACGCGATGGGAATCGAACACCTAATTTACGCTATCAAGGCTTGAAAATTGATCGGAAAAATATTCAACTGACATCAAATTTTAAATCATTAGCTAATCATCTAATTAATCGATCACCTGAAGTGGTTCGATTGTTGGCCATGCTTCGAGATTCAGTGGACATCTCGGATGAAAAAAAGGATTTACTCATCAAAGCCATCAATGAATACCGCTGGCTCAGTACCTTACGTCAAAATCGATTCGTTGTATTGGTTAATATTCCATCTACCATATTGCGCACATATGATGGTCAGACTGAATATACGAACATGAAGGTAGTATTGGGTAAAGCTTCAAGGCCATCTAAAACGTTAATTAGTCCCTTGAAAAACCTGATTATTACGCCTTATTGGCATGTGCCGCGGAGTATTAGTGTGGAGGAATTAGTCCCAGAGATTCGTAAAAATATACGGTATTTTTATGCGAGTCATTTAGAAATATTTGATACCAAGGGGAGAAAGGTTGCACCTGAAAAGGTGCCTTGGTCACGCTTAAACGCTAATTATTTTCCTTATGAAATGCGTCAGCGTTCGGGTAAATGGAATACCTTAGGTATCATGAAGTTTCAGTTTGACAATCCATTTCGGATGTACCTACATGACACATCTGAGAAAAAATTATTCAAAAAGGAGAAGCGTTTTTATAGCCACAGTTGCATCCGTGTGGAGCGGCCAATTGATTTGGGGCGGTTTTTGCTCAAGCCTCATTCCAAGGCGGTGGACACCTTAGATGTTAACGAGGCATATTCAGATTTGACGCCGAAATACATCAAAATCAACCGATCTATTCCTCTAGTGATTTGGTATAGTTTGGTTGATTTTGATGCCAATGGCCAAATCAAATTTTATCCAAATATTTACGGACGAAATTAGATTTTATAATATTGCTCCCAGCCTTTTCTTGGCTCAGGTCCGGCAAGTAATTTGTTTGCCAAAGCGTTATTCGTGATTTGTTTTGTGTTGCGATCGAATGTCAACCTCGCATTTAAGCGTTGGGCCAGCACCCCTAAGGCAAATACTTGACTCAATGGTCCCGCGATTTCAAAACGAGAACGAGTTTGTTCTTGTCCCATGCACCCTTTAAGGAAATTAGCATAATGGTTGGATGGGCTTTTCATCACCTCAGGTAACTTGATGTCTTTCGCCGCATCGCCGATGATGGAGAGCGTTGAGCCGTGTGATCCACCTTTGAAAGTCAAATCTTTACTGTAAATAATCTTTCCTGGATTTAATTTCGCAGGCTGGATTTTACCATTACTAGCCGGCGGAATATTCGGATCTAATTCAGTTGTCCCATAGTTTTGAGGAACTGAAGGAAGGTTATTTAAGCCGTCATACCAGGTAATATCCATGGCAGGCATGTCTTTTCTTTTCGGGAATTTGAATTGGATAGTGGATGACATCGGATAGAAAAATGCATTGTGGCCGTCGGCACGAAGCATATTAATCTCGGTAGGTAATCCCAATTCTAAAAATTCATGTGCGGTATCCATGATATGTGCCCCCCAATCCCCTAAGGCACCTAGACCATAATCGAACCAGCAACGCCATTGGCCATTGACAAAATCCTTTTGATAATCATGCGTTTGCGCGACACCTTGCCAAATGTCCCAGTCTAAAGTAGATGGAATTGGTTCCGCAGGAGGGAAGTTTTTTATGTTTGGATCCCAGCTATGCCATCTGCGTGGCGAGTTCATGTGGGCGGTCATGGAGGTGACGTCTTTGATGATACCCGCCTCTTTCCATGCTTTAAATTGGAAGAAATTAGCTTCTGAGTGACCCTGGTTTCCCATTTGGGTAACTAATTTAGGATGCTTTTTAGCAGCAGCCATCATAAGTTCTATTTCCTGAAAGGTACGCGCCATCGGTTTTTCTACGAAAACGTGTTTCCCTAATCCAAGGGCCATCATAGTAATCGGGAAATGGGAGTGATCTGGAACACCAATCGCCACTGCCTCGATTTGATTGCCCATCTGGTCAAACATCTTGCGGAAATCTTGAAAACGCGGAACGTTTGGAAATTTCTCTAATACTTTTAGTGTTTGTGGAGCACCCATATCCACGTCACAAAGTGCGACAATCTCAGCCAGTCCTGTGTTGAATAAAGACATTACATCAGATCCACCTTGATTGCCGATACCTATACAAGCAAGTTTAACTTTCTCGCCAGCATTTCTACCGTGTAAAATATTGGGGAATGCAGCTGCAGCTGTGATAAGTGCGGAATTTTTTAGAAAATCCCGACGGGAATTGTTTTGATTTGTCATAGGTTTGAGGTGTTTGAATATTAAAGTCGGTGATGGAGCTGATTTACTTAATTTGACACCTTTCTTCCTTACAATCCGCCTCCATTTCTTTCCGTGTAATATTTGTCAAATTTGATTTAAGAATCTCACGCTTTTCCTGTGATATTTTTCGAATGAACTTGCCTTCACAAAATCGCCTTAATTCGGTGTCATTTGATAAAATGAGTCCGGGAACTTCCACTAAATTCCCTAGATCATCTTTGGCCGCCATGGTGAAGTAACATGAATTTGTATGGCGTACAATGCCATTTTGAGGCTTGAAACATTCCACCCGCATGCCCACAATCATGGTTGTCCGGCCCACATAATTGACCGATGCTTTAATTTCCACTAGATCACCCACTTCGACGGGACTTTTAAATTCGACACCTTCCACCGCTACCGTCACACAATACTGATGACTATGCTTCGAAGCACAGATGTAAGCTACTTTGTCAAGTAGTGATAAAATGATTCCCCCATGGACCTTGCCACCAAAATTGGCATACGAAGGGATCATTAGTTCGGTATAGGTTGTTTCTGAATCGCGGACTTCTTTATATTGCATCCCCAAATCTATTCAATTTTTGCCTAACTTTAAATCAAATAAATGAACCTATGAAACGAAGAACATTTTTGGCTGCTACTCCGCTGATCGGGGTTGCTTTGCCTTCTCAAAACACATCTGCTGAACCTAAATTATTACACCACGTATTTTTTTGGTTGAAAAATCCGGGTAATGCCGCTGATCGTGCCCAACTAATTAAAGGCTTAAAGTCTCTCGCTGGTATTCCAAGTATACAAAAAATGCATATTGGCGTACTAGCCTCTACGGAAAAAAGAGAGGTCGTTGACACATCGTGGGACGTTTCTGAACTCATGTACTTTCATGATGAAGCTGGACAGAAAATTTACCAAGACCATCCCATCCACGTCGATTTTGTCAAAAACTACAGTCACTTGTGGCAAAAGGTTATCGTTTATGATTCCGTAGACGTATAAAGGATAAACGCTGCCGGGGTCGTAGACCCCGGCAGCGTTAGTAAACGACCGAATATATGTTTTCGTCTATCAATTTCTTGATAAACTGTCTAGTTAAAGCTATTTTAATGGATTTAACGGTAGCGGGCCAACTACCTTTCGATAAACTGCGCCGAGGTATATAGTTTTTAAGTACCGAAATAGTGGAGATGCCTAGCGTAATGTATAATTGATGTTCCCCTTTACTTTGATGACCTCAGCTATTTTCTTAAAGACGATTTTAGGAATATCGATCTTGTATTCATCCAAATGTATATCAAATAGACACGTTAATGCTACCGTTTTACCTGTTGAAACCAAGGTCCCCTTCAATTCAACGGGACGAGAAACCCCATGAATCGTGGCCGTACCCGCCGCCGTGACCGCGTAAGTCCCAGCAACTTTTAAATCAATAGACTCCTTAATTTTACCTTTAAATGTTGCATTGGGATATTTGTCCGTCTCCAAGTAATTTTCGTTGAAATGCTCTTGCATCAACTTATTCGGAAAGATAAAATTAGTCACGCGCATCTGAACAGCCACTTCATTTGTCGCTGAATTAATGATGCTCCCTACTTGCTTATTAACCGCGTCAATATCCTCCATCGGAGTTTTTGAGAAAAAGGAAATTTCACCAGTTTGCGTAGTAAATAATTGGGCATTTGCGGTCCAAAAAAGGCAAACGAATAAGAGGCTGATTAGGTATTTCATTATTTTTTAATTTTTGGTTCGAAACTAAATGTTCGGGCAATATTAAAGCCATAAAATATGTCTCCGTTTTCCCAGGAGCCTATCGTTTGGCCGATAAAATGTTTCTCAATCATCCCGCGCGAATTACTCACATGCAATTGAAATACGTGACCACCCGTTTCAATGTCAAAGCCGATGGCCAATGAATTGTGATACGGGTATTTTTGACCTGCCATCTCCTCATATTCATCTTTCTCAACGAGATTATAATAATACTCGGCTGACACACTTAAGCGATTGTTCAGTTTATAGCGTCCCCCAAATCCCATCGCCGCCTGCGTATTTTCCATATATGCATTCTCCGCTAAATTGTTGTGTAAAATCGTGGGCATCACTTGTAAGGATAACTTATCCGAAAACTTACGGGCAATCAATACCTGCCCGAGGTAGCTTTGACGTTGCAGATTATTGTAAAATCGCATCACCGTTCCGGATTCCATCGTATAACCCGTTTTCATCGTATTACTAGCCACACTACCAAAAGCCGTCACCGTCACCGGCATGTTATTCGATTGTCGGAGCACCTTATATTTCGCATAGGTATCATACGTTTTTTCAATGGTAGACCGACCAGCACCCACCAGTAAATTATCCGTTATGGCGTATTCCAATCCCAAACGAATACGCGCCTCATCTAGACCAAAAAAATTATCTATAAATCCAGAATTAATCGCCCCAAACCGATGAGAGATCCAAAAATTCACATGCTGCTTAGCGATCGTTTCAACCGATTGTCCATTGATCAACCGGGAAGCTTTAAATGTTGCCAAGGTGTAAGTTGGCTTTTTAGCATCTTCTTTTTCGAGCATGGCCAACAAGTCATCTTGCGCAACAAGATGAAAAGAACTCAGCAGTCCACATAATAGGAGAAACCTATGCATATACACGTAAAGTTGTGCCCGAAAGAGCCGTTTTATAAGAAGCTATCGCTTTATTTGTTACCGATAACGCCGTACCCGTTGTGCTAAATGTGGCGCCATGTGCCGTGCAAAAAAAGTTAGTGCCATTGAAGATCACTTGCGCCCGGCCCTCATGCGAGCAAATTTGCGTCACCGCAGCAAAGCTTGTCGCAGACACACGCGCAACAACGACCTGATTGTAAATCACATATTTACCTACGGTGTTTAAAGCCGAATAGGCTGCGTTTGATAAATCTAGGGTAAAGTCAATGGCTGATGCAGGACCAACAGATTCGTTTTGACATGAGCTTAAGCTGGCGGTACCGCAATAAACAGCTAGTAAAGAAGCTCCTTTAAATCCCAAAGATTTTAAAAATTCGTGGCGTTGTATTTTAGTCGACATGTATGATTGGGTTAATGTGGTGGCAATTTAAGTTAATTTTAAAGTATTTGATGTTTCTATTTTGCTGATTCTAATCAGTTTAGATAAGATGGCACCTAATGAATACCTAATTATCTATTGCGTAGATAAAAAAACGCTGCCGAAATCCTCAGACTCGCGGCAGCGCTTACATGTAATTCCAATTAGACTTATGGTCGAACCCTAAACACCATCCCTGGGTTTTCCGTAGCTACATATAAATAACCATCAACACCCATTTTGACATTACGCATTCTACCAAGATTAACAAGAACCTTCTCCTGCTTAACAACTTTATTGTTCTTAATCACACATCGGTTTAGGTAGTTGAAACGTAGCGAGCCAACCATCAAATTGCCCTTCCAAGCTGGATATTTATCACTATCAACAAAGGTTAATCCTGAAGGTGCAATGGATGGAATCCAGTAAGAAATGGGTTGCTCCATGCCTTCTTTTTTAGAAATAGCCGAAATAGGTTTGCCATCGTAGTTGATGCCATAGGTGATGGTAGGCCAACCGTAATTTTTGCCTGCTTCGATGATGTTAATTTCATCCCCGCCGCGAGGCCCGTGTTCCGTTTCCCAAATCGCTCCGGTTGTTGGATTCAACGTCAATCCCTGCGGATTACGCTGACCGTACGAATAAACACTTGGATGCGCCGATTTAGCAAAAGGGTTGTCGGCCGGAATACGACCATCATCATACATCCGGTGAATTTTACCATTGTCATTATCTAATGCTTGCGGAAATACTTTTTCCATCCCGCGTTCTCCCACACTGAAAAATAACATCCCCTTTTTATCGAAGGCCAAACGCGACCCAAAATGGTGGAACGTCTGTGTATATGGCAAGGCTTCAAAAATCTCTTGCGACTCCACCCACGCATTATTCTTGATTTTTCCGCGTACGATAGCCGTTGAAGTTAAGGTTTTTCCACCTTCGGTTTTGAATTTGGAATAGGACATGTAGACCCAACCGTTCGTTGCATATTGTGGGTGAAGGACTACATCTAATAATCCGCCTTGACCTTTGGACATAACTTGAGGCGTTCCAGCAACAAGCGTTTTATTTTTCTTTTGATCTACTAAATATAGTTTTCCTGAACGATCCGAAATTAAATACTCAAGATTTGGTAGTTGAGCAAAACCCCATGGACTATCAAATCCGGTGGCAATCGTATCTAATTCCACGCGCATTCCTTCAGACTGAAACACATTCGATGTAGGCTTATTGGCAAATTTATATTGCTCAACTCCCGCCAAATTCTCAACGATTAAATCCGCTAATTTTTCAATTTCTTTTGCTGAAATCGTCTCTTTCCAAGTAGGCATGCCTAACTCGGGATATCCATTTGAAATACTAGCAAGAATTTGAGCTTTTGAATTACCATGTTTCCATTGGCGGTCAACGAACGCCTCAACCTTTTCACCGTGACAAGACGCACAGTATTGCGTGTATGTTTTTTCTGCAGGAGCCTCTTCGACAGGTTGGGTGCGTAATGACATGACGCTCAATGAGCCAACGAGTAATAGACTTAGTCCAATTAATTTCTTTTGCATGATACCTATTATTAAGGGTACGAATCTAAGAAAAAAATAACAGTTTTAATATCCTGAGTTTAACAGGCAATTGGTACATTTAAAAAAAACCTATGCACATGAAATTATCGATACTTTTTGTTTTCATCAGCTCCGTAAGTCTTTTTGGTCAAATTCCTACCGGGTCGTGGAGCGCCGTAGAAGTTCAAACGAGTGGCGCTAAGCGTCATGAAAGTACATTTGTTAATTGCGATGGAGTATTTTATGCACTAGGTGGGCGAGGAAAGCGGCCAGTGGATGCCTATTATCCGAAACAGAATCGCTGGGAATTTGTGGCTGATGCGCCTTTTGAATTTCATCATTTTCAAGCTGTTTCATTTCAACATGAAATCTACGTGATCGGTGCGATGACCGGAAATTATCCGCATGAAAAGCCTTTGAGCAACATGTGGATTTTTAATCCTCGGACCAAAGTTTGGCGGGAAGGAGCGGCGATACCGGCTGACAGATTACGCGGTTCTGCCGGAGTAGTCGTTCGGAAAGATAAGCTATACTTGGTTTCCGGAATTCAAGATGGACATTGGGACGGACATGTTAAATGGTTCGATGTGTTTGATCCGAAAACCAATCAATGGGAAAAATTGCCCGATGCTCCACGTGCGCGCGATCACTTTCAAGCTACACTTGTTGGCGATAAGTTATATGTAGCCGGTGGGCGTACATCCCATGCCTCCATTGGGAAGGTTTTGAACGAGACGATTGGGGAAGTAGACGTATATGATTTCAAAAAAGGTAGCTGGACGACAATGGTTAATCCATTACCTACGCAGCGTGCCGGAACTGCGTCAGTTAGCCATTTTCCTTATTTAATCGTCATGCTGGGCGAAAGTACGGCCCAAACCAGTGCTCATGCAGAAGTAGAAGCGCTGGATGTTCGGTCGGGAGATTGGGTGAAATTTCCGTCACTAAATCAAGGCCGACATGGCACCGGGGTGGTGCATTATAAGGGTAAATTATATGTGGCTAACGGTAGTGCGAATCGGGGAGGAGGGCCTGAATTAAATTCCATCGAATGTTTACAGCTTGATTAAGCAAATCCCTGTAGGGCCTCGTTGCTTGTTGGCATTATTTTTGTATCATTGTATCAAATTATTACAATAGAAAAACCTATCAAACGAATGAAAAAAATCTGGCATCTCACTTGCCTATTGGGCATTTTTGCGTTTGCTGCACATGCGCAAAGTGATAACAAAATGGCTGTTCAAACCCAAATCGAATCTGGAAAAATCGAGGGTTATTATAATACGCAGTCGGGCATTCAAACTTATTTCGGTATACCCTTTGCGAAACCACCTGTAGGTGAATTACGTTGGAAAGCACCTCAAACCATTTCAGCTTGGACAGGTGTCAAAGAAACGAAGCAATTTTCTGCAAGACCGATTCAAGCGATCGTTTTCGGTGATATGAATTCCCGCTCTCAGGGATTAAGTGAGGATTGTTTGTACTTAAATGTATGGACACCTGCGAAACGAAATACCCAAAATTTACCTGTTTTAGTCTATTTTTATGGAGGTGGATTTTTTGCAGGGGATGCTTCCGAGCCGCGTTACGATGGAGAGGCGATGTCCAAACAAGGGATTGTCGTTATTACGGTGAACTACCGCTTGGGTGTCTTCGGATTTTTTGCACACCCAGAGTTAAGTAAAGAAACGAGCTATAAAGGTTCTGGAAATTATGGATTGATGGATCAGGCTTTTGCGCTACAATGGGTGAAGCGCAATGTCGCTGCTTTTGGTGGTGATCCAAAGAAGATCACGATTGCCGGAGAGTCTGCTGGATCTGTGTCAGTTAGTGCACAAATGTCCTCTCCGTTAGCTCGCGATGTGATTGCGGGGGCGATTGGTGAAAGTGGGGCGGGGATTAATCCAACTTTGTATCCGGTGCCTTTGGCGCAAGCAGAAAAAGAAGGCGTTGAATTTGCGGCAAAGGCAAACGCAAAGTCTTTAGCTGATCTACGTAAATTAACTACCCGCGAGTTGTTTGAGATTCAATCAGAAACGCGTAAAAATTACAACACAGCAGTTATTGACGGCTATTTTTATCCGAAATCAATTCCAGCCATTTTCAATGCCAAAGAACAGGCGCAAGTTCCCTTATTACTGGGTTGGAATTCAGCTGAAATGTCAGGATTAGCCTTTATGCAAGGGAAACCCTACACGCCAGAAAATTATTTAGAGAAGGTAAAAGCGGCATTTCCTACGGAAGTAGATGCCATCATGGCCTTATATCCAGGCAAGACAGAGCAAGAAGTCGAGTATGCTGCGACGGCCTTAGCCTCGGATCGTTTTATCTCGTATAGTACGTGGAAGTGGTTTGACTTACATCGCAAAAACTCATCCCAACCAGTGTATCGCTATTTATATTCCAAATTACGTCCCCCATTAGTAGACAATTCCCGTTCGTCTGCCTTGGCCGGAGGTACTGTAAAAGCAGATGCCAATGCACCGAAGCCGCGTCCGGCGATTGGCGCCCCACACGCTTGTGAAATTGAATATTGCATGGGGAATTTACATTTGATTAAGGAATATGCTTGGACGCCCGAGGACTATCAAGTTTCCAAAACGATGTTCACCTTTTTTGCGAATTTCATCAAAACAGGTAATCCGAATGGAAAGGATTTGCCTAACTGGCCAGTTGCTCAGGCACAAGATAAAAATCCGGCTGTGATGGTAATAGATGTCGAAAGTAAATCGGTGCCTGCGGCGAATGATGCGCGGTATGAATTTTTAGATCGTTATTATAAAAACTAAATAAATGAAAAGAATTGTTTTAGCCTGCGGCATCCTGTTTTCGGGATGGATCGCACAAGCCCAAATCACCACGGGTTCTACTGTAGGTGTTGTACCTACGGAATCAGGTTCTGTGCGTGGATATGTTCACGGAGGTATTTATACCTATAAAGGAATTCCGTATGCGGAGGCCGCTCGTTTTGAAGCACCGCATAAGCCAAAACCTTGGTCAAATGTGCGTAGTTCTTATACGTACGGACCGGTAGCACCGTTATTGGACCCAACGACCAATGTGCAAGATGAATCTG
>CAZUAZ010000024.1:3280-8011 GCA_964618445.1 uncultured Aquirufa sp. | reverse complement strand
TACGGACCGGTAGCACCGTTATTGGACCCAACGACCAATGTGCAAGATGAATCTGAATTTGTGTTCAATCACTCCTGGGGATTTACGAATGAAGATTGCATGCGAGTGAATGTATGGACGCCAGGCATCAAGGATGGCAAGAAGCGTCCGGTGATGTTTTGGATTCATGGAGGTGGATTTACATCAGGATCTTCTCAAGAATTACCTTCGTATGACGGAGAAAATTTGGCCAAAAAAGGCGATGTAGTTGTCGTCTCAATCAATCACCGGTTAAATATCTTGGGGTATTTAGATTTGTCGGCCTATGGCGACAAGTACAAATATTCGGCCAACAATTCCGTGCTGGATATGAAGGCGGCTTTGGAGTGGGTAAAAAACAACATCGAAGCATTTGGGGGGGATCCGTCAAATGTGACCATTTTTGGCCAGTCGGGTGGTGGTGCCAAAGTGAATACCTTGATGGCGATGCCATCTGCGAAAGGTTTATTTCACAAGGCAATTAATCAAAGTGGTGCATTCCGTTCGGAAATGTTAAGTAAGTCTACGACGCAGGCGATTACGGCTGAGGTGATGAAGGCCTTAAATTTAGCTCCGAATCAGGCAGATAGTTTACAAAAGATTCCATTCCCTGTGTTAGCGAATGCAGGCAAAAAAGCCTTACAGATTGTGGCAGCTCAATTAAAAGCAGCTGGTAAGCCGGTTGGCGGATTTGGTTTAAGTTGGGGCCCAAGCCTAGATGGGGATGTATTACCTTATCAGATGTCGTCCAAAGAGGCACTAGACCTATCGAAAGATATTCCTTTACTGATTGGAACCGTGAAAAATGAATTTGCACCATTTGCGAATATGGCGATGGCTAATGCATCGGCTGCCGAGGTGGAGGCGTTTATTCAAAAAACCTATGGTGCTAAAGCGGAGGCTTATAAAGCAGCCGTAAAGAAAGCGTATCCCAATGACACACGTCCCTCAGATTTATTGGATGTGGACCGCATGTTCCGTCCAGGCGCTGTGGAGCAGGCGAATGTGAAGTCGGCCTTGGGCGGAGCACCCGTGTACATGTACTTGTTCACTTGGCAATCACCTGTGGCTGATGGCAAATACAAAGCAATTCACTGCGTTGAGCTACCTTTCTGTTTTAACAACATCGCACGTTGCGAGGAGATGACTGGAGGCGGAAAGGACGCGTATGTGTTGGCAGATAAAATGAGCCAGGCCTGGATTAACTTTGCCAAAGTAGGCAATCCAAATCACATGGGATTACCGGTATGGCCAGCGTACAATGCGACGAATACAGCGACGATGCACTTGGATAATACCTGTGTGGTGAAGCCGCAATTGGATAAAGACCTATTTGCTTTATAATTTTTATCGCAGTCCATTTAAATCCCAAACTTCGGTTTGGGATTTTTTTGCCTTACGCAATAATTTCGTTTATTTAATGGTAATGCATTTCAATTGCGTACCTTTGGTTATCGAATTTTTAGTGGCATCGATACCCATGAATTTTGAAAAGTAGCTAAACTCCTATTTCTTTGTACTCTTTAAATTGGCCTGATACGCATATTTCGATCTCAATGAGATCTTCGATATAAGACAATAAATTAGAACTAGGATTAAATAAACCCTCCCTGATTTTCGGGGAGGGTTTTTGTATTTTTATCCCCTCATACTTCCGTTTTTTACCTGATTGTTCTAATTTTAGCTAAATGAAACAACACAACTTCAGCCCCGGACCGGCGGCATTGCCTGAATCTGTTTTGCAAGAGGCTGCCCAAGGTCTGCTCAATTATAATCAAACCGGATTGTCCGTTGCTGAAATCAGCCATCGTTCTCCCATATTTTTAGCAATCATCGAAGAAGCTACGGCGCTAGTGAAGGAATTATACCAACTAGACGATCGTTTCGAAGTATTGTGGATGCCGGGCGGGGCATCGGGCCAACTGGCCATTGCGCCCATGAATTTGGTTTCAAAAGATGAGCGTGTTGCTTTTGTAGATACCGGTTTTTGGGCCCAAAGGGCCATAGATGCCGCCGCTGAAATTTGCCAAATACATGTGCTTGCATCATCATCCAAGACAACATACGACCATATTCCCAAGGATTGGACATTACCCAACGACATAAAATATTTACATGTCGTGTCCAACGAGACAATAGATGGTACCCAATATCATTCTTATCCAGACGTAGCGGTGCCGTTAGTAGCTGATATGACCTCCGACTTCCTTACGCGTCCATTGCCGATGGAGAAATTTGGAGTGATTTTTGCCTCTGCCCAAAAGAATTTTGGTATCGCTGGTGTGTCTTGTGTAATCCTAAACAAGGATCGAATTTCGGAAAAGATGATGGGAGAAATACCTACTATCTACAACTACCAAACGCATATCCGCGAGCAATCACTCTACCATACCATTCCTACTTTTCCCGTTTACGTTAGTTTATTGATGCTTCGCTGGATAAAAGCACAAGGTGGTCTGGCAGCGATGCAAGCTCAAAGTATAGCCAAATCAAGCCTTTTATATGCAGAAATTGACCGACACCCCTTGTTTACGGGGAATGTTCACGTCGAAGATCGCTCGGTCATGAACGCCTGTTTTCGCGGGATAAATACCGAGGTAGAAGAAGCGTTTTTGGCATACCTAACCCAGCACGGGATTGTAGGAATTAAAGGTTTTCCGACCGTCGGTGGTTTCCGCGCCTCCATGTACAACGGCCTTGCGCTGGAAAGTGTCCAATATCTCGTCGACTTGATGCATTCATTTAAATGATAAACCCTATGAAAATTACCATTGCGGGAGGTGGAATCGGTGGATTAGTCACTGCCCTTCGTTTGCATCAAGCTGGATTTCAAGTCAAAGTTTTCGAATCTGTCAAAGAAGTCAGTCCACTCGGGGTTGGGATTAATCTGCTACCACACGCGATTCGTGTGTTGACGAACATAGGTTTGCAGGAAAAAATCCAGTCAATTGCCGTGGAGACGAAGGAGTTGATATATGCGAACCAACATGGACAATTGTTTTGGTCTGAACCACGCGGACGATACGCAGGATATAAATGGCCACAATTCTCCATTCACCGGGGCAAGTTTCAGATGCTGCTTTGGCAAGAAGCGATCCGCGTGTTGGGGGCTGAACGTGTTTTTAGTAATTGTCATTTGAGTTATTTTGAAGACCAAGACGGTCAGGTAATCGCACGTTTTACGGATAAAGATTCAGGCGCAGTGGTGGCGGAAGAGACGAGTGATTTGTTGATCGGGGCGGATGGGATTAATTCATTTGTGCGCAAAACACTCTATCCAGAAGAGGGTCCTGTCGTCTTTTCAGGTAATATTTTATACCGTGGAACGGCCATGATGCCGGCCTATTTGACCGGTTCGACCATGGCGATGATTGGTTCGATGCGGCAAAAGATGGTCATTTATCCGATTGGAAATGGGGTAGATGCGGATGGGAATCAGCACATCAACTGGGTCGCGAATGTCAAAGAAGCAGCTGGTGCTTCGATGACGGTTCGGGATTGGAACCGACAAGTAGGCAAGGAGAAATTAGTGGACTTATATAAAAATTGGCAATTTGACTGGATCAATGTGCCCGATATGATCGAACAAACGCATGGTGGAATTTTCGAATTTCCCATGTCGGACCGCGATCCACTGCCTCGTTGGTCTTTTGGTCGCGTAACTTTGTTGGGCGACGCCGCACATCCCATGTACCCGATCGGCTCCAACGGCGCTTCGCAAGCAATTTTGGATGCAGATGCGCTGGCATTAGCTTTGTTAAACGAGGAAGATCCGATCAAAGCATTAGAAGTTTATGATGTAGAACGCGTTCCAGCAACAGCCAAAGTTGTCTTGCAAAATCGGCAAAAAGGTCCCGATTTCATTATGGATTTAATGGAAGAACGATTCCCGAATGGGTTCGCGGAAGGCGAAATTCCACACGAGGAATTAGCTGAAATTATGGCACACTATAAGCAAGTGGCCGGTTTTGATATACAAACATTAAACGCAAAAGACTGATGCAGACGCCTGAACTTATTCCCGTTTTCGAAGCTACCATCCAATTAGGTGAGGTGCAAACTGTGGGTGATTCGCGCCGGATTGTCCAGGTGCTGGGTGGCCAATTTTCAGGTCCTAATTTTCAAGCCAAAGTACTAGCTGGCGGAGGCGATTGGCAAGTTATTCATGCCGATGGTCTCGTGGAAATTGACACCCGTTACACACTAGAAACTCCTGAAGGATCATTGATTTACTTGCAAAATAAGGGAATGCGCTTGGGAACGTATATGCGCACTGTTGCTACGTTTGAGGTGCAAGATGCTAGATACTCTTGGTTAACTGAATCAATTTATATAGCTACCGGTAAAAAAGAAGGTGACGTGGTGAGCCACGAATTTTACCGATTAAGCTAGATTTCCTACGTTTTTGCCCGCAATAAATCCCGTTGTCCAGGCCGATTGAAAATTAAAACCACCGGTGATGCCATCGATATCCATTACTTCACCGGCAAAAAATAAACCTGGGCACACGGTACTTTCCATCGTATTCACATTGATTTCAGCTAAATCCACCCCGCCAGCCGTCACGAATTCCTCTTTAAAGGTCGTTTTGCCTTTGACTTCATAGCGGTCATTGATTAAGGTATTCACAAGTTTATTCAGGCTTTTTCCTGCTAGGTCGTGCCATCGGCCCGAAGGGTCGATTTCGTTTTTCGCAAGTAAAAATACCCAAAG
>CAZUAZ010000024.1:0-3180 GCA_964618445.1 uncultured Aquirufa sp. | reverse complement strand
AGCTTTTGGCCTTCGATACGGACCACAGCTTTTTCAACGACGATACCCATCAATTCCCGAATGGGATCTTGCGGCATATTGAATGTAAAAAGTGATGGGACAGGCGGAACGATTTGATGGCCAATATCCGCGAGCCATTGGAGTCCCGAAAATTTCGGTTGGCCACCGACGGTCACAATCACGCGGTCAACTTCCAATTCAGAATCCTTAAAATGCAGCTGGAAGCTGTTTTTTGTGCGTTTTATAGCGTCCACCCCATGGCTAGTAAAAAGTTCGACGCCTAGTTTGCGGGCTTCGTACCAAAAGCAATCGATGATGGATTGCGAGTCATTGGAAAGTGGAAAAATACATTGATCCGGATATGTTTTCAATGCAACATCACGCGACTCAAACCAGTCCACCGTGTCTTTGGCATCAAATTGCTCGAAAGCTTTTCGTAAGAATTTTTCACCACGTGGGTAATTCTCGGAAAGGATACGCTTGTTATACGTTGCGTTAGTTACGTTGCACCGTCCGCCACCCGAGATTTTCACCTTACCCAGAAACTTAGACGTTTTTTCGTATATGCATACCCGTGCGTCGGGGAAATGTTGTTTGGCTGATAAAGCGGCGAAAAATCCGGCGGCACCCCCACCGATGATGGCAATTGTGAGCATACCCTTAGGACTTAACGACCTTTAAATAAGTTTTATACAGCGTGACGGGATAACGTACGAGTCCACCCGTGAAACTGTTTGAATCGCAACCTACTAGGTTGACTTCCGTGGTATTATATGAATTTCCATGGTTCTCGCATTTGAATCGACCATTAGCTAACACCCAAGATCCACGTGCGCCTTGATGTGGACAGCAGTTGTCAAATGCTTTGATGGTATTCGCATCTGTTTTCAATAGTAGGATTCCGGCTTCAATAACATTGCAAAAACCTGAAATATCTCCTAACTTAACGAAGTTTTTGTGTGCCAAATTAACGAAAACGGTTTTGCCTTCTATTAAAAAGCCGTCTGCGTTGAACAAAGCTGAAATACGTTTGAATTCTTTTTCCTCTTCTGTCGTAGCTGGAAGCATAGGTTCTTCCTCTGTTTGGCAGCTGCTTAGTATGGCGATTTGTGTAATCGTTAGTGCAGGACAAAGATGTTGAATGAAGTTTCTACGTTTCATGGTCGCAAGAAACAACATATTTAGGAAATTACAGATGGCAAACGAAAAAATACCTAAGGTCAATACCCCGAACTTAGTCGACTTATTCAAAAAGGAAAACATTCGCTTGGAGACCGTAGGTATTCGAAAAGATCGTGTCTACAACTCTAAAAAGGGAATTGAACCTTATGCCGGGGAATTTGGGAAAACACAAAAAATGCATTTGCTCAATCGAGCATTGATTGGCTTTAGTTACAAGAGTTACCAAGAAATCAAAGACCTGACACTCAAACAAAGCATTGATTTATTGCTTACTCCCGAAAAGCCTTTTTCCTTACCCATCAATGATTACTATTTAGACATTTTAGATAATGCGGATGTCGTAAAGGCTGATGTTCCCAAAGGAGCAGTTTGGGTAACGGCGCCTGAATATGTGAAGGATAATGGTACGCTGAATGGTAGTCGTACGCAGTCATTAAAGGCATGGCTTTCGAAGCAGTTTGTCAATCAAAAGACTTCGATTCATTGGCGCATGTTTTTGTTTTACCACAATTTATTAGTCGCGTCGCTCCAAAATGGGGGTCCCGTAAAGAATGCATTTCAGTATGTGGAGACGCTATTCAAATCCTCCTTAGGAAATTATAAGGATCTGATTTACCACATTACAATCGATCCATCGATGCTTGTTTATTTGAATGGCAATCAAAATAATAAATTTTCTCCCGATGAAAATTATGCACGTGAGTTGCAAGAGTTATTTACGGTAGGGAAAGGTCCTAATTCCAAATTTACTGAAAAAGATGTGTCTGAAATGGCGCGCTTGTTGACAGGCTGGAATTTTGATTGGGATAAAACTATGAAAACGGAAGGTCGGACCGTAGTGACCAATGGGTACTGGAATCACGATATTGGCGATAAGCAGTTTTCGGAGTTTTATGGTAATCGAAAAATTTCAGGAGCAAATAATCCGGATCGTGCAGATGGTGAATTGCGCGAGGCGATTGACATGATATTTACAACAGATGAAGTTGCGAAATATATGTCTCGGCGCATCTACAGCTTCTTCGTTAACCCCATGATCGATGCGGCGACGGAAGATTTAATCATCACACCCTTAGCTAAAGTTTTCAGAGATAATAAATTTGAGATTTTACCGGTGTTACGCACGTTACTTTCCAGCGAACATTTTTTTGATTCGATTCACTATAATTCGATTATTAAGTCGCCTGCCGACTTTGTTATTGGCTTGGCCAAAGAATTTGATATGCCTTTGTTGGACAACAAATTCGTCCCCGTTGTCATGGGTGAGGATGCGATTTATTACGACTATAAACGCTATAATGGGATTCATAATCAGATGAATAATTTGGGGATGAATATGGGTGATCCGCCCAATGTGGCTGGATGGCCAGCCTATTACCAGTCTCCTGCCTTTGATTTGTTTTGGATTAATTCAGAAACGATTATTAAGCGAGCCCAGCATACGGATTCCTTGTTCAATTGGGGTAATTGGGTGTATTACAATAATGCAACGAAAACAGGCATGCTTGTTCGCGTAGATTTAGCGGAATATGTTCGCAAGTTTAATACGCCAGAGAATTTAGATGCCTTGGTGGATCAATTAATCGACCGATTGATCAATATCCCAATTAATTCAGCCACACGGGCAAATATTAAAGATCGGGTCTTGCAGGGGAATACGAATCCGAATTATTGGTCGGGTGCTTGGTATGCCTTTGTGGGTAATCCCACGACGGAAAACCGACAAGTAATCCAGAATCGGTTAGCTCAGGCAATGGGCTTTATTTTTCAATTGGGTGAAACACATTTACATTAATGAGCTATGAATAGACGTAATTTTATACATAATATGGCTCATTTGGCAGCAATGCCAGCCTTCATTCCTGGCATGAACTTGTTTGAACAGAATGAGTTGATGCAAAATACGGTTGCTGAAGGTAAGATTCTGATTATTGTTAGGTTAGATGGAGGTAATGATGGTTTGAATACGGTCATTCCGATGGATCAATATGAAAGTTT
>CAZUAZ010000023.1:12094-30084 GCA_964618445.1 uncultured Aquirufa sp. | reverse complement strand
ACGTCTAGCGTCCAGAGTCCAAAAAAAAGACCTGGCAAAGCAAGGTCTTTTTTTTGGTAGCGGGGAGCAGAATCGAACTGCCGACCTTTGGGTTATGAATCCAACGCTCTAACCATCTGAGCTACCCCGCCAAAACATGGTGCAAATGTAACTGAAAGCTAGTAGAGTCACAAATATTTTATGAATACTTATTAAATTTGACGCGGATTTGGGAATTAGACAAGATAGTTTACCTTTGTTTATATCAATACTAGCAGGCATATGGGACAGCAACATTTTGAATTTGAATACGAGATAAAAGCCTCTCCAAAAGTACTTTACCCGTACATTAGTTCTGCCTCAGGGCTTCAACAATGGTTTGCTGAGAAAGTAACCGTAAAAAGTGCCGAGTTATTCATTTTTTATTGGGACAACGAAACCCATACAGGACATTTAGTTCAAAATAAGGTTAACAAATCAGTGAAATTTGACTTTACCGCAGCTGATCAAGCCCCATTAAGCGCTATTATCGAGATCAAACTTGACGTAAGTGAATTAACAAATGCGACGTATTTGAAAATTTTCGACAGCGCATCTACCTTCAAAAGTCCTGCAGATGCCCAAGAATTATGGGACTACCTGACTGATAAACTAAAAGAAATAGTCGGCAGTTAGTATGCGTAAAATTGATAAACTTGTATTACAAGCATTCTGGGGGCCCTTTTCGCTCACCACCCTGGTTGTCATATTTATTTTTCTCCTGCGACTAGTTCTGTTTTACTTCTCAGACTTGTTTGGAAAAGACCTCGGTTTTTTCATCTACATCGAACTATTCTTCTACTTTTCACTCATTACCCTTCCACTTGCCTTACCGCTTTCCGTACTGTTATCTTCCTTAATGACTTTCGGAAAATTAGGTGAGAATTTTGAGCTAACTGCCTTAAAAAGTGCCGGAATATCTATTACACGGATCATGCGCCCGATTTTCATAGCGGCAATTGGCCTAAGTATTTTTATGTTTTGGTTTAATAATGTGGCTTTGCCGTGGGCCAACTTAAAAGGGTGGGGGCTTTTATATGACATCAAAACCACTAAAACGACGTTAAATATCAAAGAGGGTATTTTTTATTCCGATCTACCAGGCTATTCGATTAAAGTGGCGAAAAAATATCCAGATAATAAAACGTTAAAAAGCTTAATCATTTACGATCATACGCATAATGATGGTAATCGACACGTTACGTTGGCAGATTCAGCGCAGATGTATACCATTCTAAATAAGAAATACCTCATTTTTGAGTTGTTTAACGGTAAAGATTATGTCGAAGATGCTGACCGAGGAAGTAATTTAGATGCCACAGATTTGGCCTTACATCACTTTAAAAAGAGTAAAATAGTCATGTCGCTCGAGGCTTTTGACATGCATAAAACGGAAGATAATCAATTCGCTCACCATGAAATTATGCGAAGTAATGTGCAACTAGATTCAGATGAAGATTCTTTGCGGCGCGTGATTCGAAATATCAAAATTGGCTTCCCTAAAGCCGCTGGGCCAAATTTCATCTATTACTTTCATCCAGTGGCACACTCCTATAAGCTATTAAAAAAGTCAAACTGGGTAGCCGCACGCATTGATTCAGGTGCCAAAAAACGAAACAGAGACATCTACGATATCGTGGATCAGCAAATTACCAACATGGGGATTTTTGCGGAAACGAATCGAGTGAATTTAGAATCTCGCGAAGAAAAACTCGTGAAAACACGGTTAGAATGGCACCGGAAATTCACTACATCGCTGGCCATCTTGGTCATGTTCTTAATTGGCGCACCCTTAGGAGCCATCATTAAGCGCGGGGGATTTGGTATACCTGTCGTGGTGGCTGTGTCGTTTTTTATCTTGATGTATATCATGAGCCAGCAAGGCGACAAGATGGCGAAGGAAGGAAAATTAATTCTAGAAATAGGCGCATGGATTTCAAATACGATACTTACCTTGATTGGATTGTATTTTCTACGCATTGCCGTGAATGATTCGCGCCTTTTTGAAGCGGATAATTATTTGGTCCTGTGGGGTCGATTCAAGCAAAAATGGCAACGTGCGAATTGATTTGTATTTCTAATTAAATAAGCGTACTTTTGTGGATTAATTTTTCAAACACTATAAACTGGTAAAAGATGTATTTGTCACCCGAAGTAAAACAAGAGATTTTCGAATCAAAAGGGAAAGCAAAGTCCAAGATCGATACTGGTTCTGCTGAGTCGCAAATTGCGTTATTCACATTCAGAATCAATCACTTGACTGAGCACTTAAAGAAAAACAAAAAAGACCACAGCACGCGCTTAGGACTTTTAAAATTAGTAGGTAAGCGTCGTCGTTTACTGGATTACTTAACCCGTACTGATATTTCACGTTACCGTGCGATTATCGCTGAGTTAGGAATTCGTAAGTAATAAATTCAGCAGGGTTCCATGTCCATGGAGCCCTGTTTTATTTGATTTACCCCGTTTGAATTCATCAAACATTACACTTCTTCACGCGAGGTTGCGTGAAAATTTTATCCGAAACGTATGTCATTTAACATCATTACAAAGCATATTTCGATGCCAGATGGCAAGGAAGTCCAAATTGAAACTGGCAAATTAGCCAAGCAAGCGGATGGAGCTGTTGTCATTAAGTCAGGAAATATGATGTTGCTAGCCACTGTGGTAGCAAACAAAGAGGCCAAAGAAGGAGTTGATTTCCTTCCATTATCTGTTGACTATCAAGAGAAATTTGCGTCTAACGGACGTATTCCTGGTTCTTTCCTAAAAAGAGAGGCCCGTTTATCCGATTATGAAATTCTTATCTCACGTCTAGTAGACCGCGCATTGCGTCCTACATTTCCAGATGATTACCATGCGGATGTTCAAGTTTTGATCAATCTAATTTCAGCTGATGCTGAAGTTTTACCCGATGCTTTCGTAGGTTTAGCTGCTGCTGCCGCTTTGGCAGTATCTGATATTCCCTTCAACGGACCTATTTCTGAGGTGCGTGTAGCGAAAATTAACGGAGAATATAAAGTAAACCCAAGTGTTAGCGAATTAGAAGGTGCTAGCCTGGAATTAATCGTTGCTGCGAATGCAAACGATATTTTGATGGTAGAAGGCGAGGGTGACGAAGTTTCTGAAGCAGAAATGTTAGAGGCTTTGAAAGTAGCGCACGATGCAATCAAAATCCAATGTAAAGCATTAAACGAATTAACAGAAGCTTGCGGAAAAACAGAAAAACGTACGTATTCACATGAATCACACAACGAAGAGTTGCGTGAAGAATTGTGGAAAAACTACTACGAGAAGTATTTAGCCGTAGCTAAATTAGCCAATCCAAAGAAAGACGAGCGTAAAGCTGGTTTCAAAGCAATCGTTGACGAATTTATCGCCAGCTTGCCTGAAGACCACACCGTTAATCTTTCATTAGCAAAAACGTATTTACACGATATCGAGAAAGAAGCTGCTCGCCAATTAGTATTGCAAGAGCGCTACCGTTTAGATGGTCGTAAATTGAACGAGATCCGTCAAATTACGTGTGAAGTAGATTATTTACCTACACCACATGGTTCTTCGGTGTTTACACGTGGAGAAACGCAATCATTGACAACTGTTACCTTGGGAACGAAGATGGATGAGCAAATCATCGATCAACCGATGACACAGGGATACAATAAATTCATGTTACACTATAACTTCCCAGGTTTCTCAACAGGAGAAGTTAAGCCAAACCGTGGCGTTGGACGTCGTGAGGTAGGTCATGGTAACTTAGCTATGCGTGCGATTCGTAAGGTTCTTCCAAAAATGGAAGATTTCCCTTACACGTTACGTGTTGTTTCTGACATCTTAGAATCGAATGGTTCTTCCTCTATGGCTACCGTTTGTGCGGGTACATTAGCCTTAATGGATGCGGGTGTGAAAATTAAGGCGCCTGTTTCAGGTATCGCTATGGGTTTAATCTCAGATGCAAAAACTGGAAAATATGCCGTTCTTTCTGATATTTTAGGAGATGAAGATCACTTAGGTGATATGGACTTCAAAGTAACAGGTACTGAAAATGGTATTACTGCTTGCCAAATGGACATTAAAGTGCAAGGTTTGTCATACGAAGTTTTAGCTGAAGCGTTAACGCAAGCCAAAGAAGGTCGTTTACACATCTTGAATGAAATGAAAAAGGCCATGCCAGCTGTTCGTGAGGAATTCAAGCCACAAACTCCGCGTGCTACTGTCATTAAGATCCAAAAAGATCAAATCGGCTCCGTAATCGGGCCAGGTGGTAAAGTCGTTCAAGATATCCAAAAACAGTCAGGTGCAACGGTAACCATCGAAGAAAAAGAAGATGGTGGCTATGTAAGTATTTTCTCTTCTAATGGAGAGGCGATGGCTCACGCAGTGCGCATGGTGAAAGGAATTGTTACACTTCCAGAAGTAGGCGAGATCTATGAAGGTAAAGTGAAAAACATCCAAGCTTTTGGTGCTTTCGTTGAATTCTTACCTGGAAAAGATGGTTTATTGCATATCTCTGAAATTTCATGGGATCGCATCGAAACAATGGACGGTGTCTTCAAAGAAGGCGATAAAGTTCAGGTTAAATTAGTAGAAGTAGATAAGAAAACCGGCAAATACCGTCTTTCTGCCAAAGCACTTCTTCCAAAACCAGAAGCAAAAGCTGAATAAATTATTCATGGGCGAAAGAATCGAAAACTTTTGCCCATTCAATCTGTTGTAAGATCCTATGAGACAGCTAAAAATTAGCAAACAAATTACCAACAGGGAAAGTCAATCACTTGACAAATACCTGCAGGAAATCGGTAAGGTGGATTTATTGACACCGGATGAAGAGGTTATACTCGCACAAAAAATCCGCGAAGGAGACCAGTTATCATTGGAACGTTTGACGAAAGCCAATCTACGTTTCGTGGTATCGGTTGCAAAACAATACCAAAATCAAGGTTTAAGCCTTGGTGACTTAATTAACGAAGGAAACTTAGGTTTGATCAAAGCAGCTCAACGTTTTGACGAAACCCGTGGATTTAAATTTATCTCTTACGCCGTATGGTGGATTCGTCAATCCATCCTACAAGCTTTGGCAGAACAATCGCGTATCGTTCGTTTGCCATTAAACCGCGTAGGTTCCCTAAATAAAATCTCGAAAACGTTTTCTGAACTCGAGCAAAAGTTTGAACGTGAGCCTTCGCCAGAAGAATTAGCCGAAGTATTGGAAATTTCTACGGGTGAGGTTGTAGACACGCTGAAAATCTCAGGTCGTCACGTTTCCATGGACGCACCTTTCGTTCAAGGAGAGGAAAATTCATTATTAGACGTGTTGGAAAATGATTCAGAAGATAAGCCAGATTCTGGTTTGATCAATGATTCATTGCGCCGGGAGGTTCAACGTGCATTATCTACGTTAACCCAACGGGAAGCTGATGTCGTTACATTATATTTTGGCTTAAATGGTGAGCACGCGATGACCCTAGAGGAAATCGGTGAAAAATTCAACCTAACACGCGAACGCGTAAGACAAATTAAAGAGAAAGCGATTCGCCGCCTCCGTCATACGTCACGTAGCAAAGCCCTTAAAACGTATCTTGGATAATTTTTAAAAGCCTCTTATGAGGCTTTTTTTTGCGATGGCATACCCTGAAGGACTTGTAGATTTGATTGATAACTTGCACCAACAAGGTGTAAATGAAGCAGTTATATGCCCAGGTTCCCGTAATGCACCCATCATGCTAGCCTTAGTTCGTCACGGTGGATTTCACTGCTATTCAATTTCCGATGAACGTTCTGCCGGCTTCTTTGGTCTCGGTCGCGTACTAAAAACCAAAAGACCAGTCATTATATGTTGCACCTCAGGTTCAGCCGGACTTAATTTTGCTCCAGCTGTCGTTGAGGCATTTTTCCAAGAAATTCCGCTCATTGTCTTAACCGCAGACCGCCCAGCCGAGTGGATTGGACAGTGGGATGGACAAACAATCTATCAAGAAAATCTATTTGGAAAGCATGTCAAACATGCCGAAAGCTTCAATCCCTTTCAACCAAATCAACTCGTGGAAAAAGCCATCGCATTTCCACAAGGGCCCGTGCACATGAATGTGCCCATCGCTGAGCCATTTTATCCAACAAGTGGAGTGGCCTTACCGCAAATTCGGGAATCTCAGGCAGTTGAAGCCCATAAAACACCTGAATTCGATACCGATTTTCAGGTAAATCCAGGTGCTTCACTACTCATTACTGTGGGCCAACGACCATTCCATCAGGCTGAGAATGAATTATTTGCCCAATTGGCACTGAATGGTATACCCGTTATTGGGGATGCAACGGCTAATCTGCCGGCGGAATGCCAACTGCACCATGATTTAATTTGGGCGAATGAGGCGAATTTACCTTCATACCAACCTGAGTTTCATATCCATTTTGGTAAATCGTTTGTTAGCAAACGCATTAAACAATTTCTGAGAACCTATAAGCCTACTGCATCGTGGCTGGTACACCCAAATCCCATCGGGAAACCAGATCCATTTCAATGTCTAACGCGCGTGGTTCGCGCGGAAACAATTACTGTTTTAGCGTCATTGTGCCATCAAACCCTGAGGGGGGTGTCGGCTGTAAATAGTGCAAAAAACAGGGTAGAGGCCATACAGGGAGCATATTTTAAGAAAGATATTTGGTCTGAATTAACTATTTATAATCATTTGATTGGCGCCATAGACTCGCCAAATTCGGAGGTTCATGTGGCAAATTCATTGGCCATCCGCTACATCAATTGGACAGAAAATATATTTACACAATCGGAAGTATTTTCAAACCGAGGGACTAGTGGAATCGATGGCTGTTTGAGTACGGCCATAGGTGCGAGCCAACAAACCGCTAAATTAGTCATTACTCTCATAGGTGATATGGCATTTCAATATGACCGAAATGCGCTTTGGAATTCGTATGTAGGTGCTAATGTGCGTATTATCATCTTCAATAATTCTGGGGGAGGTATATTTGGCATATTGGATGGAGCTAAGGACCTACCAGAACTGGGTGAATTCATGGTGACCCAACAAACATTTCGAGCGAAAAATATAGCTTTAGAGGCTGGAATCGACTATTTTGAAGCGAATGATTGGAATGAATTGCACCAACAAATAAAGCACTTTTTCGAGCCGAGTAATCGCGCTAAAATCTTAGAAATTTTCACAGATTCTGCTGTAAATACCCAGGAATTGCAAACTTACATGCGCTTATTCAAGCATTGATTTTTTCTGAATTCGTTCCCAATTCTTTACATATAATGGATTTTTAGGGTCAAGCGCTAACGCTTTTTGAACATATTGCTTGGCTAATTCCCAATGCATCCGCTGAATCTCCACGAAACCTAAATTATTATAAATCAAATCTTGATACTTCCCTTGACGCAATGCGCGTTTGAACATCTTTTCCGCCAAATCTAATTGATTCAACTCCTGAAATACCACGCCTTGATTAATCATTGTTTCAACCGAAAGTGAATCAATTGCTAGGGCACGATCATAGGAAACCATGGATTCATTCCACATTTCCTTTTGCATTTGAATATTGCCATGAAGTGTCCAATTTGCTGCAGAATCAGGGAAATTCTTAACCAGTTTAGCTGATTCAGTTAAAGCTAAATCGTATTTTTCGAGGGTTTGAAGGGTTTCGGCCAACTTGAACAGGGCAGGAGCAAATTTGGAATCTTGGGCGTAAGCTTTTGTAAAATCAGCTAATGCCTCATCATGCTTTTCGAGCTGCTGGTACACTAATCCTCGATTATAGTACGCATCTGGGAATACTTCTTGTTTCTCAATGGATTCATTATACCATTTTATTGACTCATAATATTCCTTCTCCTTAAACTTGGCATTGCCACGCAGAAAAAAATCAGATGCTTCTTTTTTTGAGGTATCTGATTGACAAGACACAGTTAAAATCGCAAACATGCATAAAACGAGGTACCTCATAATGGATATAATTTTTATCTTTGTGCCTCAAATTTAATTAAATAAGATGGCATACGCAGAAATGTTAACCGATAAAGGGTTAATGAAAATCGAATTTTATACAGAAGATGCTCCGATTCACGTGAAAAATTTCATTGATCTTTCGGAGAAGGGCTTTTATGATGGAGTAATTTTTCACCGAGTAATTGCTGATTTCGTGATTCAAGGTGGCGACCCTACTGGAACAGGTGCAGGTGGTCCGGGTTATTCAATCCCATGTGAATTAACTGGAAATAATCAATTTCATGACCGTGGAGTACTTTCCATGGCACATCGTGGACCAAATACAGGTGGTTCTCAGTTTTTCATTTGCCACTCACGCAATAATACAGCTCATTTGGATCGCAAGCATACGTGTTTCGGCAAAGTGGTTGAAGGTTTAGATGTAATCGATCAAATCCGCGAAGGCGATGTGATTCAAAGCGTTAAAATCATTCACGACTAATGCATTTTATCAAGGAAATACCGAATGACTCCATGCGCATTTCGCTTTTCGAATGGAACTCGAAGTACATTTTGAAATTCGAAACCCCGCATTTGGAACAGAGTTATAAATACTCGGTCATGGACTTTTCCTCCCAAAAAGAAATAGAGGAGCTAGCATCCAGCTCCTCCTTTCAAAAATTTGTCATTGAGACCTTTCAGTCGATGTATGCCGAAAAGGCAAAGTACATGGATTAAATACCTCCTAACCACTTATGGCGTAACTTCAACTGTGCGTCACTCGGTTTTTCAACGGATTGTATCGCAAATGATTTGAGTGGAGTTTGACTAATAGTTAGATCAAACGTACGTTCCATACCATCACGTTTCACTCGAAATTTCAAAAAATCACCTACTTTTTTGTCGGCAAGCAACTTATCCAATCCAGCAAAATCCACTTGATTTACTTGAACAATTTCATCCCCCACATATAAACCTGCTGCGAATGCTGGACCTGCTTTGTAAATCGAAGTAATCCGACCAGCTATGGCATTAAATCCTGCAAACGGAATTGATTTACCTATATTAGCATCAGACCACGAATATCCGAATTGGCCAAATAATCCCGCATAATCGGGTGTTTTAACACCATAAATAGACTCTTTAAAGAAAGTAGCGGCAGAAGTTCCGGCAACTGTAGAAAAGGCATTTTCAAGTTCCGCATCCGTAAATCCGCGACCTTGTTTCAAATAATACGTTTGATATAAAAGTTTGAAAACATCATCCAATGAATGAGCACCTTTTGTTTGGCTGATGATCCACATATTCAATACACCACCCAATAAAGATCCTTTGTCATAATAGGAAACAGTTGAATTTCGTGAATTCTCATTCGGACGGTAATATTTGATCCAGGCATCCCAGCTTGCCTCAGCGGCTGATTCCACTTGATTTCCTGGCGTGTTCTCCACACCTGAAATTTCCTCAGCTAAAGCTTTAATGTAATCTTCCGTAGAAACCATACCCGTACGCTGATTAATCACATCAGCATAATAGCTCGTAATGCCTTCTGAGAACCACAAATTGTGCGTATAATTCTCATTTTCGTAGTCAAAAGGTCCTAAAGATTTAGGACGAATACGCTTTATGTTCCATAAATGAAAATACTCATGGGCCAATAAGTTCATAATTCCCTGGTAACCTTTGGTCGTCTCATAATTAGCACGCGTTACCTGACAAGTTGTTGAATATAAGTGTTCCAAACCGCCTCCACCACGGTTTAAATTATGAATGATGAACAAATAGTGATCGCAAGGATGTTCGCCAACTACTTTTTGCGCTTCTTCTGCCATCTTCTTTACATCGGATAAGAATTTAACCGAATCGACTTTCGCAGGACCATAAAAGGCAATTTGATGAGGAATATTATTTACCTTAAAATCCCAAACCTTGTGGTTTCCAATTTCAATGGGTGAATCAATTAATTCATCTAAGTCCTTTGCTACATAATTAAAGCCACCCACATTTTTTAGGGCAGTTGACACCCGCTTAAAGTCTTTATACGGCACAATACTAAGTTCCTGTGGTTCTTTAGCCCATTTGGCCACATATAATAATACACTAGCAGGATTGATGTAACCATGCGCATCATCTAAAAACGACGTCCGCACAGAAAGCTCAAATGCATATACTTGGTACTTAACTTGAACTTGTTTCATGCCTGGCTTCAAGGAAATGCGCCAAGTGTTTTTTGAGATTTTGTCAATAGGCAAGGAATTCCCTTGTGCTGTTGCATGTACTTGTTCCACATTACGTGCGAATTCACGAATAAGATAGGAGCCAGGTGTCCAAGCAGCCATCTTCAAATCGATGTATTTTGCTGTTTCCTTACTAACATCTAAGGTAGTTGTTACTTCAAAGTAATGGGATTGTGGGTTGGACATTTGAACGAGGTGCTTGATCGGAGCGGCACTTAATTCAAATCCCAGAAAAAATAGGCTTAGGATTGCTAATTTCTTAAGATACATTGATTTATAGTTTATTAGGATGAAATAGAAAACCTAAAATTAGTAAAATAGGCCGTATCTCCTAAGAAATAGCTATTAATTGGTAGGGAGCAGCTAAAATAAATCAAAAGCCTCAAACAATAAATTAAAAGAAAAATCGTATTTTTGATTCAATGTGCATGTTGTAAACATTTTCAAATGAATAACCATTCAAGATCGATTCGCTGGATCTCAGCTTTCTTTTTTTTCTGCGTGAGCTTGGGGGCCTTTGGCCAACAAACACTTAGTTTCAAAGATCATACGTTACATTTTCGTCAGGCCAAAGAATACTTTGATGCAAAGAATTATGTGGCTGCACGAGAAGAATTCAATGCCTATCTCGGAAGTATTGAACCGTTAAGTAATGAGCAAGCAGGACAAAGGGTATTAGCTGAATATTACATGACCATGTGTTCTTTGTACATGAGCCAGCCTGAGGCCGAAATCTTAGCCGAGCGTTTTGTAGCTAATAATCCAGAACATCCGCAAGCAATTAAGCTATTACGTGGTATTGGTACGTTTTTCTATGACAATGGCGATTATGCCAAAGCCGTTAAATACCTGAGCAAATCATCTGAAACCAATCTAGAAGCTAAATATAAATTAGCCGTTTCGTATTACGAACTAAAAAACTTCACCGAAGCCTTGCCATTTTTTAATGAGATTAAGGTAGAGCAGGAAGAAGAATATGCGCTTTCTGCTGCATATTATGCCGCGGTTATTCAATTCAATGATAAACGTTACGCTGATGCTGCACCAGATTTTCAAAAAGCGGAAGCAAGTAGCAAGTACCGTCGGGAAATTCCCAATTGGATTGCACTTTGCTATTTCAACCAATCAAAATTCAATGAATTATTGAATTATGCTGAACCCATACTTGTAAAAAAGAATTCCGGTTATCGATTGGATGAATTATCCCAGCTTGTGGCAGATGTACAATTTAAGCTTGAGCGGTTTGAAAAAGCAGCTAAAAGTTATGACGTATTGATTAAGGCAACAGGAAATAAAATCAATCCCACGTCTCAATATCGTTTAGGCTATTCTTTATACCGTATCAAAAAGTTTAATGAGGCAGCGACTCAATTGAAAGGATTAGCAAGTCAAAAAGACTCTTTGGGCCAATATGCAGCATTTACTCTTGCACTTGCGCAATTAAATGCGGGAAATTTGGCAGCTACCCTAGAGGCATTTGATTTGGCCAAAAACCTAAGTTTTAATACCCAAATACAAGAGGAAGCTTATTATAACCACGCTAAAGTACAGCTAGATTTAGGGCGGGCATCTGAAACAATTCAAGAAATTCAGGCTTTCAATGCGAAATTTCCAAAAAGTAAATTCACAGAAGAAGCGGTGGAATTAGTTGCTGATGCGTTTTTACATGCCGATAACCTGAAGGTGGCCTTAGAATATTTACAAGGATTAACGAATCGATCTCCTAAATTAAACGAGGCCTACCAGACATTAAGCTATAATTTAGGTGTTCGTGCCTACAACGAGGAACATTTTGATGAGGCGATAAAGCTATTTGATATTTCAATTAATACACCTCAAAAGGCTCAACACACGCAATTGGCCTTGCTTGGAAAAGCAGAGACGCTTTCTCAGTTAAAGCAATTTGAAGAGGCCATCGAAATATATAATCCATTATTGACCGGAAAAGGACAAACTGAGGATTTCATTCAACAAGTTCGCATGGGTCTTGCATTCGCCTATTTTAATACGAAAGATTTCACAAAAGCGAATAATCTTTTCAAAGCTTACGTAGATCGATTAAAAGCAGCACCAAACTCAAAAAACAATCCTGCTATCTTAATTCGTTTAGCTGATACGTATTTAATATCACGTAAATATCAAGACGCCTTGACCTATTATTCACAAGCTGCAGAAATCGCTAAAACTGAAAAAGATTATGCCTTGTATCAAAAGGGAATGACGCTTAGTTATTTGAACCGGGATGCAGAAGCAAGACAAACCTTCAAGCAGGTTCGAATGAATTTCCCAGATTCTAAATTCGCAGAGGATGCCATTTTCCAAGAGAACATCTTATTGTTTAATGGACATAAGTACAAAGAGGCGATTGCGGGCTTTACTGAAATAATTGATGCCAAAACCAAGAGTGAGTACCTAGCGCAATCGATTTTAAAACGTGCTCAAGCGTATACAAACAATGAGCAATTTGAATTAGCTCTTGCGGATTACAAACGCATTATCAATGAATTCTCTGCTGACAAAATTGCCAAAGATGCATTGATCGGCCTACAAGAGAACTTAATTAAAGTGGGGCGCCCTGAGGAATTTGGCCAAGTATTGGAAAATTACCAAGCAAGTCATGCGTCTGAATCTAATGATGCTGAGGCAATGGATTTGAAATATAGCGCAGCTAAGGGAATTTATGATGGTAAGAAATTTGATAAAGCAATTCTAGCCTTAAAGGATTTTGTGACCAAATACCCAACAGATGAAAATGTCGTGGAAGCCTATTATTTAATTGCGGATGCGGCTGATCAAATCAAGGATTCCACGGAAGCAGTAGCTGCCTACAAAAAGGTTATCGAACAAAATGCTCACCCGCAAGTAAATAAAGCCATTTTACGTACGGCTGAATTAGAATTCAACTTAGGAAATTACCAGTCCTCTGTAAATTACTACCGGATGCATCAGGCGAGAATCAAAGAACCTGAAAATGTATTGATGGGCTACACCCAAATTTTCAATGCTTTCTATGCAGCTAAGAATTTAGATTCAGTTGGCAAAGTGATTTTAGAGGTTGAACCTTTAGACTTGTATTCGACCACTGAATTAGCAACGATGAGTCGTAAACTTGCGGATTCCTATTCAGATAGCACACAAATAGGTCAGCGAAATGAATGGTTAGCTAAAACAATCGCTTTAGATAAAAATGATATAGGGGGTGAAGCACAAATTGAATTTGCATTGCAATTAAGCCAAGCAGGAAAATACAAAGAGTCAAATGAAATGATTACCACCAAATTCAAAAATGAATTCGCGGATGTTTCAGATGGCGTCATTGGCAAAGCCTATGTATTGTTGGCCGACAACTTTGTCTCCCTTAAAAATCTAGCCCAAGCGCGAGCAATCTTAAAGTCGATCATTGATAACTCAACGGATAATGCGATTGTAGAAGTGGCTAAAACGAAATTAAAAAGCTTACCCCTAAAATAAGAGAACATGAAAATTGAAATGAACGCAAAATCAATCATCCTTTGCAGCTTATTTGGAATCTTGGGGGTACAAGTTCAGGTCTTGGCTCAAGATAAAAAGGAAGGAAATATTCAGAATGATGATATCATTTTAGAGAAGGAGCGTAAAATTGTACTCCAGCCACAAATTTCGCGCAATTTCGAACCTTTAACTGAAATTGAAAATGCGCAAAAAGGGCGCAAAATGAAGTACGAATTTTTTGATCGTCGGTGGGAAACAGCTAATAAAACGATTTTAACGACTTCTATCATTGGTCCTCGCACCGGAGATGAATTAGTTTCTTCTTTTGGTCCAAAGTTTAAAAACTTAGTTAAAATAGGTGCTGGTAATTTCGGGCATACTGTTTTGAATGGCCATTTTGGATTTAATCCAAAGGAAACTCAATTTCATGGATTATACATTAATCATGATGCTAATCGGCGCGGACCTATTGGTGGAGGAAATTCTGGGCGGAATGAAAACGAAGTAAAAGCTTATTCAAAAACCTTTACAGGTCAATATTTATTGGATGGTCAAATTAGCTTTAGACGTACTGGAAATAATTATTACGGGCGTGATGAGAAAATTTTTGATGGCAGTGGAACAATCCGTGATTTAGCCATAACATACAACAAGTTCAATTATGCAGGTAGTATTTCTAATGCAAAGAAAGATGCCAAATTTGATTATATCGCAACCTCCGGATTAACTTATTTAAGTACAAATTACAATACACGTGAATGGATTTGGGATAGTAAAATTCAATCCATCTTACATGTGAACGATAATTTGTCGGCCTATTTAGTAGGTGAAATGAATATGTCAGAAAACACCTTTGGCCAAACAAATCGTAGGGAATTATACCGGATTAAGCCGAGTTTCTTATACAAGAATAATCGCTTGTCGGTGACTGCAGGAATTAATTTAGCGAATGAGAAAGATAGATTATTGGGACTGAATAAGACACGTTTATTCCCTGTTGTAAAATTGGATGTGAAGCCTACCGACTTTATACATGTGTTCGTGGGCTTAGGGGGTGAAACTTATTTCAATTCGTTGAATCAGTTCGTTGCGGAGAATAATTGGATGGCTCAGCAGGTAAACTTGCGTAATACGGTACAGACATCCAATATTTATGGTGGGGTTAAAGGCTCAAATGAACGCAACTTAGATTTTGAAATGAAAGTTTCCTATTCTGAATTTAGTGATTTGGCATTTTTTGTTCCAGCGACCGATTCAACTCGATTTAATATTGCCTATGCGGGAGGGGAAAAGAAAGTACAGGTATTGAATATGTCGGGACAAATCAATTATCAAACCTTCGACAAGGTTTTATCTATTCTAAAATACGACTATAATCAATTTACCAATATTAATATTGCGGATGGAAAGGCGATTTCTAGACCATTGTTGAGTTTATCATTTACGAATTCAATCACCTTTAAAGATCGTATCATTGTATCGCCTGACTTATTCTACATCGGTGGATTGTATGGTATGCAAGCCAAAACTGGCAAATCAGTTAAAATGGATGACATTATTGATTTGAATTTGAAAGTAAATTATTTGATCACGAAAAAATTCAATGCTTCTGTCAGTGCAAATAATTTGTTGGGTAAAGAATATCAACGATATTTGAACTATGCTACCCAAGGACTTAATTATACGGTAGGTGTAGCTTATTCTTTTTAGTCAATATGCAAGAAACGATTGTATCCCTTATTGAAGAATCTTTACTCAACTATGATTGCGTGGTAATTCCGCAATTTGGTGGTTTCGTACTTAATACAAAAGATTTTACATTTGATGAATCGACTTCGACTATTTACCCAAAACGTAAATGGGTTGCCTTTAATGAGCGTTTACGATCGGATGATGGCGTCTTAGCCATGGCATTAGCTCAAAAAGAAGGATTAAAACAAAAGGAAGCCTTTAAAGCCATTCATGATTTTGCCCTTGCATTAAATCAGCGAATTCAAGCAGGTGAGGAGGTTATTTTGGGTAAAGTTGGGACATTCACCTTGCAGAATGAATCAAAAATCACCTTTGAACCAAATCCAGACACTAATTTTGATTTAGCTCAATTTGGTCTATTACCTGTACAAATAAAGCCAAAGGCTCAAAAACCGGTCTTAATTTCTAATCCAGTTGTAGAATCAATGACCGATGCAGCACCTGTGGTTGCTGAAGAAAAACAAAAGCGAATATCAGTTAAGTTTTATACCTATGTTATCTTGGCGTTTATGCTAGGAGGTACCGCTGCTTATTATTTAACAGAGCCTAATTCGCGATATGTTAATAGTTCCATGAGTCCATTGACTATTAAGATTAAGAAAAAAGAAAAAGTAGCTACGCCAGTAGTTATTGCTAAATCGGTTACTACTAGTGTACCAGAGGTAGCGAATTCAGTTGAAAAAGTTGAAACTACCCCATCAGACGAAATTTATTTAGTCGCTGCAAGTTTTTTGACAGAGGAAAAAGCAGCCCTTTGTCAATCGGAATTAGTCAGCAAGGGCTTTACTGACGTCGAAATCATTGATAAAGAAGCAGGAGAGAAGCATTTCCGGGTGAGTGTAGGACGCGTAGCAAATTTTGATTTAGGTTATCAAAAAGCCGCTGAATTAAAGAAAGACAAGAAATTAGATATTTGGGTGTTTAAAAAACAATAGTACCTATGAGCTTAGCATATTCAGATAAAAAGTTCGAAAAAAGCAATCAGCGTAAGGCTTTAGCCATAACCTTAGCGATTAATACGCTGTTGTTTTTGCTGATTTGGCAGGTAAAAATTTGGAATGATTCACCTAATCCGCCGGCAACTCCTGTGGAAGATGCTGGAATTGGCGAAATTAGTTTTGAACCAGAACCACCGGCTCCGGCCCCAGCTCCCCAGAAACAAGAATTAACTCAATCAACTGCCGATGCCGTTCAAACGACATCAACACCTGCATTAACGAGTAATGTAGCAAGCCCCGTAACCGTTAAAGCCCAACCACCAGTGCCCGTAGAACCGAAAGAGGTAGAGGAGCCAGTGGACTTATCATTAACACTTGGTAAACGCAGTCCAAAAGCTGGTGCTGCTTCCGGAGCAGGTGATGGCACAGGAACAGGTGCTGGATCTGGAAAAGGTTTAGGAACGGGACTTGGAGGTGGTGGACGCGGATCAGGAAACGGAACCGGGCAAGGTGAGGGTAAAATTGCACAAGATTGGACATTTGATACCAAGGCTTTGAACGGTATAGATAACGGATCTGAAACAGGGGAAATTACCTTTTTCATTCGGATCAACGAGCGTGGTAATGTCACGGAGATTAGAATTGACCGGACAAAC
Organism: uncultured Aquirufa sp.; assembly: GCA_964618445.1. Taxonomy (GTDB): domain Bacteria; phylum Bacteroidota; class Bacteroidia; order Cytophagales; family Spirosomataceae; genus Aquirufa. The sequence goes on along the minus strand of CAZUAZ010000023.1, from coordinate 13,069 downwards.
GTCAAACTTTCTTTAGCAGAGCGCTATAAAAAACTAATCAAAAATTCCCGTTTTTATCCACGCAGTGAAGGTATTTCACGCGGTGCAAGTGGATTCAAAACGATCAAAATTGTCCCTACAAACTAATTCAGGCTATTTTGACTGGTATGACTTACGAGGAGGTTGTCAACTTCTTATATGCCCAACTTCCTGTATTTCATCGGGAAGGTAAAAAAGCGTTTAAGCCAGGATTAGGGAATATTCAACAATTAGCGGCTCAGCTGGGTAATCCCCAACAGCATTTTAAAAGCTTACATATTGCAGGTACAAATGGAAAGGGGAGTTCGTCCCATTTTATGGCTTCTATCTTGCAAGAACAAGGATTTAGCGTTGGCCTATATACATCTCCGCATTTAAAATCATTTACCGAGCGAATTAAAGTCAATGGAAAGGAAGTTGCTAAAGAATGGGTAGTTGCTTTTTTCCAAAAACATCAAGACCTAATTTCTGAAATCAGACCTAGTTTTTTCGAATGGACAGTCCTTATGGCCTTTGCCTATTTCCAGGAACAAGGTGTGGATTATGCAATCATTGAAACTGGATTGGGTGGACGTTTGGATTCGACAAATATCATTGAGCCGATAGCGACGTATATAACAAACATAGGCTATGATCACCAAGATATGCTAGGGGATACCTTAGCAGAAATTGCCTCAGAAAAAGCAGGAATCATTAAAAATCAGATTCCGATACTCATCAGCGAAAGACAAGATGAAATTCAAGCAGTTTTTGAAACCAAGGCGCTGGAACGTAATGCCCCGCTTCAATTTGCGGCTGATGTGGTAAAAATTTCTCAAGTGAGCCAAAACGGTTTGGAGCTACACTTGCTGGCCCATACTGAAGCATGGGGTGATTTAGAGATTTTAAGTCCGTATGCTGGTGCGTATCAGGTGCATAACATACGTGGCGTCATTGCCTGGTGTGTTCAATTGAGTA
>CAZUAZ010000023.1:0-11994 GCA_964618445.1 uncultured Aquirufa sp. | reverse complement strand
GCGTATCAGGTGCATAACATACGTGGCGTCATTGCCTGGTGTGTTCAATTGAGTAATATGCATGTTTTACAACTGACAGCACGATCAGTTCAACGGGGAATTCAATTGGCAAGAGAAAATACCCAATTACGTGGAAGGTGGGAGATTATGGGTCGAGAACCTTGGGTGGTAGCAGACACTGCACATAATGCATCTGGACTTACGGAAGTATTGGGTCAGTTGGCCAAAATGAATATAAAGCGGCTTCATATCATTTTAGGGATGGTCGCTGATAAGGATTTGGATCGTGTATTAGGTTTGTTTCCAACAGATGCGCAGTATTATTTCACCCAGGCATCAAATCCAAGAGCCTTATCAGCCAATGAACTTCAAGCTAAGGCGAATATCTTCGGATTGCAGGGTAAGACATTTACCAATGTCAATCTCGCTTTAGCGGCAGCGCGCAAGACGCAGGCGGATTTTATATTAATTACTGGAAGTACCTATATGGTCGCTGAAATAGCTGAATAGATTTTGAGTCGAAGAAAAACATACAAATACGAATGGGCTGAGGCATTGGCCAATGTCATTCAAAGTCCCAAAGATTTTTTTGAGCATTGCCAAGGAAAATGGCTTTCTGACTATTTCCAAAATTCAAATCCAATCGTCTTAGAGCTTGGCTGTGGTCGGGGAGAATACACGAATGGCTTGGGCCAATTATTCCCAGATAAAAATTTTATAGGGATCGATATTAAAGGAGATCGTCTCGCAGCAGGTGGACGGCAGGCGGAAAGTATGCAACTAAAGAATGTTGCCTTTTTACGAATACAAATTCAATTTATTGAAGACTTCTTTTTGCCAAATGAGATCGATGAAATTTGGATCACTTTTCCGGATCCACGTATGAAGGACCGGGATGAGAAGAAGCGCTTGACTTTTCCATTCTTCCTCACGAAGTATTTACGCTTATTAAAACCTGGAGGGATTATACATTTGAAAACGGATTCAGAACCGTTCTTCGATTATTCGCTGGAGCAGTTTCATGCGCACCAACTACCTATATTGGCCGAAACAAAGGATTTATATACTTCGGAATGGAATGAAGATCATTTTGGGATCAAGACCCGATTTGAAAAAATTTGGTACGATAAGGGATTTACAATCAATTATGCGCGGGTAGAAAACAAAAAAGAGGCATAAGCCTCTTTTTTGTTAGCAATATGTAGTTCGAATTATCCTACGCGAGCGATCAAATCAGCTGCACGAGAAGAATATCCAAATTCGTTGTCATACCAACCAACAACTTTCACTAGGTTACCCATCGCTGTTGTTAACTTAGAATCCAAAATACATGAGTGTGGATTTCCGATGATATCAATAGAAACGATTTCGTCCGTAGTAAATTCCAAGATACCCTTCATAGGGCCATCAGCAGCAGCTTTCAAAGCAGCATTGATTTCAGCCACAGTAGCATCTTTCTTCAATACAGCCGTAAAGTCTGTTACAGAACCATCTGGAGTAGGAACACGCATCGCGTTTCCGTCTAATTTACCTTTCAAGTGTGGTAAAACTAAACCTACTGCTTTAGCAGCACCTGTAGATGTTGGAATAATTGAGTAAGCAGCCGCACGTGAACGACGTAAATCGGAGTGAGGTGCATCTTGCAAATTCTGATCAGCTGTGTACGCGTGAACAGTTGTCATGAAGCCTTTTTCAATTCCAAATGCATCATCTAAAACTTTAGCCATTGGAGCTAAACAGTTTGTAGTACAAGAAGCATTTGAGATAATTGTCATATCATCAGTCAATGTATCATCGTTTACACCCAATACAACTGTAGGAATATCACCTTTAGCAGGAGCAGAGATAATAACTTTACGAGCACCAGCTGTTAAATGTTGGCCAGCGCCATCTTGATCAATAAAACGACCTGTTGATTCTAATACAACATCGATTCCTAAAGCGCCCCAAGGTAGTTGTTTAGGATCACGCTCAGCAAAAGCTTTGATTACGTGACCGTTGACAGTAATGCTATCTGCATCTGAAGTAACAGTTCCGTTAAAACGTCCGTGTACTGAATCATACTTTAACAAGTGTACTAAAGTAGCGTTGTCAGTTAAATCGTTGATTGCAACGATTTCTACATTTTCTTTTTCCAATAAACGACGGAAAGTAAGTCGACCGATGCGACCAAAACCATTAATGGCAACTTTAATTTTTCTCATTGAATGAATTAATTTGATTTCCTTATTAAACTCAAAAATAGCCAATTAATAGAATAATTCCAAGAATAGTACGAAAATACCTTGATTTAAACGTTTTAAATCCATATTAAACAATTGTAAATCGAACAATTCTAATTTAGCTAAAATGCTAAATACAGTATTTTTTGACAAATTCTCCTCGGATACGTTTTTTATTCAAAAATATTTTGCATATTTGAGTATGGAAATGCTTCGCAAATCGAGTGGGGCAGGGGAGTGACAGAATGTCACTTGTTTATTTGGCTAATTTTCAAGCCTTTTTACACAAAACATTATTTGGAACGAATTATCAACTAACTGATAATCAGTAATTTAGCTAATTAAAGTTGAAGTTAAATTCTTGTTGGAAAATTGGCATTTTTGTGGCCTAAATACGCCCAATCAAGATTTATTTAGCTGAAGAGTCGAGATAAAAATCTTTTATTGGTAATTTGCACTCCTAAATTTTTGCATACATATTTTATGAATTCAGTAGAACAAATCATTTTATCGGCCTGGGACAAACCGGAGACAAGAAATACCCCAGAAGTTATCGCGGCGATTGAACAAGTAGTAGCATCCGTAGATGCTGGCGAGTTACGTACCGCTGAACCAAAAGCCGATGGAACATGGCAAGTAAATGAATGGGTGAAGAAAGCCATTGTCATGTATTTCCCTATACGTCAGATGACTGTAAGTGAAGTAGGCATTTTTGAATATCATGATAAAATGCGTTTGAAAACAAATTATAAAGAATTGGGGGTTCGCGTTGTCCCTCCAGCTGTTGCACGATATGGTGCATTTTTGGCAAAAGGAACAATCTTAATGCCTTCTTATGTCAATATTGGTGCGTATGTAGACGAGGGAACAATGGTAGATACCTGGGCGACGGTAGGAAGTTGTGCCCAAATAGGCAAACATGTCCATTTAAGTGGTGGTGTTGGAATCGGAGGAGTATTAGAACCACCACAAGCTGCTCCAGTAATTATTGAAGACGGCGCGTTTATTGGTTCGCGTTGTATTGTGGTAGAAGGTGCTCATATTGGGAAAAAGGCAGTTTTAGGTGCTGGAGTAACCATTACAGGCAGTTCTAAGATTATTGACGTAAGTGGACCTGAGCCAGTGGAATATATTGGATATGTTCCTGAAAACTCAGTTGTTATTCCAGGATCTATTCAAAAGAATTTCCCTGCTGGTACGTATGGAGTACCTTGCGCCTTAATTATTGGTAAACGCAAAGAAAGCACTGATTTAAAAACCTCATTGAATCAAGCCTTGCGCGAGAACAATGTGGTAGTCTAAACCAAAATCTATCCTTACCTTTATAACCCGGTTCAACCAACCGGGTTTTTTTATGGAAAATGAATTAAGAATTGGTGAATACAATCACCTACGAATTATTAAAGAAGTCCCATTTGGTTTATACCTCGATGGTTATGAGGATGAAATCTTACTTCCTCAGCAATATGTACCTGAAAATTATCAAATTGATGATTTTATTGACGTATTCATTTACCGAGATTCAGAGGATCGCATCATAGCCACGACTTTAAAACCAAAGGCGACCATCGATCAATTTGCCTATTTAGAAGTAAAATCCGTTACTCCACTAGGTGTCTTTATGGATTGGGGTTTGGCCAAAGATCTATTCGTTCCATTCAGCCAACAATTCCAAAAGATGTCGGTAGGTAGATCTTATTTTGTTTATATCTATTTAGATGGACAAACAGATCGCATCGTCGCATCAGCCCGCATTGAAAAATTTCTTCCTGTCACCGATGGAAGTGAATTTACAATTGGAGACAAAGTATCAGCCATTCCATTTGAACACACAGATCTAGGGATAAAATGCTTAGTAAACAATTGTAAAATTGGAATGTTGTTCAAAAATCAAGTGTTTACAAACTTAACTTTTGGTGAGCCGACTGATGTATACATAAGTAACGTAAGACAAGATGGTAAACTTGATTTACGTTTAGAACAAGTGGGTATGGTCCGCATCGATGCGCAAGCTGAGCGTATATTAAATGCGATTAAGGCCAGCAATGGTGTCCTTAAATTACATGATAAAAGCCCTGCTGAGGAGATCTATTTTGAATTAGGTATGTCAAAAAAGGACTTTAAAAAGGGAGTTGGTTCTCTTTACAAAAGTAAACTGATTGCGTTACATTCAGATTGCATATCACTTTTGTAAATTACATTTGTGTTCTAATTTGAGTTTGTTTTTGTTAATTTATAATTTACTTTTGTAATGAAATTTGTTTACAAAAACCAATTATGAATTTAAGTGATAAGATAGAATTGTTAATTAAGCGCAAGCAACTAAGTGCGTCACAATTCGCTGATAAATTAGGTATTCCACGTAGTAGTATATCACATATCCTATCTGGTCGCAATAAGCCAAGCTTAGATGTCGTACAGAAGATACTACGTGTATTTCCTGAAATCACGGCTGAGGATTTATTATTTGAGGATCGTACGTTAGGATCTTTGGCTACAGCTAAAGAAATAATTCCAGTTCCTTCAACTCCATCACTTTTTGACCCAATTTTACCAACGCCCTCAGAATCCGTTAAAAATAATTCGTCTGAACAAACGATCGTACAATCAAATCTCAGGCGCACCAGAGAAAGCAGTCAGGTTGCGCGTAATTCCAACGTTCCAGTATTCACTTCGGTAGCAAACCCAACTTACCTGGAAAAGAAAATTGAGCGCGTACTAATTTTTTATTCGGATGGGACTTTTTCTGAAAGCAAACCACAGTCTTAGGAGTTTACAATAACCGATGTTTTCCACGACTTATCCACAGTTGTGAACAATTGTGGATTAATTCCCACAGTTATCCACAATTTTATGTGGATAACTGTGGATAATGTGCACAAATGGACCATATATCTAGCTAAATGGCTTTTTAATTTGCATAATTAATTGTTTAATTTTAAAGGAATAACGCTTAAAATATGCAAAAACTCGATTCTTTAAACCAAGTAGCCCAGTTTCATCAAACATTTGGTGCACCCATTGTGGATAAACCAAGTATTCCTAGTGCAGAACGCTGCCAGCTCCGCGTAAGCTTATTGGCAGAAGAACTAGAAGAGCTTAATGAAGCCATAGCTGCGAATGATTTAATTGAAATAGCTGACGCTTTATGTGATTTACAATATGTCCTTTCAGGAGCTGTTTTGGAGTTTGGCATGGGTGAAAAATTCGTCGAATTATTCAATGAAGTACAGCGATCCAATATGTCAAAAGCTTGTCAAAGCTTAGCTGAAGCAGAAGCAACGGTAAAATTTTATGCAGATAAAGATGGTACTGAAGCAGAAATTTTAGAAGAAAATGGCCTGTGGAAGGTATATCGCAAGGCGGACAATAAAGTACTTAAATCTATTAATTATTCACCAGCAGACCTGGTGAGTATCTTACGCTAAATGGTCAAAATCTTATTAATTGAAGATGAGCCAAAAACAGTTCAATCCTTAAAGCAAGGATTAGAAGAGAATAATTATGTCGTTGAAGTAGCTTATGATGGGAATATGGGGCACCAATTAGCTATGCGTAATGCCTATCAATTAATTATTTCCGATATCATTATTCCGGGTATCAACGGCCTTGAGCTATGCCGAAAATTACGGGCAGAAGGTATTCAAACACCTATATTGATGTTAACCGCATTAAGCACCACTGACGATAAAATAGAAGGGTTTGATGCAGGAGCGGATGACTATTTAGCTAAACCTTTTGACTTTAAAGAATTTTTAGCTCGTGTTAAAGCGCTAATTAAACGTTCCAATCAAACGATGATTGAGGCACAGGTATTGAAATTTGCCGACTTAGAATTAGATCTTACAAGTAAAATAGTCTCACGTTCTGGGCAGAAAATAAACCTAACAGCCAAAGAATTCCAGTTGATGGAATACTTTCTTCGCAACCAAGAAAAAGTCATTTCTAAGGCTGAAATTGCTGAAAATATCTGGGAAGTTGAGGATGAGAATAGCTCAAATTTGATCGAAGTCTATGTGAATTACTTGCGAAAAAAGGTAGATAAAGGCTTTTCGAGCAAATTGATTCATACACAATTTGGTATGGGATACATTTTACGACAAGAATAATGCAAATACGTTCCCGACTAACATATCAGTTTACGTATTTAGTTTCGGCGATTTTATTCGTTTCGTATTTCATTATCTATGTTTTCACCCAGCAGAACTATAAAGACAAATTTTACAGTCGGCTCCGCCAAAAAGCAAACACCGCCGCTGAGTTATTAGTCAACGTCAAACAAGTTGATTCTAAGCTGTTAAGAATCATCGACCGTGCTAATCGCGATATCTTATATCGAGAGAATATAATGGCCTATGATACATGCAATGAGCGCATTTATCGATCGAATGATACGATCAACTTTCATATAGATGTCAATCGGGTACGCGAAGTGTTCAAGAAGAAAGAGGTTCGATTTGAAACAGATGAGTTGGAGGTACTTGGTACTGTATTTGTGACCCCAGAGGGCCAAATAGTCGTTTTTGCGGGTGCAGTTGACCAATATTCAGCAGAAAATGCAAAGGATTTAAAGAACATACTAATCGCTTTGTTTCTTCTATTCGTATTTATCGTAGTTATTTCCGGTTGGTTCTTTGCGGGTAGGGCAGTAAGTCCTATTTCTGAGGTCATCAAACAAGTAGATTTATTGTCACCCAAACGCTTGGAACAAAGGCTGGAAACAGCAGATTCGGAGGATGAAATCGGCAAAATGGTAGCTACCATTAACCGCTTGTTAGAACGAATTGAGAGTGCATTTAGGTTTCAGAAAACATTTATTGCCAATGTTTCTCATGAGTTAAAAAATCCATTAACAAAGATTTCAGCACAATTAGAGGTTAGTTTATTAAATGAGCGTTCCACGGCAGATTATAAGTCGACAATTGCCTCAGTTTTAGAGGATACACAGGATTTGGCAGCAATTACGGAATCCTTACTTGAATTAAATAAAATCAGTGTTTCTGACTACCAAGCAGGGTTTCAGTTGATTCGAATTGACGAAATACTTTGGGAGGCACGCAGTTTAACACAGAAGTTAAATTCGTCCTATAAAGTACTATTTGATACACAATTCATGCCCGAAGACGAAGAGTTATTGATGATCAAGGGCGATGAAAAATTGATCTTAACAGCCATTAAAAACTTAATGGAAAATGCGTGTAAATTCAGCCCAAAAAAGCAGGCATTTGTACAACTGGCTATTGAGGATAACAAGATTGTAATCGAGGTAAAAAATGAAGGAAAAGGCATTCCTGAGGCTGATTTACCTTATATATTCCAACCTTTCTTTCGTGGAGAAAATACAGCCAATGCCAAGGGCTATGGCATCGGTTTATCACTTGTTGAACGCATCGTTCATTTACACACTGGCCAAATTACCGTACAATCTGAGTTGAATGGCTGGACAACCTTTAGTATTAGACTTTAGACGTCGGACGTTAGACTTTGGACGTAAATCATTGTAATGACGCGATGCTCGCGTCTAATTATCCCAAACAAAGTGAAGTATCGCGTCTCTACAATTTCTATTTAAATTGTTATATAATTTATATTATGTTAAATATATATTTAATAAACCTACAATAGCTTATATTTCTGGACCTTCTTACTTCTTACCTAAAAAAAAGACTGCCCATTTCTGAGCAGCCTTTTCTTAATGACTAATGTCTGACGTCAAACGTCTTTATATTAATCTACCGTCTTTTCCATTTTCAACTCACGGTACACTTGGCGCAAGATCTCCTTTAAGTCATCATCTTTCTTCACAACCAACGCACGCTCAAAGTATGGTAAAGCCTCTTTGTATTTAGCCGCAATTTGCTCCTCTACAGCCTTACCTTCTTTCTTATAGGTTTCCATGTCCATTGCATTCACTTTGCGCTTGATTTCAGCCGCATCATTGTAAGACATCGCACCTAATTGATACAAAGCATCATAATAATTCGCATCCACTTCTAAAGCACGAATATAGAAACCTGGTAATTCTTCGCGCAATTTGGCTATTTTACCTTGTAATTCGTCCATTTTGGCTTTATTCGCTGCCACATCCCCTACTGCCTTTTCAGCTTCAGCTTGCTCATCCATTAATAACTTCAACTCATCATTATCAGCCTTAATTGATGCCTCAATTTTATTGATCTGTGCTTGGTAAACCGGCTTTTGCTTGGGCTGCGCTGTTTTCAACTTCGCCTTCACACGCTTTAACTCATCCACATAAACCTCTGCCTTATCTTTTTGAGAAGCAACTTTACGTTTTGCACTTTCAACTTTAATGGTAGCTTCTGCAATTTTGTTTACCTCATCCTTCAACCCATTGATCTTATTTTCATACAATAAGCCTAAATTAAACAAATTCATCACATCCTTAGGATCCTTTTCGACCGACCCCTTCAATTGAGTAATTGCCTGATCAATACGATTGAATGAGATCAACATATTGAACTTCTCATTACGTAAATCCTTATTCGATGGATAAAGCGCAATACCTTGATCTAACATTGCCAAAGCCTTCTCCTCTTCCTTAGCAACCTTATAAATTTGAGCTAAACCATAAATAATAGCCATATCCTTACCACCAATGGCCATATAATGCTCATACGACTTGCGCGCCTCTGCATCTTTTTGACACAATTGTGCAACGACTCCCGTATACATTGCAGACATCGTGTCTTTCGGTGCTATTTCAGATGCCTTGGACATATACCGGAATGAAGATAAATAATCCTTTCCTTGGTATTTAATGACACCTACGTTCATCAATGCGCCATAAGCCTTCTCTCTTCCATCCAATAATTTCTCAGCATCCTTCGCAATGGAACCTTTTTTCCCCTCCTTCGTATCTAATTTAACTGCCTCAGCAATGTATTCAATTGCTTTAAATGAAGCCTCTAAATCCAATGTAGAAACGGTCGAGTCTGGGAAAGAAGCCAAATCTAAGTAGGCAACCGCACGTTCTAACCATAATCTTGGCTTCGTAGGTGATTTCTTTACCGATTCATCTGCCTTTTTAACAGCATCCAAAATACTTTTCTTTTGTGCTTCGACCAAAGCCTTGTCCACCTGAGCGAACGTTGAGCCTGCGGCCATGACCACAGTAATCAGGGTTAAAACTACTTTTTTCATATGTTTAGTTAAATTAAAAAAAAGCCCGTATGCACATACGGGCCAAAAAATTATTCTTCTGTTTGCTCTTCAGCTCCATCCGCATTTGGAGTCTCCTCCCCTGCTTGGTCTTCTGAAGTTTGATCCATTACCGCTCCTTCTACCATCTCAACACCCTCAGTCAACACTACCTCTTCCGGTTCTGGTTCTTTCTCAATTTTGGTTACGGACGAAATTTCATCTGTCTCATTTTTCAAACGAATCAATTTCACCCCTTGCGTATTGCGACCCATTACACGTAACTCAGCCACACTTGTGCGAATTAATATTCCCGCCTTCGTGATAATCATCAAGTCATTATTATCATTAACTTCCTTGATAGCCACCAAATTACCCGTTTTCTCCGTGATGTTCAAAGCTTTAACCCCTTTTCCACCCCGATTCGTCAAGCGGTAATCTTCAACTTCCGAACGCTTACCAAATCCCTTCTCAGACACAACTAATAACTGTTGAACCTCAGGATCTGACACACAAACCATACCAATTACCTTCTCTGTAGCAATCGACTCATCGATCCAAATACCTTTTACACCCGCGGCAGTACGGCCCATCGGACGAACACGTGTCTCTTCAAAACGTACGGAACGACCTGTATTCGTAGCAATGACAATTTGATTATTTCCATTAGTTAAGGCAACATCTAATAAACGGTCTCCTTCGCGAATCGTAATCGCATTGATACCATTTTGACGTGGACGCGAATAAGCCTCTAACGAAGTTTTCTTAATCGTTCCATCCTCAGTACACATCACAATGAAGTTATTGTCAATGTAATCCGGATCCGTAATCGATTTCACATTGATAACGGCACGAATCGTGTCTCCATTCTCAATATTCATCATATTTTGAATTGGTCGACCCTTCGAATTCTTAGAACCCTCCGGAACCGCATACACACGTAACCAGAAACATTTACCGCGTTCCGTAAAGAATAATAACCAATTGTGCATCGTTGCTGAGAACAAATGCTCCGTATAATCATCATCTTTCGTAATCACCGCACGTGATCCTACGCCACCTCGCGTTTGTGAACGATACTCGGTAATCGGTGTACGCTTGATATATCCTTGTGCAGAAACCGTAATTAACATCTCATCATCCGCAATCATATCCTCTACCGAGAACTCCTCATCCGTCATGTTAATCTGCGTACGACGCTCATCGCCATAACGCTGCTTCATTTCCAACAACTCATCTTTGATAATCTGCAACTGACGCTCTGGCTTAGCCAAAATGTCTTCCAAATCATCAATCAACTTCATGATTTCCGCATATTCATTCATGATCTTCTCACGCTCCATGCCAGTTAAGCGTTGTAAACGCATCTCTAGAATAGCCTTCGATTGAATCTCAGATAAATTAAACGTACTCATTAAACCTTCTTGCGCCGCATTCGGATCCTTCGAATTACGAATCAACTTAATGACCGCATCCAAATTGTCCAACGCAATAATAAAGCCTTCCAAAATGTGTGCACGCTTGCGTGCTTCACGCAAATCAAACTGCGTACGACGAACAATCACCTCATTCCGATGCTCCACAAAATGATGAATCAAATCCTTCAGATTTAACATCATAGGACGTCCCTTTACCAAGGCAACATTATTGACACTAAATGAAGACTGCAAAGCCGAATACTTGTAGAGGTTATTCAAAACCACATTCGCCACCGCATCACGCTTCAAATCAAAAACAATACGCATTCCTTGGCGATCCGACTCATCACGAATCTCAGAAATACCCTCGATACGCTTATCATTCACCAAATCAGCACATTGCTTAATCAAAGAAGCTTTATTTACCATGTACGGAATCTCCGAAACAATAATCTGCTCTTTACCCGATTTTGAGGTATCAAACGTAGCATTTCCACGAACAACGATACGACCTCTACCCGTCTCAAATGCATTTTTTATACCTTGAACACCATAAATCGTTCCTCCAGTAGGAAAGTCTGGCGCCTTAATGTATTGCATCAACTCGGCAATCGTAATGTCACGATTGTCAATATATGCACCAATTCCATCGACCACCTCAGTCAAGTTGTGTGGCGCCATATTCGTCGCCATACCCACTGCGATACCCGAAGTACCATTCAACAATAAATTAGGAATTTTAGCAGGAAGAACAGAAGGCTCATCCAAGGAATCATCAAAGTTAGGCTGAAAATCAACCGTTTCTTTATTCAAATCACCCAGCATCTCATCCGCGATACGCTTCAAACGCGCCTCCGTATAACGCATCGCTGCAGGAGAATCTCCATCGACCGAACCAAAGTTACCCTGACCGTCAACCAAAGGATAACGCAATGACCAATCCTGGGCCATACGCACCATCGTATCATAAACAGATGAATCACCGTGCGGGTGATACTTACCTAGAACCTCACCGACAATACGTGCCGATTTCTTGTATGATTTATTGTAACTAACACCCAACTCCTCCATTCCGTACAAAACCCGACGATGCACCGGCTTCAAACCGTCACGTACATCTGGTAAAGCACGAGAAACAATGACCGACATTGAATAATCAATGTACGCCCCTCTCATTTCATCTTCGATGTTGATTG
>CAZUAZ010000022.1:22966-30212 GCA_964618445.1 uncultured Aquirufa sp. | reverse complement strand
TGCGCATGCTGCATAATGCGAATATCTCCTGTTGCTAACGCATCCCATTGCACGGCCATTTGCGTGGCATTATAGGCGAAATCACATTCATGTGTTGCGTATCTGCCGGTACCGAAATACTCCATAATCTGCGCCGGAGCTACAATTGCCTCGCCCAAAATCGCCATGCCCGGCGTGGCCACTTCCACACACATTTTGATCAATTGTAGTAGTTGGTGCGCCTCCGGAAGATTCTGGCACGTCGTTCCCATTTGTTTCCAAATGAAAGCCGGTGCGTCGATTCGGACCACGTCCACGCCCAAATTAGCATAGAAAAATACATTGCCAAGCATCTCCACAAACACGCGTGGGTTCGTGTAATTCAAATCCCATTGGTAGTGATGAAACACGGTCATCACCCATTTGTCGGATTTTTCATCATACGTAAAACTCCCCGGTGAACTTTCCGGGAAAATTTCAGGCATAGTCTCATCCATCAAATCTGGGATGCGGCGATCATCGTACATGTAAAAATAATCCTGGTATTCTTTGATTCCTTTCTTTGCCAACTTCGCCCATTCGTGGTGATGGGAGGTATGATTGAGCACGATGTCAATCATCAAATACATGTCTTTTGCTTGTAATTCAGCCTGAAATGCACGTAAATCATCGATCGTTCCTAAGCGCTCTTCCACCACTCGGAAATCTTCCACCGCATAGCCACCATCACTTTCCCCTTCCGGGCTTTTAAACAAAGGCATCAAATGCAAGAAATTAACGCCTAGTTTTTCGAGGTAAGGAAGTTTGGATGGGAGCTTATTGATTTGACCAGCGAAACGGTCCACATATAAACTCATACCCACGAGGTCTTGACTCAAGAACCACGTGCCTTTTTTTTCCTTGTGTGCATCCCGCTTTTTTAACGCATCCGATCGATCGAGGTGCGCCTGACAAATGGAATTTAATAAGGTTTCGAATAATCCTGCCGCTAAGGGGTGTGACCCGTAAATGGCATGAAAATGCGTAAATATATCATCTAGATTCGCTGTGAAGCGTTCCAGGAAAGCAGAATCTTTGATTTTATGCGATTTGATTAGCTCATGGAGCTTCTTTTGTAGACTTGGGTTGTACACGGATATTAATTAAAAATGCTATTATTTAAATGTTTAAATGCCTCCATCGCGCCCATATATTCACAGGTACGCGCACCGGCTTTGTTGGCATTTTGGATGATTTTATTCCAACCTTCAAATCCTAAATTCGAAGGATTTAAGGATGCTTCATCCAACTGGTATAAGACGGCACCCACGAACGCATCTCCGGCACCGGTGGTGTCCGTTGGCTTAATCGCAATACTCGGAATGATGTAGGTTTTGCCACCTAATCCCAAAAGCGTTCCATCTTTTCCTAGAGTGATTGTAAATACGCCAGGAATATTATTTAGTAAATTTTCTGCCGCTTCTTCTAGGGAATTTTTTCCGGTAATGAGCATTGCTTCTTCATCACTTAATTTGGTAAAATGCGCTTGTTTCAAAAATATCCACGATTGTTTGATGAAGCTTTCTTGTTTGTCGCCAAACAATAAATGCCGGTAATTGGGATCAAAACTGATCGTTTTGCCTTCGTTTTTGGCAGCTTCTAACAAGTGATAATTGGCAGCATTTAAGGGTCCATCTAGAAATGCGGTGGCAGATCCGAAATGGATAATGTTGGTTTGGCTTAGGTCGATTTGATTGACTTCGTCCACGGTTAATTCCGCATCTGCGCCGCGGTTAAACACAAAATCGCGTTCGCCGTCCAGCATTAAGGAGACAAAAGCGAAGGTAGTAAAGTGCTTGGAATCCAAATGAACATGGTCTGTATTCACATGGAATTCAGCCATCACCTGTTTTAATTGCTTGCCAAATGGGTCATTGCCCACTTTGGCAGATAAGGAAACGGAGCCACCTAAGGCACCGATTGCCGCCGCTACATTCGTAGGGGCACCGCCTGGTTTTTTAAGAAAATTTTGTCCGTCTGATAAGCTCGAGCCTTTGTCGGTACAGATCATATCGATCAAGGCTTCTCCAATACACAATACACTCATTAGGCTAGTTTGGTTGGGGATGGTTTAATAAAAGCTGTCGCTACGGCAGCAATGGCCAATAACACGCCTGCAAAGGTAATCGCATTTCTCGGGTCGTTATCTAAAAAGTGCTTTAAAATATACCCAAACGAGATATTTTGTAAAATCATCGGAATCACAATCATCATATTGATGATGCCCATGTAGACGCCATAACGTTCTTTGGGAATGTCACTGACAACTAATAAATAGGGGATGCCCATCATGCTGGCCCAGCCAACACCAAAGCCTGAGATGGCAAAGAATAATAGGTTCTTGTTTTCGATGTGTGGAAACGCCAGAAATCCGATGGCTGCTAGCAATAAACAGATCATGTGGACTGATTTGGCTCCGTATTTTTTGGCGAAATTCGCTAAGGCCAAAGCGGATAAAAACGTCACAATATTGTACCATCCGTTGACTAAACCAGTCCAGGATACCGCTTTTTCATATAGTTCCGAATTATCTTTTGGTGTTGCGTTCCAAACAGATAATGCAATACTTTTGGAAGAATTTTGCCAATAACAGAAGAGGGCATACCATTGAAATAAATAAATCAAAGCTAATTGCCACATCACCTTTGGCATAACCTTGATTGCTTGAAAAATTTCAATAACAGATTCCGTCACACTGACTTTGCGCGCCCGAATCTGTGCAAGTTCCTCGGCTGTGGGTTCAATTTCCGACGTTGTCCGCATACTCCACCAAATCGACCCAATGGAACAAATCGCTCCTAAAAAGAAGGAGGCATATACCCAAGTGGGTAAGGAGCCGGTTTTTCCGATAAATATTAATGGGAAAATAAAGAGCGATAAATTGGCTAAGGTTTGGCCAAAACCCGTAAAAAAACTTTGCATTTGAAAGCCCGTAGGCTGCTGATCCTCATTGAGTTTATCGGCCACAAATGCACGATAGGGTTCCATCGCGGTATTATTTCCTGCATCTAAAATCCACAGTAAACTGGCGGCCATCCACAAAGTGGAACTGAATGGGTACAAGAGTAAACAGATACTACATAAAAGTGCCCCGATAAAGAAATAAGGCTTTCTGCGTCCCCAACGTGGATGCCAGGTGCTATCGGAGAGGGCACCAATGAATGGCTGAATCAATAAACCTGTCACCGGTCCCGCTAAATTCAATAAGGGTATTTCATCTGGACTCGCTCCTAAGAAATCATAGATGGGATTAACCGCACTTTGCTGGAGCCCGAAACTATATTGAATGCCGAAAAAACCAACGTTCATGTTGATGATCTGACTAAAGCTGAGTTGTGGTTTTGTTATAGACATTCCAATAGGTTTATTTTCAGATTAAATTTAAATAATCGGATGTTTTTGCGCAAACTGTACTAGACTGTTGGCTAATATTCCTGCGATAAAGGGTGAATCATTAGTTCGTCGATCACGACATGCGCGGGCTGATTCATGATGTAATAAATGCTGTCGGCCATATTTTCAGGACTCAACCAATCCGCGTGGGATGGATCGCCTTGTGGGTCTGCATGAAAATGGGAGTCAACTAAGCCGGAATACACCGTAGAAACTTTGATGCCATCTTTTCGAACCTCTTTACGTACTGCTTCCGTGAAGGCATGCTGGGCATATTTTGAGGCGCAATACAAGGAACCACCGTCGAAAACGCGTTTCGCTACATCGGATGCGATGGTGATGAGGTGGCCTTTTTTCGCTTCTTTCATGTGGGGTAGGACGTGTTGGGTACACAAAAAAGTCCCTTTCACATTGGTGTCAAAAACTTGATCCCATTTTTCACTCGTATAACTTTCGGTTGGCCCAAAAGCGCCAACGCCCGCATTGTTAATTAAGAAATCAATTTTCTGGAAGGTTTGTGCTGTCTTTTCGATGGCCAATGTGACAAAGGCTTCATCAGCAATATCACCGGCAAAGTAGAGCGGTCGGTGCCCAATTTCCGTTATCTCCGCGGCGAGGTCTTTGAGTTCGCCTTGATTGCGTGCGATGAGGCTGAGTTGGAAATTATGTCCGGCAAGTAGGAGGGCGAGTGCACGTCCAATTCCTTTGGAAGCACCGGTTATGATGGCGGTTGGGTAGTTTTGGTTCATAAACAAACATACAAAAATGTTCCTACAGATGGAATGGCTGGGAGGGAATGCATTGGATTAATTTGTATTTATTTCATTTATTTGTGGATGAAACAAATTGCGTTTTTAATTAATCCTCACAAGCAACAGGAATTAGCTAGTTATGTAAGCTGGGTTTTGAAGCAGTGTGCTACGCATCAAATCACGGTTTTTGACCAAGAGTGGCCATTCGCGCTAGAAGGATTTGAGGAAGTTTGGGTGATGGGGGGTGATGGAACGTTTAATTATTTTGTCAATCGATATCCTGACTGTTCCTTGCCGATCGGCCTATTCAAAGGGGGGACGGGGAATGATTTTTACTGGAAACTTTTTGGGGATTGTTCGCGCGAAGCTCATTTGGCTTCAATGCTGGCTGGTGTTACTGGGCGATTCGATGCCGGGCAGGTGAATGAGATGCTATTTTTAAATGGTGTGGGGATCGGAATTGAGGGGGAGGTTTTGCGCTCGATGGAGGCGATACGGTACATCAAAGGCGGTTTGGGCTATTATTTGGCCGCAATTCCTGCTTTATTCAGATTCAAGCATTATCGGATTTCAGACCTTCCTGTCTTTTTATGCATGGTTTTTAATTCATCGCGTGCGGGCGGTGGATTTCATTTTTTTCCCATGGCTTCGATCGAGGATGGGGAATTGGATATGATGGTTTGTGATCCGCTGCCCGTTTGGAAGCGTTTATTTTACATGCCCATCATTCAGTCGGGGAAGCACGTGGGTTTGCCTTTTTTGAGATTTTCGCGGATACGCCAACAAACCATTTCGTGTGATCGCGTGTTGCGTGCGCAGGTGGATGGAGAAGTTTTGGAATCCAACACATTTGAATTCCGGGTGCTTCCGGCTAAATTTGATTTTATTAAATCGATCTAATATGATGCAAAAATTACTCTTGACATGCACCGCTTTCTGCTTAGCCATGTCGATTCACGCCCAAGAGCTGGACAAGAAAAAAGTGTTTTCACGTTTAGTGGAACGCGAAACGCAGTATGGGCAAATCGCTCAAAAAATATGGAATTATGCGGAGGTAGGGTATAAGGAAAAGCAAAGCTCATTGTTGCTGCAAGAGACCTTGCGTCAGGCTGGATTTACGGTAGAGGCGGGTGTGGCGGATATTCCTACGGCTTTCGTGGCGACTTTTGGTCAGGGAAAACCGGTGATTGGTATCATGGCGGAATACGATGCCTTGCCAGGTTTGTCGCAGGATTCCATTCCTACCAAACGTAGTTTGGGAGGTAATTCGGGACATGCGTGCGGGCACCATTTGTTTGGTACGGCGTCAGTTGCTGCGGCGATTGCCGTGCGGGATTGGATGAAGGAAACGGGTCAAAAAGGAACGATTAAATTATATGGCTGCCCGGCGGAAGAGGGTGGTTCTGGAAAAGTATATATGGTGTGGGCGGGTTTATTCAGTACAGCGGATGTGATGTTGCATTGGCATCCGAACGATGAGAACACCGTTTCGGCTTCGTCATCATTGGCCAATAAAGCTGGCAAATTCCGTTTTTATGGATTGTCATCGCATGCGGCAGCGTCACCGGAACGAGGTCGTTCGGCCTTGGATGGTGTGGAGGCGATGGACCACATGGCGAATATGATGCGGGAGCATGTACCGTCTTCGACACGTATTCACTATGTGATTACCAATGGTGGGAAAGCGCCAAATATCGTGCCTGATTTTGCGGAGGTGTATTATTATGTACGTTCGCCGCAGCGGGATGTGGTGGCTGATGTGTGGAGTCGATTGGAGAAAATTGCCGAGGGTGCAGCGTTAGGAACCGGCACGCGGTATGAGGCGGAGTTGATCGGTGGTGTGTATGAAGTTTTGCCAAATCAGCGCTTAGCCAATGTGATGGGTGCGAATCTAAAAGCCGTGGGCGGATATACATTGAATGCGTCTGAACTTGCTTTTGCGAAACAATTGCAACAGACGGTTGGCATGCAAGCCGTCGATTTAGCCACGACAAATCAAGTATTTATGGATCGTCCGGATCCGAGTGGTGGTGGGTCAACGGATGTGGGGGATGTGAGCTGGGTGGTGCCAACGGTCGGTTTGGGTACCGCGACGTGGGTTCCGGGTACCTCTGCGCATAGCTGGCAAGCTGTCGCTGCCGGCGGTATGTCGATCGGCCGAAAAGGCATGATGGTTGCTGCCAAAACTCTAGCAGCTACCGCGATGGACTTATTCAAAAAACCTGTCTTGATCGAAGAAGCGCGCGCGGAGTGGTTGACCAAACGCGGAGGCGCCGAGTTTCAATACAAATCATTGTTGGGCGACCGCAAGCCTGCCTTAAATTACCGCGATTAATTTTATCAGTTTTTTTGCGGGGTTATGGATTTTTAAACCGTAGCTTTTTGCCGCCTGTTACCTTTGGCACACCTGATAGGTGTGCCAAAGGTGCGGCAAGACTTTTTTTTTCAAGATATTCATCGTAACATTGCAATGTAATAATCAAACCCCATGGGAATAACCAAGACCGATTTGTTTACCGATGAGCAAAATGCGATCGCCCAAATGGCGAAAGTATTAGGTCATCCAGCGCGTGTGGCCATTCTGCAGTATTTAGTGAAGTCTAAAACCTGCATTAATGGCGATTTAATTTCAGAGCTTGGCCTCGCCCAAGCGACCATTTCCCAGCACCTGCGTGAGTTAAAAGAGATTGGTTTTATCCAAGGCACCATTGAAGGGGTGTCTGTTTGTTATTGCATTAATCCGGAAAAGTGGGCGGAGTTTAGCCAATTGTTCGGATCGTTTTTTGAAAATTATTTCGTTTCTCAACAATCTAACTGCTGTTAATCATGAGCTTTCCTCGTATGCACGTGTCACTTTATGTCAGCAATTTGGCGGCATCAGTGAATTTTTATTCGACTTTTTTTGGCCAACCTGCCACCAAGGTAAAACCGGGTTATGCCAAATATGTCCTCGATAGTCCATCGTTGATCATCTCCTTTATTGAAAATCCGGAGCGTGTTCAGTCCAATTTTGGTCACCTAGGTTTTCAAGTGGAAACCTTTGAGGAAATGTCTAACCGTTTAGTTCAAGCACGCGCGCAAGG
>CAZUAZ010000022.1:0-22866 GCA_964618445.1 uncultured Aquirufa sp. | reverse complement strand
ATAAATACCTTAGCTTTGGCACACCTGTCAGGTGTGCCAAAGCTCAAGCCAGCAGTCCCTTTTTTCGTATGAACGATACCCTAAACGAAAACCTCGAATCCATTTTAGCCTTGGAAATCACGGATGAACGCAAAACCGTCCTTCAGCCCTTGATCGAATACATCAAATCCAAGCGTGAAAAAGAGCAGCCCATCCGTCTGAATTTTATCTGCACGCACAATTCGCGTCGGTCGCAATTTTCTCAGATTTGGGCACAAACAGCTGCAGATTATTTTCAATTAGCCGCTCAATGTTATTCAGGTGGCGTGGAAGTGACCGCCTGCAACGAACGAACCGTTGCCTCACTGGAGCGCATGGGTTTCATTGTCTCGAAACACGGACATTCGAATCCGATCTACTTTGTCTTGCACACGCAAGATTCGCGCCCCATCAACGTATTTTCGAAATTGTATGACGATGTCATTAATCCGCATACGAGTTTCGCAACGGTGATGACTTGTTCCCATGCCGACGAAAATTGCCCGTTTATTCCCGGTGCGGAAGTGCGAATCCCCGTGCGGTATGAAGATCCGAAAGCCTTTGATGATACCGATCAGGAGGCTGCGCAATACGATGAACGTTCGCGGCAGATCGCAAGTGAAATGTTTTACGTCTTTTCGAGGGTCTAGCTGGTGTGGTCTCGAACCACCAACCAGCGGCCGTCGATTTTCTTGATCAAAAGCGTAAAATAGCCGCCTATATCACCTAGGCTAGGTCTTTTCAGATTCCACCGACCGAGCACCCAAGCGGTTTGGCCAGCCGTGACATCGATTTCTTGAATGTCAAAAGACAGCGTACCCATCGTTTCCCGATTCGGATAACTAGTTTGGTAACGCTTCAGGGTAGCCGCCCAGCCTTTGGTCACTCCAGCCTTGCCGATGAACTTTAAGTCCTCGCTTTTGGCATAATATTCCATAAACTCCTCAATCTTTCCCTCATTCCACAATCTCTCCTGCGTACTCAGGACAGACTTGATATCCGAAACATCTTTATTTGTTTGTGCAAAAATGGGAAACGCCAAAAGCACGAAAGCAATCATTTTCATAGGTCGATATTTTTTCCAAAGTAAAATAATTTTGTCGACACATGTTTGTTTTTCGTATCAAATCCCATCAGCCGATTTTTAGTTACCGATTATTGTATCATTTTTGTAAAATAATTAATCTAGACTTACCATGAAGCAATTTTTACTAGCCATTTCGCTAGCATGTACCTCGCTCGCAGCGTTTGCGCAAGCTCCCGATGAAAATCGTTTTGTTAAGTCGGTACTCGTAGACAAACTCGACGAGCCGATGGAATTTACATTTTTGCCAGACGGACGCATCGTTTTCGTGGAGCGTAAAGGTGAAGTCAAGCAATACGATCCCGCGACCGGAATCACAAAGTCAATCGGGAAAATTGTGACAAATACAAAATACACCAACCGCGCGGGCCAAGTGCGCGAAGCCGAAGAAGGTGTGATGGGTGTCATCGTAGATCCTAATTTCAAAGAAAATCACTGGTTGTATATCTATTATGCACACCCGAAAGAGGCCAAACACGTGTTGGCCCGAATGGAGTTGAAAGAAGAGCAATTGTTGATAGACCAACAAAAAATCGTCCTTGAAGTTCCTACGCAACGCGAGGAATGCTGCCACACCGGTGGGGGTATGGTGTTCGACAAGGCAGGAAATTTATTCTTGACCGTAGGTAATAACACCAGTAACAGTAACTCAGATGGCTATGCGCCGATCGACGAACGTCCGGGTCAGGCCTATTGGGATGACCAACGGGGTGCTTCGAACACGAATGATTTGCGTGGAAAAATCTTGCGTATCCACCCAGAAAAGGATGGTTCTTATACGATTCCTAAAGGTAATTTGTTTGCGCCAGGAACTCCCAAAACACGTCCTGAAATCTACACGATGGGACACCGTAATCCATGGAGACCAAGTTTAGATTCAAAAACTGGATTTTTGTATTGGGGTGAAGTAGGCCCAGATGCTTCGGTAGACTCGGAAAAAGGTCCGCGTGGCTATGATGAATTTAACCAAGCAAAAGGTCCCGGATATTTCGGTTGGCCTTATTTCATCGGAAATAACCAAGCCTATGCCGATGTGAATTTTGAAACATTAGCGATCGGACCGAAATTCAATCCAGCAGCTCCTGTGAATGATTCCCCAAACAACACGGGTTTACGCGAATTGCCTCCAGCAACGAAGGCGATGATTTGGTATCCGTATGGTACTTCGGAAGAATTCCCATTAGTGGGTTCATCGGGACGTTCGGCAACGGGTGGTCCTGTATATCACCGGTCAGATTTTCCCAATGCTAAGCGTCCTTTTCCATCGTACTATGAAGGAAAATGGTTGATCGTTGAATTCATGCGTGGCTGGATTATGGCCGTTACGATGGATGAAAATGGCAATTATAAATCCATGGAACGCGTTATGCCAAACACAACCTTCGGTTCTGCGATCGATATGGATTTCAGCCCAGAAGGAGATTTATATGTGTTGGAATACGGTTCCGCATGGTTTAGAGGAAATGAAAATGCTCGTTTGGTGAAGATAGAATACCAAGGAGGAAATCGTAAGCCGGAGGTTATGGCGACTGCAGCTAAAAAAGCAGGTTCCGCTCCATTTGCGACGACTCTTTCTTCGGAAGGAACCAAAGATGCCGATGGCGATAAATTGACCTACACGTGGACCGTGAAAAAAGCGGGTAAAGTAGTTAAGACCATGGCAGGTGCTTCACCCGCTTTGGCCTTGAAAGATCCAGGTAAATATGCGGTAACCTTGAAAGCAACTGATTCGAAAGGCGCTAGCAATTCAGCTGCTTTGGAAATCTTAGTGGGTAACGAAGCTCCGGTTGTTGACATCGATTTCGAAGGTGCGAATAAATCGTTTTACTTCGCAGATTCAGCACCGAAATACAAAGTGAAGGTGACGGATAAGGAAGATGGCGAATTAGAAAAAGGTATCGCTCCGGAATCAGTAGCGGCAACCTTGGACTACATTCCATTCGGATATGACCCGATCGAAATGTCGCAAAGTCACCGCAAGGCGGATTCAGATTTATTTGCTTCTGCTGGTTTGCGATTGATCAATAAGAGCGATTGTAAGTCGTGTCACCAGTTGAACTTGCGTTCCGTAGGACCGAGCTACAACGAGGTTGCGGTAAAATACAAAGGCCAAAATGTCATCGACCAATTAGCTGATAAAGTGATTGCCGGTGGTATGGGTGTTTGGGGCGAGCATGCGATGTCGGCACACCCTTCCATCTCCAAAGCTGATGCGAAACAAATGGTGTCCTACATCATGAGCTTGAGCGAGCCAAAAGCATCGAATAAAATAGCCTTGAAAGGCGATTTAGCTTTAGTAAAACCAGAAGGTCAGAAATCATCGAAAGGCGTTTTCGTCGTTCGTGCGACATATTTGGATAAGGGTAACAAGAAAATTGCTCCAGTTCAAGCGGAGAAATGGGTATTCTTACGTGCACCACAATTGGACGTTGAAAAAGCGGATGTTACCAAAGGTATCATGCAATTGATTACACCGGGTCGGTCAACCAACATGGTCGGTCAAAATCCATATTTAGGGTATAAAGCTTTGGATTTAACGGGAATTTCGACGATCGAAATTGCTGCCACGGCGCAAGCGCGTGCGAATGCGACAGGTGGGGTGATTGAAATCCGTTTGGATTCACCTACGGGACCGGTGATTGGTAAAACAAATCCGTTTGAGGTTGCTCAAGGTGGATTTGGTGGACCGCCACCAGCTGCGGCAACGCCAGGAAAAGGAGCTCCACTAGGAACACCGGTAGCAAATGCGGCACCTGCAGCAGCGCCGGCGGGCGCACCGGCGGGGGCACCGGCCCAGCAAGCACCACGTCGAATGAATGCGCCATCAGCTCAAAAAGTAGCCATTACATCTACTGCTGGCGAACATGACGTGTATTTTGTGGCGGTAAATCCGAAGGCGGCAGACCATCAAATCGTCGTGCAGATCCAAGGAATTGAAATGAAAAAATAGTTTGTCTAAAGTAGTTAGCGGGCTTACGTGTCTTTACGATGCGTAAGCCCTTTTTTTATGCGTATTACTTTTGTTTTCCTGCTCATTTCTTCGAGCCTATTCGCTCAGAAAAATATCACTGCGGCGTCCGATGCGACCGCGCCTTTGCATGCCTTACAGGCGGATTATCCAACCCGCTACGGCGCTGCGAAACCGGAGGAGGTACTCTCGGTCGTAAACCGTGTGTTTTCCTACTTAGAGGTGGCTACGCCAAATCAATTTGTCAATAAAACGACGGGGGCTGTTTGGTCTCCAGGCCAAGCATTCGAAGATCAAACCGTTTTTTCCAAAGGAGATTTCCGACCGATTTCCTACGAATGGGGCGTCACCTACTCGGGAATGTTGGAGCTTAGCCGCATTACCGGTTCCCTGCAATACAAAAATTACGTATTCAATCGCCTGAACTTGATTGCCTCAGCGATTCCAGCCGCGCAGAAAAATGATGCCAAACACGTATTGCATGGCCTGATCCATCCGCGTGCGCTAGATGATATCGGAGCGATGGGAATGGCCGTCATTAAGGCCAAAAAGGCAGGTTTTTCAACCGACATGTCCTTCGTCACCAAACGCGCTTCCGATTTTATTTTGAAAGAAGAACACCGGTTGCCGGACCGAACGCTCGTTCGTATACGTCCGCTTCACCACACGATGTGGCTAGACGATGTCTACATGGCCATTCCCGCGCTATTGCAATTAGGTGAATATGACGAAGCGGTATTTCAGTTTAATTCCTACCGCAAGCGCATGTTTAATCCTACTTTGAATATCTACATGCATGGGTATTTGGTGGATGCAGAAGAACATCCGGAATTTCACTGGGCGCGTGCAAATGGTTGGGCTTTATTAACCAATGCCGAAATGCTCGAGTTTTTACCAGCCAATCATCCGGCACGACCAGAAATCTTGAAGCAGTTAAAGCTGCATCTAAAAGGCTTGATGTCTTACCAAGATGGGACGGGTTTTTGGCATCAATTAATCGACAAAAACGATTCGTATTTAGAAACTTCCGCTACCGCAATTTATACCTACGTTATGGCTAAGGGAATCAATATGGGTTGGCTTGATCCCAAAACCTATGGCCCTGCGGCGCTGTTAGGTTGGAACGCTGTCGCCTCCCGCGTCAATGAAAAAGGCCATGTGGAAGGTACATGCGTGGGAACCGGCTTGGCATGGGATCCGGCGTTCTACTATCACCGACCGATTTCACCGTTTGCAGCGCATGGCTATGGCCCCGTTTTATTGGCAGGTTCGGCGATCTTGGAATTAGCGAAAACAAAAAATTATCAAATCAATGATTCAGCCGTGCATTTGAAATAATCTTGGTATATCTTTGCACCGTGAAATCCGTAATCGCCCTCTTGTTGTTTGTTGCCATGCAACTTCCCTTGATGAATCAATGGGGCGCTGTCGCATACTACCGAGTGAATCAGGATTACATCGCAAAAAATCTTTGCGAAAATCGGGACAAACCGATGCTGGACTGTAACGGTCAATGTTACCTAGCCAAGCAATTAAAAGCCGCGGAAGAGAAAGAGCAAAAATCTAACTCGGAGCGTTTGGAGAAAATGCCTGAAGTCGTGTTGGCTTTTCAGGCAATCCAACCTATTTTTAGTGCATCATTCGTTCCAGTACCCGTAGTTGAAGATCATTTCGCTACGCCTACTTTCGTTCTTTCAGGCGATTCCAAAGGCCTTTTCCACCCACCTCGAGCTTAATTAATTTGACTTTTTTACCTGCATTTTACAATGCGGGAATTATTCATTTTAATTAAGACTACATGAAAAATTTATGTTTATTCATGGGCTTGCTGCTATCGTTTGTGGCAAATGCCCAACAATATACCGTGAAGGTATTACACGCGATTACGTATGAACCTATCGTAGGAGCCTCGTTAAAACAAGGTTCAAAAATTATTTCCATCTCAAATGAACGTGGCGAATTCAAATTAACATCCGTAACTGGGGAGTTTGAGGTTTCTAGTTTGGGATTTGCGACGCAAAAGGTCAACCAATTGAATGCCCCGATTTTGTTGGAAGAAGCTTCACAAAATTTAGATGCGGTGGTGGTGACTGCATCCCGACAAGCAGCAACGCGGGCAGAAACGCCGGTGGCAATTCATAAAATTAGTTCAGCTTTAATCCAAGACACACGCGCGATTCAATTAACTGAGTTGATCAATAAGGTCCCCGGAGTCGTTATGTTGAACTACAACAATGAGCAACATGGGATGGGAATTCGTTTTCCCTTTGGCACCAGCGCCTACTTTTTATACCTAGAAGATGGATTGCCGCTACGTCCTTTGGGGGTTTTTAATCACAATGCCTTAATTGAGTCGAATATTTTAGGCCTAAATTCCATTGAAATTATCAAGGGACCCGCTTCCTCATTATATGGCCCTGAGGCTGTAGGTGGCGCAATTAACCTGATTACTAAAACAGCTCCAGGAATTCCGACCGCTCAGATTGGTTATCAAATGGACCATTGGGGATACGGACGCATGCAATTTACTGCGGGCGCGCAATTGGGAAAGAAATGGTCCGTTATGACAGGTGGGTATGTTGCTCGCCAACAAGGATCTTGGGCTTCGAATTCAGATTTCGATAAGACTTCTGTCAATGTGCGTTTGGATTATCAGTTTACTCCGAAAACCAAATTATGGGGTTCATTTGCCTATAACGACTATTTTTCGCAAACAGGCGGGAATATCGATAGCACCGGTTTTTATTCGCGTACCTATAGAAGTCCTGCCGACTTCACCTACCGCGCTTCTTTTTCATCTCGTTCGCGTTTAACGCTGGAGCATCAGTGGAGTAACAAGTCGAATTCAAGTCTTACGGCATTTTACCGGGATAATGTGCTAGGTCAAAATCCCTCCTTTTTGATTTCATGGGCTCCACCTTCGCTCAGTGCATCTGGTCAAATTAATGAAAATAGCTTCCAAAGTTTTGGAATCATGGGCCAGCACAATCAGTCATTTGAATTTCTGAATTCAAAGTTGGTAGCTGGTTTTTTATTGGATCGTTCTCCGAACGACTATTGGGCTTATCGAATAAATTTAAATGCCACGTTGAGACCAGATAAACGTTCAGTTGAAAAATTTACGATAAGGGAAGTGTTGCCTACTAACTTTTTGAGCAATTATTCGGCACTTATTTGGAACAAAGCAGCCTACGCGCAATTTGATCTACACCCTGTTGACAAAGTGCGTATTTCCCTAGGCGGTCGCTTTGATCAAATGTCGTTTGATTACACGAATTTTATCGATAAATCGACTGGATCTAAAAATTATGCACAGTTTTCACCTAAGTTGGGAATTACCTATGAGGCCAGCAGGAACGTTGGTTTTTACGGCAACTTCTCCAAAGGATTTGCGCCACCAGCTTTGTCTGCCGTCTTTCGTCCGCGACCTGCTGCACAAGCTGCGGCAACCGGCGAGAAATTTTATTTAAGCATTGACCCAGCTGTTTTCACCAATTATGAAGTAGGCGGTTGGGCTTCCCTATTCAACAATAAACTCTATTTCGATTATACTTTTTATCGTCTTGAGGGTAATAATGAGTTGTTGGGCATTCGCCAACCAGACAATACGACTGATTTTCAGTCGGCCGGAAAGACCTTACACGAGGGTATCGAATATCAAATTACGTATCGGCCAACCGATGCTTGGAATTTTCGATTTAGTGGAACGAATGCGAAACATACCTTTGTTGATTTTGTGTTAAGTACGCGTGCTTCTGATGCTTTGAAAAATGTGAATGGCAAAGAAATGCCTCAAGCGCCAAATTTCATTGCAAATTCGGAGGTCACCTATAAATATAGAGGCGCGCGCATCGCATTAGAGTGGCAGCGTATAGGTCCTTGGTTCGAGAATCAAGTCAATACGCGGAGCTATGAAGGTGCGTCCGTATTTAATTTACGAACTGGATATAATTATAAAGCTTATCAGGTATTTGTCAATGTACTGAATCTTGGGGATGCCTTATATGCTTCTGCGGCTACCCGGGGAAATAACCCAACCGACAGAGCGACCTATACGCCTGCACCACCGCGCACGTTTGTGTTAGGTCTTCAAATCGATTTATTCCAACTATTCAAAAAATGAAAAAATTCTTCCTTTTGCTCGTTTTAGTTGCGCAGGTTTCATTTGCGCAAACGGTATCGAATCCTGCTAATCAGGCTTTAGATCCTTCTTTTGCACTGAAGTCAACTGGCGATGTCGTGCTTTCCTGGGTTGAGAAATCAGCCAATGGGGTGATGTTTTTTCGAAAAGTCAATCAGGGGCCTGCTGAGCAGGTCCCGATTGATAAAAAAGCATCAACCCATGCAGAGGGCATGCCAAAATTGGCGTACAAGGCGGATGGGACGTGTGTTTTATTGTATGAGATGAATCGTCCAACGCCCGCATCCCGTTTTAATGGGGATTTGTTGTACGCGATGGAGCTGAATGGTGTTTGGCAAAAACCGCAATTTATTCACAAAGACACGGCGGCGGGTTTGAGTCATTCGTTTGGAAAGATTATTTCATTGCCAAATGGCGAAGTGGGAGCTTATTGGTTGGATGTGAAAGTTGGCCCCAAAGGTCGTACGTTGGTAACGGCCACGACAAGTCCGGGTCAGGGATTTGGTGAAATGAAAATTTTGGATCGCCAAACCTGTGAATGTTGTCGGATCGATGCCTTAGCCGATGCGAAAGGAAATGTGGATGTGATTTACCGTGATTTGAATGACAAGGGGGAGCGTGATATGGGTTATGTACACTCGTCGGATTTTGGGAAAACGTATACGGAATCGGTGCCTTTATATGAAGACCATTGGCAAGTAAATGCCTGTCCGCATGCAGGTCCGTCATTGGTACGTGGTGCGAAAGGCTTAGAGGCTGCTTGGTATACGGGTGCCGAAGGGTCTTCGGGTGTCAAATGGGCCTATCAGGCCAATAAAAAGATGATTTTACATTTGACGGGAGATAAAATTCGGATGCCCCAATTAGCTTCAAATCCGAAAGGGGAGACTGCCTTAGTGTATGCTGAAATTAAGCAGGAGGGTGAGCGATACTATAAGCAGATTGGGTTAATTGTTAAGGATGCCAAAGGAAATTTGAAGAGATCGTTTGTATCCGATCCAGCTTATGATTGTTCGTATCCTGCGATCAAATGGAATGGAAAATCGTGGGTGATTGCCTATGAGGCGCTGAAGGATTCCCTACAAGTAATTCAGGTGATTGAGAAATAAGCATGAGTAAAAAAGCAGGGCTGTTGGCTTATTACTCCAAATGAATCATATGCAGCAAACATTTAATTTAAGCGGTAAGGTCGCGCTCGTGACCGGATGTAAAAAAGGGATCGGGATGGCGATGGCGATCGGGCTTGCGGAGGCAGGTGCGGATATCATCGGGGTTTCGGCTTCTTTGGAATTAAATGGATCTGCCATTGAAAAGGCTGTCACGTCCTTGGGGCGTAAATTTAAGGCGTATCAAGCGGATTTTTCAGATCGCGAATCTTTATATGATTTTATCAAAGCTGTCTTGCGCGATTATCCTCGTATCGACATTTTAGTCAATAATGCGGGGACTATTTTACGCGATCCGGCGGCGGAGCATTCAGATGAATATTGGGATGAGGTGATGGAGGTTAATTTGTCGTCTCAGTTTATATTGAGTCGGGAAATCGGAAGAACGATGCTGGCCCATGGTTCCGGAAAAATCATTTTCACTGCATCTTTATTAAGTTTTCAGGGAGGTATCAACGTACCAGGTTATGCGGCCAGCAAGGGTGGAATTGCACGTTTGACGATGGCGCTGGCCAACGAATGGGCGAGCAAAGGCATTAATGTCAATGCGATTGCACCTGGCTATATTTCCACAGATAATACCACAGCTTTACGGGAAGATAAGGAGCGGAGTGCTTCCATTTTGGGGCGTATTCCAGCGGGCCGTTGGGGTGAACCGAATGACTTCAAAGGTCCAATCGTTTTCCTAGCTTCGGAGGCCTCTAACTATGTTCATGGGACTATTTTGACGGTAGATGGGGGTTGGATGGGGCGCTAAAAGTCCGAAGGGAAATAGTCCGAAGGAGAACCTTTTATTCAATAAATAACCTTTGCATGATTTAAATATTCATTAATTTTTGACAAATTAACTTCGGACTTCGGACTCTTTTCCTCCGGACTAATTTCACCTCTATGAAAAACCTTATCCTAATCGCCCTTCTGGCACCGATAGCTGTTTTTGCGCAAAAAATCGATGTCAACAAACAATTCAAATTAGCCGAGCAACAATATCAACGGATGTTGGCCGCACAGCCAGATACATCCGTAACCGTGCACTCAGCAAATCATGATGGAACGTATCGGAATATGCCGTCCAAATGGTGGTGTTCTGGATTTTTTCCGGGTGGATTGTGGCAATTATACGAGCGTTCGCATGATGCTCAATGGGAGAAAGCAGCACGTTTATGGACAGCAGCTGTGAAGAAAGAACAGTACAATACGGGTACTCATGATTTGGGATTCATGATGTTTGACTCGTTTGGTAATGGCTTACGTTTGACAAATGATCCAGCGTATAAAGCTGTATTAATTCAATCTGCCAAATCTTTGGCGACTCGTTTTGATCCGAATATTGGCTTAATTAAATCTTGGAATAGTTTCAAAGGAGGGTATAAATATCCCGTAATCATCGATAACATGATGAATTTGGATCTATTATTTTGGGCTTCCAAAGAGACCGGAGATCCACGTTTTCGTCAGATTGCGTTGACGCATGCCGATAATACCATGAAGCATCATTTTCGTCCCGATAATTCGAGTTACCATGTGATTTGTTACGATGTGGATGGAAAGGTATTGGCGAAAAAACAACATCAAGGATACCAAGACGAGTCTTGCTGGACCCGTGGTCATGCCTGGGCGATGTACGGATATGTGGAAATGTACCGCAATACGAAGGATAAAAAGTACCTGGATTTCGCACAAAAGATTTCAGATTACTACTTAAATCATCCGAATTTGCCTGCAGATAAAATTCCATATTGGGACTTTTATGCTCCCAATATCCCGAACGAAGAACGCGATGCTTCAGCAGGTGCGATTGCCGCATCAGCGTTGCTTGAATTGAGTACCTACTCGGGTCAAAAAGGCAAGCGCTACTATGCAGATGCCGTGAAGATGTTGGAGTCATTATCAAGTCCTGTATATCGTGCGGCATTGGGTGAGAATAACAACTTCTTGATAAAACATTGTGTAGGTGCTAAATCCTTGAATTCGGAGATCGATGTGCCGCTCATTTACGCGGATTACTACTATTTAGAGGGATTGTTGCGTTACGAGAATTATACGAAAAAATAGTTTTCCCCGTTGAGCTTTGGCAAACCATCCAGGTTTGCCAAAGCTAAGTAAAAGGCTTTCCCGCGCTCAGAAAATCCCTGACTAAAGCCACGAAAATGGCTTGTCAAAGCAGCGCATAATGTGTACATTTGTGGCTTCATTTTTATTAAGCCCCATGTCAGTTAAGAAAATCCAATCTGCCCTCATTTCAGTTTATTACAAAGATGGCCTCGCGCCGATTATCCAAGAACTTCACAAGAACGGAGTAACCCTATATTCCACCGGTGGAACCCAATCATTTATTGAAGATTTAGGTATTCCCGTGATTGCCGTGGAAGACTTAACGGGCTATCCATCCATCTTTGGTGGACGTGTAAAAACATTGCATCCGAAAGTATTTGGCGGCATTTTACATCGTCGGGATTTGCAGGAAGATGTGGATGTTGCGAAGCAATATGACATACCCGCATTGGATTTGGTGATGGTTGACCTATATCCGTTTGAAGAAACGGTGGCATCCGGAGCTTCAGATGAGGATATTATTGAGAAAATTGACATAGGCGGAATCTCCCTAATTCGTGGAGGTGCGAAAAATTTCAACGATGTTTTGATCGTTTCTTCACGTGATCAATACGCCGAAGTTTCAGCTATTTTTGCGGCACATGGTTCTGCTTCAACTACGTTAGAGGAGCGTAGACGTTTCGCAGGAAAAGCATTCCAAGTTTCATCCCATTACGATGGAGCGATCCAGCGTTATTTTGCGGGTGAATCAGCGGATTTGGTAAACTATACTAGTTTGCCAGCGAATGGGTTGAGGTATGGGGAGAATCCGCACCAACAAGGCACGTTCTACGGAGATTTGTCGGCCTTGTTTGATAAACTTCACGGCAAAGAACTATCCTACAACAACTTAGTGGACGTGGATGCCTGCATTACCTTACTGGATGAATTTGATGAGACCGCATTTGTAATTATCAAGCACATGAATGCGTGCGGTGTTGCTACTGGCCAAACCGTGAAAGAAGCTTACGAAAAGGCCTTGTCTTGTGATCCAGTTTCGGCTTTTGGTGGCGTATTGGCTACGAATAACGAAGTGGATAAAGCCGCGGCAGAATCAATCAATCCATTATTCTGTGAAATCTTAATTGCTCCTTCATTTACAGCGGAGGCGTTGGAGATTTTACAAACCAAAAAGAATCGCATTTTATTGAAGCGTAATGCGGTGGAATTCCCTAAGAAAATGTTCAAGACCTTATTGAATGGGGTTTTGGAGCAAGATAAAGATTTAGTGACGGAAGGGGTATCTGACTTCAAAACAGTGACAAAACGTGTTCCTACAGGTGAGCAGAAGCGGGCATTGGCATTTGCTTTGAAGATTTGTAAGCACACGAAATCTAATACGATTGTATTGGCGAACGATGGTCAATTATTGGCTTCTGGTGTAGGTCAAACCTCACGCGTGGATGCCTTGAAGCAGGCGATTGAAAAAGCGAAAGAATTTGGATTTGATTTGAATGGCGCGGTTATGGCATCGGATGCATTTTTCCCTTTCCCAGATTGCGTAGAGATCGCTGGAAATGCAGGTATTGTTGCCGTAACGCAACCAGGTGGATCAATCAAGGATCAAGATTCCATCGCCTATTGTGATGCGCATGATATGGCCATGGTCATGACGGGAATTCGTCACTTCAAGCATTAGGATTTTTCAGTTAAAAATTTTATTTTTAAGGCTAGGAATAAACAAGTAATCACGGGTGAAGCAATGAGCTCGTTCAACACATTTAAATTACATTATGTCAGAAGCACAAGATACATCAGCTCAAGATCGGGCAAATTATGGTGCAGATAATATTCAAGTATTAGAGGGTTTAGAGGCGGTTCGTAAGCGTCCATCCATGTACATCGGTGATACCGGCTTTAAGGGGCTACATCACTTGATTTGGGAAGTTGTCGATAACTCCATTGATGAGGCGCTTGCCGGTCATTGCGACAAGATCAAAGTAACCATCAACACAGATAATTCCATTTTAGTCGAAGATAACGGTCGGGGTATTCCTACGGGCATGCACACCAAAGAAAAGCGTTCCGCTTTAGAGGTGGTTATGACGGTACTTCACGCGGGTGGTAAGTTTGACAAAGACACATACAAAGTCTCTGGAGGTCTTCACGGGGTGGGTGTTTCCTGTGTGAATGCCTTGTCTACGGATTTAAAAGTGACTGTACACCGCGAGGGTAAGATTTTCCAACAAGAATATAAGATTGGTGTTCCGCAATATCCGGTGAAGGAAGTGGGGGATACAGATCGTACGGGTACATCTGTTTTGTTCAAACCAGATGATACGATTTTTACCGTAACCGAATATAAATACGATACCGTTGCGGGTCGTTTACGTGAGTTATCATTCTTGAATGCGGGTATTCGTGTTCAATTAACAGATTTACGTGAATTAGACGAGGAAGGTAATGCACGCACAGAAGAGTTTTTCTCTGAAGGTGGTTTACGTGAGTTTGTAATGTTCTTGGATTCAACGCGTGAGCCATTGTTGACCGAGCCTATCTACATGGAAGGTGACAAAAACGGTGTTCCCGTTCAAGTGGCCATGATGTACAATACGTCTTACACGGAGAATGTGGTTTCGTATGTAAACAACATTAATACGATCGAAGGTGGAACGCACGTAGCGGGTTTCCGTGGCGCGCTAACACGTACGTTGAAAAACTACGCCGATAAATCAGGTGCCCTAGAGAAATTAAAAATCGATATCGCAGGGGATGACTTCCGCGAAGGATTAACGGCCGTTATTTCAGTGAAAGTAGCTGAGCCGCAATTCGAAGGTCAAACAAAAACAAAATTAGGTAACGGTGAGGTTTCAGGTGCTGTTTCGGCAGCCATGTCAGACATGTTGGAATCTTGGTTAGAGGAACATCCAAAAGAAGCACGTCAAATCGTTGCCAAAGTAATCTTAGCCGCGCAAGCACGTCACGCAGCCCGTAAGGCTCGTGAAATGGTTCAGCGTAAAACGGTTTTGGGTTCTAACTCATTGCCAGGTAAGTTAGCCGATTGCTCGGATAATGATCCAGAAACATGTGAGATCTACCTTGTCGAGGGAGACTCTGCAGGTGGTACGGCAAAACAAGGCCGTAACCGTGCGTTCCAAGCGATCTTGCCATTGCGTGGTAAGATTTTGAACGTAGAGAAAGCTCAGGAGTATCGTATCTATGAAAACGAAGAGATTAAGAATATGATCACGGCATTGGGCGTTTCCTTCGGAAAAGATGGTGACGAACGTGCGTTGAACATGGATAAGTTGCGTTATCACAAAGTGATCATCATGACCGATGCGGACGTTGACGGTAGTCACATTCGTACGCTTATTTTAACATTCTTCTTCCGCTACATGCGGGAGTTAGTAGATCGTGGATGTATTTACATCGCGCAGCCGCCGTTGTATCAGGTGAAGAAAGGCCAACAAGTTCGTTATGTGTGGACAGAGGATCAACGGACACTTGCAATTCAAGAATTAGCTGGAGGTGGTAAAGAAGATAGCGTAGGAGTTCAGCGTTATAAGGGTCTTGGAGAGATGAATGCGGAGCAATTGTGGGAAACTACGATGAATCCTGAGTCGCGTACCTTGAAGCAAGTAACGGTGGAGTCAGCTATCGAAGCAGATTTATTGTTCTCGATGTTGATGGGTGATGAAGTAGCTCCTCGCCGTGACTTTATTGAAAAAAATGCCAAATACGCGAAGGTAGACGTTTAGTCCGATGGAGTTTGATTTCAAATCCTATCATTTGCGTGGCATACACGCGACTACGGAAGCGGAAAAACGATCGATTAATCAAGAGTTAAAAGATCTTTACGATTCCTTAACCGTGGAGGAAAAACGAATATTTAATTTGGAGCTTCAGAAGTTCTTGGCGACAGAAATGGGCCGACTAGGTTCTGATTATGAAGCGATCAAAAACCAAATTCCCCAAGCGTAATCATGAGTGATTCAAGATTAGATAAAATTATCCAAGCGTCAGAAGATTCCCCAAACGGGAATCTTTTGTCGTTCCTGCAGCCTAAAAATTGGAAGGTCAATTTGGTCGCACCACGTGATGCGGTACGGAAGCTCGAAAAGTCGGCACAAAAGGCGCAAGACACGATTGCCAAGTCTCGCTATATTTCGCGTGACATTTCGTGGTTGAAGTTTGATGAGCGGGTTTTGGATCAAGCACGTGATACCTCGAAAAGTTTATTCGATCGCCTGAAATTTCTGGCAATTACAGCCTCTAATTTGGATGAGTTCTTTACCATTCGAATGGGTTCTTTGTATAATTACATTGATTTCGGAAAGGAGCGTACCGATTATTGCGGGCTTCGTGAAACGCAATTTAAGCAGGCACTCATCACAACCGCCAAAGAATTTAGTCTCGAAAAACACCGGTTGTTTGTCGAAGAAATTTTACCTCTTTTTCCAGAAAATGGCCTGTGTTTAGCCTCGCTCGAGGATCTAACAGAGGAGGAAATTGCGGATGTGGGTATGTATTTCAATCGGACCATTTACCCGATGTTGACCCCTATGGTCTTTGACCATACGCATACGTTCCCTAGTTTGCTGGCAAAAACCTTGATTTTTGGGGTGGTGACGGTCGGGTTTTCCGATAAGAAAAATACGAAGGGGAAAGCGGAGAAGGATCGTAAGATTTCATTTGTTCAGATTCCACTAAACTTAACGCGCTTTTATGTAATTGAGCGTGACGACAAGGTGCTTTTCTTGTCGATTGAAAAAATCATCAGACATCACCTGCAGATTTTGTACCGTAACGTTGAAATTGAATCCACCTCTTTGTTCCGGATCACGCGGAATGGTGATTTTGATGTGGTAGAGCATGAAGATGCAGAAACAGATTTCGTAGATGAAATCAAAAAGAAAATCAAAGACCGTCGCTTAGGCCGTGTGACGCGTGTTGAAGTCGAATCAGAACATTCTGAATTCCTGCTCGGCGAGATGTTGAAGCGCTGGAATTTAGACCAGTCAGATATTTTTGTCAAAAGATCCATCTTGGATTTTACTGCCTTTTGGCAAATCTTAAAGTATCCTGATTTTAAATCAAAACTGGCACCTAATCCAGCTGTCGTACCCCCGCTTGGGTTAAAGTCGGTGAACATCACGGACATCTTCGAGACGATGAAGCGGGGTGATATATTATTACATCACCCGTACAATAATTTTGAGCCGGTTATTCAACTACTGGAGCAGGCTGCTGAAGATCCACATGTTCTAGCGATTAAGATTACGCTATACCGGATTTCGAAAAATTCGCGCATTGCAAGTGCGTTGTTGCGTGCGGCTGAACAAGGCAAACACGTTTCGGTACTCTTTGAAG
Source organism: uncultured Aquirufa sp. (assembly GCA_964618445.1). Lineage (GTDB taxonomy): Bacteria > Bacteroidota > Bacteroidia > Cytophagales > Spirosomataceae > Aquirufa. The sequence goes on along the minus strand of CAZUAZ010000022.1, from coordinate 6,082 downwards.
TGAAGGCGCGATTTGATGAGGAAAACAACATTCGGGAGGCTACTCGGTTGCAAAAAGCAGGCTGTTTTGTGATTTATGGTATTCCGGGTTTGAAAACGCATACCAAATTATTGCAAGTCATTCGTAATGAGGGGACACATGTGATGAGCTATGCACATTTGTCATCCGGAAATTACAATGAGGATACGGCGAAGTTGTATACCGACTTAGGTTTGCTAACAACCGACTCGCGTATCACCCAAGATATTTCGGAGTTTTTTAATGTCATTACGGGGCATTCAATGCCTACCCATTATGAGCATTTAATAACGGCTCCGCGCGATATGCGTAATCGGTTAATCGAAATGATCAATCAAGAAATTGCAAATCATGCGCAAGGTTTGGCTTCGGGAATTTGCTGGAAGATAAATTCATTACAAGATTTAGATACAATTGAGGCATTGTATAAAGCTTCGCAAGCCGGTGTTCCAGTCTTGTTGATTATTCGCGGAATTTGCTGTATTCGACCTCAACGCGCAGGTTTATCGGAAAATATATTCATCAAATCGATCGTGGGTAATTACCTCGAGCATACGCGTCTCTATTATTTCCACCGTGCTGGCGAACCTAAAGTATATGGTGGATCAGCGGATGTGATGGTGCGCAGCTTTGACCGTCGGATCGAATCACTTTTCGAACTAGTGAATCCGCGTGCCAAATATATGGCTATCACCATTTTAGATTGGAACTTACGAGATACCGTGAATTCCTACGAAATGCAAGAAGATGGGACCTATTGGAAGGTCGCGAGCGATGAGCCGTTTAATATTCACAAGGAGTTTTATAAAATCAATGAGGAAGATTTGATTGAAGAGATTACATTTGCAAACTACACCAACAACCTTACAACAAAATAAATGGAGAGATTTACAGGTTTATTAGGTATCGTTCTGATTTTGGGCGTGTCCTATTTAATGTCTAATAACCGGAAAGCAATTAATTACCGCACCGTGGGGGTTGGTTTATTATTACAAGTTGCGCTTGCCGTTTTTATTTTAAAAACAGAAACGGGTCAAGCGACTTTTCAATGGCTAGGCGATTCGATTAATACCTTATTAGGCCAAGCCGATAAAGGGGCTCAATTTGTTTTTGGTTCTTTAGTTGACCGTAAATTAATGACCCAGGCATTCGGTGCGGGAAACGATTATATCTTCTTTTTCAAGGTAGTCCCTACCATCATTTTTGTGGCGGTTTTAGTGAATATGTTCTATCACTTGGGCGTATTGCAGCGTGTGGTTTCGACCATGGGTAAGGGCGTACACTGGTTGATGGGCGTCAGTGGCGCGGAGGCGCTTTCTAACGTGGCATCTACGTTTGTGGGTCAGGTGGAGGCTCAAATCATGATTAAGCCTTATTTGAAAAACATGACAAATTCGGAGCTGATGGCCTCGATGACGGGATCATTTGCTTGTATTGCCGGAGGAGTTATGGCGGTTTATATTTCATTAGGCGTGCCTGCGGCGTATTTGTTAGCCGCTAGTTTAATGGCTGCTCCGGGTGCCTTAGTGATTTCTAAAATCATGTTTCCTGAGACTGAGAAGTCTGAAACGGAGGGCATGGTTAAAATGGAAATTACCAAGACACATGCCAATTTAGTTGACGCAATCGCGGCGGGAGCCAGTGAAGGATTAAAAGTGGGGTTGAATGTGATTGCCATGTTGATCGGTTTTATTGCCCTAATTGCGTTAGTTGACCTAGGTTTAGGCCAAATAGGTAACTGGATCAACTTACCAGAATTATCCATGAATTTAATCTTGGGTAAAGTATTTTCTGTGTTTGCATTTGCGATGGGCGTTCCATCTCAGGATGTGGAAGTGGCGGGAGCTTTGATGGGAAAGAAAATGGTGGTGAATGAATTTGTGGCTTACTTAGATATGGTGAAATTGAAGGATACCTTGGATCCGAAAACCATTGCCATTACCAGCTTTGCGTTATGTGGATTTGCTAACTTTTCATCTGTTGCCATTCAGATTGGTGGTATTGGTGAATTAGCACCATCGCGTCGTTCGGACCTAGCAAAATTGGGCTTTAAGGCCTTGATTGCGGGGACATTAGCTTCGTATTTGTCAGCCACTTTAGCCGGATTATTATTGTAATATGCGCATTGATCCCGAAACCGTTGAGCGAATTAAGCAAACGGCTGCTGTGGCAGACGTGATCGGGGATTATGTGACTATCAAGAAAAAGGGAGCCAATTATTGGGCTTGTTGCCCGTTTCACGGCGAGAAAACGCCTTCGTTTTCAATCTCACCGAGCAAGGGAATTTATAAATGTTTTGGTTGTGGTAAGGCCGGTGATTCTGTCCGCTTTATCATGGATATTGAGGGGCTTGGCTATGGTGAGGCACTGCGGCATTTAGCCAAAAAATACGGCATCGATATTCAGGAGGAGGAGATGACGGATGATCAGCTTCAGCGTCAAAATGAACGCGAGAGTTTATTGATCATGCTCGAGTTCGCCAAAGAATTTTTCAAAAAACAATTATTAGATTCTGAGGAAGGGCGTTCGATCGCATGGCCATATTTCAAAGAACGTGGATTTTCGGACGCTACCATACAGGCTTTTGATTTAGGCTACAGCCCGGAAGGATGGGATGTGTTCTTAAAAACGGCCCTAAAACAAGGTTTTAGCCAAGAAATTATTGAGAAGGCTGGTTTGGTGACCAACAAAAACGATGAAGGGAAAGTCTATGATCGATTCCGGAATCGGGTCATTTTCCCTATTCATAGTGTGGCAGGAAAGGTGATTGCCTTTGGTGCACGAATTCTAAAGTCAGACGCAAAGAACCAAGCGAAATACCTGAATTCGCCTGAAACCGAAGTTTATCATAAATCGGCCGTTCTCTATGGCATCGCGCAAGCGAAGAATGAAATTCGTCAAAAGGATGTCTGTTATCTCGTGGAAGGTTACACCGATGTCATTTCTTTGCATCAGGCGGGCATCAAAAATGTGGTTGCTTCTTCTGGAACCTCATTAACCATTGAGCAAATCAAGTTGATCGCGCGGTTTACCAATCATGTAACTGTACTATATGATGGTGATTCAGCGGGTATAAAAGCAGCCTTGCGGGGGATGGACTTAATTCTTGAGGAAGGATTGCAGGTAAATCTTGTGGTCTTCCCAGAAGGACAAGATCCAGATTCCTATGTGCGTTCGATCGGAAGTGAGGCATTTATTAAATACATTCAAAAAGAAGCGCTGGATGTGATTTCGTTTCAGGCGAATCTTTTTATGAAGGAAGCTGGAGACGATCCATTTAAAAAAGCGGAGCTAATTAAAGAGATGGTCCAAAGTATTTCTAAGATACCGGATGCCATCCAGCGGAGTTTATTTATCCAAAAAACGTCTCAAATGATGCGTTTGGAGGAAGACGTCTTGCTCGCGGAAATGAATAAGATTCATTTGAAGAAGATGAATCAGCGGTCGGCAGGATCTGCGCCTCAAAGCATATCCCCGCAAAATGAGGTAGATATGAATGCGCTTTTTGCAGCCGATGTGGAAGCACCTGCGGAAGTTCAGAGTCTAGCTTTTTACCAAGAATCGGAGTGCATTCGTTTGCTGGTGAATTTCGGTCATTTGGAAGTCGATCCTGAAAAAGCACCCGGACACACGTTGATGGAATATCTATTGCACGAGTTAGAAGATGTGAAATTTCAGACGCCCTTGTTTATTGAAATTTTAGGGATATGCCAACAGGAGTTTGCATCGAAGCGCGTGCCAGGCCCAGAATTTTATTTGCATCACGGCAATGAGGAGATTCAGCGATTTGCGATTGATGTGTCGTCTGATAAACATACACTTTCTTCTGTTTGGAAGGATCGGCATGAGATTCGCGTTCGGGAAGACCATGAGATGTTGGAGGATTTAGCCTACAAAAATGTCTTGCGTTTGCGAAAAGTATACAATGATCAGCAGTTGCAGGATGTGATGGAGCGCATGGAAAAGTACGCGGGTGATCGCAATGATATGAATGATTTATTGCTTGAATTCATCACATTGAAGGAAATTCAAAAAAATATTTCCCAGGAATTAGGTACAGTTATTGAAAAATAGCCTATTTTTGACAGGTTAAAATGAAAAGAATCCTCTCCATATTGCTATTTTTCGTGCTGCTCTATCAAGCAGGCGGATTTGCATTAAGCTATTTGGCGAGTGATCAAGATCATTTTGTAGCAGGGGAGACTATTACGGTTGAAATGCCTATTTCATTGCCTTATGCAACGGATTGGGATGTTCCTCAAGAAGTTTCGGGTGAGATTCAACAAGGAGATAATTTCTATCAGATGAAGGACCAACAGGTCATTGATGGTAAATTGGTTACCACCTTGGTCTCAGATCAAAGTGCCCGAGATCGTTTCTTTGATTTAGCTGCTCAGGTGAATGAGCACATGTCGGACCAACCGGAGAAGGCGCCTGCTAAGTCTAAATTAATCAACACCTTAGTGAAAGAATATTGTGCGCATGCGTCTGCATGGGTTCTTTATATTATGGAATGGCCTGCTAATTCTACGGCGCCTGCTCATTTAGTTTTACCTACTACAGCGATTTCCGCTGATTTCTTCTCGCCTCCGAGGCAAGCTTAATTTTTCCGATACCCTTTTGTTTTTAAGGTCCTTGGGCCTTTAAAATCGTACGTGTATTTTAAAATTTAAGCATGAAAAAATTCTTCCTCTTGCTTTGTCTTACACTGATTGTGGGACAAGCTGCCATGGCGCAAATGCCGCATGATGGCATTTATATGAATAAAAGATTAGCCTGTGGGGCCGTTAGCTACGGCAATGCCTCATGGACGCATTATTGGGAAAATCAATTGTTTCGGGATAATCCGAATATCGGTCGGCTGACCACAGAATCCGCCATGGCGATGTTGGCCTACGGAATTACCAAAAAGCTTAACGTCATTGCCGCGGTTCCCTATGTACGCACACATGCGTCACAAGGAAATTTGATGGGTCAATCCGGACTTCAGGATGCTTCGTTGTGGCTAAAAGCCAAAGGGTATTCTGCTCATGGCCTTACCTTGCATGGCGTATTGGGTGTGAGTGTTCCTGTGTCAAACTATGTACCTGACTTCATGCCAATGTCCATCGGGATAGGGTCAAAGGCGTTCATCACGCGTGGGATTGTTACGTATGCATTACCTAAGAATTTGTATGCGAATGCATCGATTGCCTATCAAATGCGTAGTAACGTTCAAGCAGATCGTGATGGGTATTTAGCCGGGGATCGCTTTTACAATACGGCGGATGTAGCTGTTCCAGATGCATTTGATGCCGCGTTTCGAGTAGGTTATTTGAAAAAGGATAATCAGTTGGAGCTTTTTGCGGAACACTTTTCATGTGTAGGTGGCGATCACATTCGTCGGAACGACATGCCATTTTTGACGAATGACATGACGATGACTTCGGTGGGTGTGTATGGAAAATACCAACCAAAAAAGGTCGGTGTTAATGCGCGTGCGGCGTATGTCGTGGCGGGTCGCAATGTGGGCCAAACCTTGAGTTTGTCCGTGGGTGTTTTGTACCAATTCAACTTATAATTCGATGAAATTTATATATACATTTTTAGCTTTAGCTTTACTTGCCTCTTGTACGAAAGAGGTTGATTTGGAGGTGGATAGACCTTATGTTCCATCCAATTTAGATGTGAGTGCGGGTGCATGGAAAACGTTTGTAAGTTCTTCTGCTAATGTTGCTGCGCCTCGATTAGTTACGGATGCTTCGTATTTGAAGGAGATTGATTCATTGAAAAAGGTGGTTATTCCTTCCTTGACAGCGGCTCAAAAAACAGCTATTCAATATTGGGGAGCAGGTGCTGTGTTACGTTGGAATGAAATTGGTCGGGAATTAGCCGCACGGTATAATCAACCACCCGCAGCAAATGCGGCGGGTATTTACCCGGTACCGAATCCCGCGGATCCATTGGCAGATCCACGTTTTCCATTTGCAAATCCACCGTATACCGCTCGTGCTTTGGCTTATTTAAGTGTGGCACAATACGATGCCTTAGTGGCTGCATGGAAATTTAAATATCAGTATAATCG
>CAZUAZ010000021.1:19601-30374 GCA_964618445.1 uncultured Aquirufa sp. | reverse complement strand
GCCGTCATGGCCTCAATGGAATTCCCGGCCATCATCATGGGCGTTATTTTAATGAATTTATTTCCAGCCACCTCGCAATCACCCGCCCCCAAAGCCCCTTGGAGGTCGGCATTAAAACACTCCCTAACCAACGGAAGCGTTTTAATGATTTTTGGTAGCTTACTCATTGGATTTATATCCGACTCGAATCAATCCGTCGGCATTAAACACTTTACCTCCGATATCTTTAAAGGCTTTCTAGCTATCTATTTGTTGGACATGGGAATGGTTGCCGCCAGTCGCTTCAAAGCGTTTAGAAAACAAGGTGCGTTTTTAATTGGCTTTGCCATTTTGATCCCACTCATCAACGGGATTTTAACTGCCTATTTCAGTCAGTTTATCACCATGGATGAAGCTAATCGGCTTATTTTTGCTGTGTTAGCAGCCAGTGCATCCTACATTGCAGTACCTGCCGCGATGCGGTTAGTTGCGCCCAAAGCGGATCCGGGATTATTTATTCCCATGGCGTTAGGGGTAACTTTCCCGTTCAACATTACCATTGGAATGCCATTGTTTCTTCAGATCATACATGGATAGTTTAACCCATTTTAAGGGGAGAAAAATCGTCATTGCTACCAAGCATGGCAAAGAGAATGTAATCGCGCCACATCTGACGCAGGACTTGGGCTTGTATTGTTTCGTGACGGACCAGCTAGACACGGATCTTCTGGGAACATTTTCTGGCGAGGTCGATCGACCGGACAGCCCAGTTGAAACGGCACGAAAGAAATGTCACCTAGCCATGGATTTGACATCAGTAGATTTAGCCATTGCATCAGAAGGTTCGTTTGGCCCACATCCCAGTATCCCATTTATCCCGGCACACGAAGAATTTTTACTGCTGATCGATAAGAAAAATAACTGGGAATTTTTGGTCCGAAAGCTGGAAACTAAAACAAATTACCGCCAAATCACGTTGACCTCTATGGATATGTTAACGGACTTTTTAGACCAAGCCAAATTCCCTTCGCACGGATTGATTGTTAAGAAACAGGCGGATGACGCGGCTGATTGTGTCAAAGGTATTCGTGATAAGCAAGTGCTACTTCAAACGGTGGAGTATTTCTTCAGTCGGTTTGGGCAATGCACCGTAGAAACCGATATGCGAGCCATGCATAATCCCACGCGGATGACTGTTATCGACGCGATGACTGCGTCCTTAATCCAGCAAATTAATTCAACCTGTCCTACGTGTCAAACGCCCGGTTTTTCCCTCAAGGAAAAAGAGCGTGGACTACCCTGTAGCCTATGTGGCAATCCCACACGCACCGTTAAAGCAGATATTTATGCTTGCCAAGCATGTGCCTATACCGAACATCGTCCCCCTGGTCACGCGATGGAAAAAGAAGACCCGATGTATTGTGATTTTTGCAACCCTTAATTCGATATGATTACAACCGATATAACACTCATTCGCGAGCGCCTCAACCAAGGAGAGCTCATCGGCCTACCCACCGAAACGGTGTATGGTCTTGCCGCGAATGTATTCAACTCCAAAGCCGTAGCGAGTATTTTCACGACGAAACAAAGGCCAACCACCAACCCGCTGATTGTGCATGTGGCCTCGATTAGCCAAGCGCGTGCACTCGTCAAACGCTTTCCAGAAAAAGCGAATCTTCTCGCTAAACAATTTTGGCCAGGACCTCTAACCTTGATTCTGCCCAAAAATCAATCGGTCAGCCATGCCGTGACGGCTAATCAGGAAAACGTGGCCATTCGTATCCCGAATCACCCCGTGGCTATAAACCTGTTAAACCAATTGGATTTTCCGCTCGTCGCCCCAAGCGCCAACCCCTTCAACCGGATTAGCCCCACCACGGCAGCGCACGTAGACGCCTATTTCCCCTCCATTTATACCTTAGATGGTGGCGCATGTCAGTCCGGTGTCGAATCAACGATCGTTGGCTTCGAAGGAGACGAAGTTGTCCTACTGCGCCACGGCGCAATTTCAATTGAATCAATCGAAGACTGCGTAGGCCGCATATTAAATCGGACTTCAGCTACGGAACATGCTTCGCTTCCGGGCCAACATAAAAAACATTATGCTCCATCCTGTGAATTGATTGTCACCTATGAGCCCTTATTTATGCTCAGCGCAGTCAAACATAAGAAAGTGGGCATACTTTGGTATACATCAGTACAAATCGAGAGCATCCATGTGGATGTAAATCTTGTCTTAGCCCCCACAGGAGATCTAGCGGAGGCAGCGAAAAATTTGTTTGCCGCGCTGCATACCATGGATCAAATGGGTCTCGATTTAATCATTGTCGAAAGACTTCCCGCCTACGGGTTAGGCATAACCATTAATGATCGCTTAGATCGCGCTGCAACCAAATGAAATACCTAATCACCAATGCCCTTGTGGTCAATGAGGGCCAACAAACCCAAACGGATGTACTTATTTCCGGCGATCGTATTGAACGCATTTCGCCGTGGATTTCAGACGCCCATGCTCAGGTCATCGACCTCCAAGGGAATTACCTTATTCCCGGCATGATCGATGATCAAGTCCATTTTAGAGACCCCGGCTTAACCTATAAAGCAGATATCCAAAGCGAATCGATGGCCGCCGTCGCCGGCGGAATTACCTCGTTCATGGATATGCCAAATACCATACCTAATACGCTCACCCGCACGTTATTGGAAGAAAAATACCAATTGGCCTCCCAAAAATCCATGGCCAATTATTCATTTTTTATGGGCGTTACAGCAGCCAATTTAGAGGAGGCGCTCCGCGTGGATAACGAAACCGTATGTGGTATTACTGACGATGGCCTCTACCTAGAGAAGCAAGAAATCTTAGCGAATAACCCGGAATACCTCGAAAAATTATTCGCCCGCGCGGAAACATTAGTGGCCTTACACAGTGAAGACGATTCTATTATTCGTAGAAATTTGAGCCATTACCAACAAATCTATGGCGACAATATTCCCGTAGAATTCCACCCTGCCATTCGTTCTTCTGAAGCCTGCGAAGCCGCCACAAAACGAGTACTAGAAATTCAAAAACGACATAATAATCGCCTGCATTTCTTTCACATCTCGACCGGCGCCGAAGCAAAATTATTCAGCCCAGGACCGATCACCGAAAAACGGGTAACTGCGGAAGCGTGCATTCATCATTTATGTTTTACGGATGCCGACTACCCTTCGTTAGGCAATAAAATCGTTTGGAACCCATCGGTTAAGTCGGCAGAAGACCGACTCGAATTACTAAAGGCCCTCGAAGATGGACGAATCGACCTCATCGCGACCGACCATGCACCCCATAGCCTGGAGGAAAAAACAGGTAACTACATGCAAGTTAAATCCGGAGCTCCCATGGTGCAGCATGCATTATTAATGCTTTTTGAATTAGTAGCACGTGGTGAACTTTCCTTGAATACCTTGGTCGCTAAATCGAGCCACCGCGTGGCTGACTGCTACCGCATGGTGGACCGCGGCTATATCCGTGAAGGATTTTTCGCTGATCTCGTGGAGGTCGCCCCTTCGAATCCTTGGTCCGTAACCACGGAATCTTTGCATTATAAATGCGGCTGGGCACCGGTCGTGGGACGCACGTTTCAACATCAAATAAGCCGCACCTTTGTTAGTGGTTCGCTTGTATATGAAGCAGGGAAATTCAATCCGGGAACATCAGGGAAACGTTTATACTTTGCCAAAATTAGATAAATAGACCATGCAATTTTTTATCACAGGAATAGGGACTGAAATCGGGAAAACGGTTGTCTCCGCTATAGTAACTGAATACCTCCAGGCCGATTATTGGAAACCCGTGCAATCGGGAGATTTGCATTGGACTGACACGATGAAAGTTCAGTCGCTTACCTCAAATTCAAAATCAGTGTTTCACCCGGAGCGGCACCGACTAAACGCGCCGCTTTCTCCACACGCTTCCGCGGCATTGGACGGAGTGCAAATTAAGCTTTCCGATTTCACACTTCCACAGACTTCTAATCATTTGGTGGTAGAAGGCGCCGGTGGTTTGATGGTCCCATTAAATGAGCACGATGTACTGTTGGACCTCATTCAACAACTCCAAATTCCCGTCATACTTGTTTCGCGAAATTACCTAGGCAGCATTAATCATACGCTCTTATCTTTTGAGGCCTTGAAGCAACGCAATATCCCCATGGCCGGAATCGTGTTCAATGGCGAACCTAATCCGGCATCGGAATCATTTATTGAAAATTATACGCAATTGCCGGTATTATTTCGGGTTGGGAATTTGGATAAAATCACACCAGAATCCATTCGCGACGTGGTGAAACAATTGCCTATTGATTTCCCCGTAAAGTAATTTGCGGATCAGCGAGTGGAAATTAAATTAGCATCCAAGTAATATTTAATTGAATTTCGGTAAGTTTGAAAAACTAAAATCTCCTCTTTTGAGATTTTGACCTCGAACCTATTAACCATTCATGAAACAATTACAGACGCTCGATTACATCGTATTTCTCCTCTATTTTGTCTCCGTTACCAGTTATGGATATTGGGTGTACCAACGGAAAAAGAAGGCAGAAATTTCCACAAAAGACTTTTTTCTCGCAGAAGGATCGCTTACCTGGTGGGCCATCGGTGCCTCATTATTAGCCTCTAATATTTCTGCCGAACACTTCATCGGGATGTCTGGCTCCGGATTTGCGATTGGCTTAGCCATCTCCTCCTACGAATGGATGTCGGCCGCCGCTCTCGTCATCGTGGCCATTTTCTTTGTTCCTATTTTCTTGAAGAACAAGATTTATACGATGCCACAGTTTTTGTCGCAGCGCTACAATAATACGGTGGCTACAATCATGGCGGTTTTTTGGTTGTTGTTGTATGTATTTGTCAACCTTACCTCCATTCTTTACTTAGGCGCCTTAGCCATTGAAAGCATTACCTCCATTCCTTTTTTATATGCGATGGTTGGCCTAGCCTTGTTCGCCATTTTCATCACCTTGGGTGGGATGAAAGTGATCGGTTACACGGATTTTATCCAGGTAATTGTTTTGATTGTCGGCGGTTTAGTGGTGACCTATTTGTCACTTGACATGGTATCAGATCGCTTTAACAGCGGAGGCGTTTTCGGTGGTTTAATGGAGTTGCGTACCCAAGCAGATGATCATTTTCACATGATCTTTTCGGAGGGCGATAAGTATTACGATGCACTACCCGGATTTGCCATTTTGTTTGGCGGGATGTGGATCAATAACTTGAATTATTGGGGATGTAATCAGTACATTGTTCAACGGACATTAGGTGCAGATTTACCTACGGCACGTTCAGGAATTTTGTTTGCGGCCTTTTTGAAATTATTGATGCCTTTAATCTGTGTGATTCCGGGTATCGCGATGTATGTGCTCTACCAAAATGGCGCTTTCCAAAATGAAATGACCATCGCCGGAATCGTCAAACCGGACCATTCCTATCCCACGCTCATGAACTTGTTGCCTGCTGGATTAAAAGGACTTTCGTTTGCAGCTTTAACCGCGGCGATTGTGGCGTCATTGGCCGGGAAAAGCAACAGTATTTCCACCATTTTCAGTTTAGACATCTATAAGAAATCCTTGAATCCAAATGCCTCTGAAGCCCAAACAGTTTGGGTTGGTCGCATCGCAATCTGGGTTTCTTTTGGCATTGCCTTATTAATCGCGCCGCAATTACGCCAGCTTGAACAAGCGTATCAGTTCATTCAGGAATACTCTAATTACCTGACGCCTGGAGCCTTTGCCTTGTTCTCTTTGGGGCTATTTTGGAAGCGGACTACCTCAGCCGCTGCGATTGTTGCAGCCGTGGCATCGATTCCCTTAGTCGTATTGTTTAAGAACTTACATACATTTATCGGCGGAAATCCAATCCCATTCTTACATGTAACCTCATGGGTTTATGTGATTTTGGTAGCCTTGATGGTCATGATATCGCTGGCAGATCGGAGCTCGATTAATAATCCAAAAGGCTTAGAAGTGGAGCGTGCCGACTTCCTTGTGTCGAAGCAATTTGCGATCATTTCCATTTTGGTCATGGGAATTGTGGCCGGGCTGTATACCGTATTTTATTAGTGGGTTTGTTGGGGCAATGATTTGATTGCCCCAACAACCTTACAAAACCTTTTCCGTGTCTGTCGTAAACAAGCGCGTGCTCACCGTATACGTTCCTCCGTTCGGATCTTTGTATTTTAAATCCATGTAAAAAGCTTGGTATCCTTTTTTCACAAACGGAATCGTATACTTGACCGTTGACCCCTCGTATTTTACCCGACGCGTTAACCATAAATTATTTCGGAAATCCCGATCTGCCGAAGTTGTCGCCCAAATAGCGGCCTCCACTAAATCGTTCGGATTTGCTTGAACAGCGAGCTCAAATCCCTCCGCGGTTTTATTCACAGCCCAGGTGCTCACCGGATATTCTTTATTCTGAAGCGTTAAGCCAAAGAACGCACTTAGCCCTTCCAAGGCTTGTTTCCCTCCTGCCAAATCATGTCCGGCATTGGGCACATAGTGGATTAAATTTTTACCAGGTATTTGATCGAAATAATGTTTGATCGCATCAGCTGTCCAATAGGGGTCGTTTGTGCCCACGAATATCATCTTCGGAACCGTTAGTTTTTCCTTGTAGGAATACGGATCGATCATCGCCGTTATCGCTTTTCCATCCGGACTCGATGTACTTTGTGGGATGCCTATTTTGACATAGTCTTCAATTTGATCACTGTATTCGCCGTACGTCTCAAATTGGTAGCTGAGCGTTTTGGGCATGTTCAGCATGTCGATGACCATAGGGCCAATGGCCTTCACGCGCTTATCGTCTATTGCGCTAGATAGCCACGTGGTCCATCCGCGTTTGGAGGCACCGGCTAGCACGAAATTGGACACGGAATGTTTGGTCTTTTTAGCAACAAATTCCTGAACGGCATCCATGCCTTTTACGGCAGATTTCACCATGGGGAATAAGAGCGGCCACGTATAATCTTTGTCTTTGCGGAACTCATTTAGGGTATGCGTAATCAGCTCATCTTCTGTTTTTCCATCATAAAGTGGCTGGTTTGGAACCTGTTTAATTAAAGCCACCACGGCTTTATTTTTGGATGCAATGGCATTTAAGATGGGCCACAATTTATCTTCTTTACTCCAGTTTGGCTGTTCATCTGTATTGCTTCCGCCTGTGATGAAAAGCAGGGCGCCATCATATTGGACGGAGGATGGAACAATGATTGTTAGCTGATGTCTCCACATAATGCCGCGCCATTTTTGGGAGGTCAATAATACCTGATAGGCCTTCGCACTACCGATGTTGGCCGAATCTTTCAGCTCCCATGTATAGTTTGAGTCGCCATTCGACAAGTAACTTTTAAGCGCATTTTCGGGTTTGATTTTGGATTGCGAAAATCCAAGAAATGGAATCAAAAGCAGGATGATTCCAAGGCGAAATTTTTTCATTGGTGATTAAATAGGTTTCGGTAAATATATAGAATTTAATGATGCAACAATATGTCTGTCAAGGCTTTATAGGGGCGTATCCTGATTTCTATGCGTTGGTAAGCGAATTTTAAGGCTAGTTTTTGTACATTTATTTTTACGAATCGGCCAACCTACAAGTCCGATAAACCTGAACCTATGAAACTAACGCGTACCTATTTCGGGGCAGTATTCCTTTTTCTATTACTCGCCAGCACCAGTTATCAACTCATATTTCGTGTAGAACCTGCACATGTGGAGGGCACAAATTCCAAAGTGGATAAAATTCGGCTTCAGCCCGGATTTAAGTTGGAGCACCTCATTAGCCCTTCCGATGAAAAAATTGGCTCTTGGGTTTCGATGACCTTTGATGATCGAGGTCGCTTAATCTGTTCAGATCAATATGGAGGCCTTTTTCGAGTGACCGTACCTCCACTGGGAACAAGCGCTAAAACCATGATTGAGAAATTGAAATTTGGGAAGGGAGCTGATACCTTAGGCATTGGGAATGCACACGGATTATTATATGCGTTTAAGAGCATTTATGTCATGGTGAATGCCCGTGCGAAACCCAACTCAGGCACACGCGGCAGCGGACTCTACCGCATACAAGATCTGGATGGCGACGATCAATTTGACAAAATTACGTTGTTAAAGGAATTCAAAGGCGATGGCGAACACGGACCGCACAGCATTATTTTATCTCCGGATAAACAAGCTATATTTTTAATCTCGGGGAATCACACGGTTGTCCCTCCGATGGATGCCTATCGATTGCCAAATAACTGGCAGGAAGACAACATGTTTCCTTTGATCAAAGACCCACGCGGGCATGCCAATGATCGCTATGCTCCGGGTGGATGGATCGCCAAAATAGATCCGGAAGGGAAAAAATGGGAACTCGTAAGCGCGGGATATCGCAATGCATTTGACATTGCTTTCAACGAAACGGGAGATCTTTTTGTCTATGATGCCGACATGGAATGGGATTTTGGCCTTCCCTGGTATCGCCCGACGCGTATTTGCCACGCCACTAGCGGAAGTGAGTTTGGGTGGCGAACCGGAAATAGTAAATGGTCGCCTACCTATCCTGACAACCTACCTCCGGTGCTCAATATTGGTCAAGGTTCTCCGACTAATTTGGTGTCATTGCAAGAGGCTAAATTTCCGGCTAAATACCGTCAATCACTTCTGGCATTCGACTGGACTTTTGGGATTGCGCACGTCATTAAATTAAAGCCTGCGGGTGCGACCTTTACGGCCGACCGCGAAGAGTTTTTCTCCGGAATTCCACTGCCATTGACGGATGGAGTTGTTGGACCCGATGGGGCTTTATATTTCTTGACGGGAGGTCGCCGACTCGAATCTGATTTATATCGAGTTTCCTATGTAGGTCCCGAGCAAACGACTAAGCCAGTAGCCGCCAGCCCTAATTCCTTAAATTTGTTGAGGCGCCAAATCGAACAATTTCATCAAGGTCCCGATCCACGAGCCGTGTCTTTTGTTTGGCCATATTTGAAACATCCAGATCGGTTTATTCGCTATGCAGCCCGACTAGCCTTAGAGCATCAGCCGGTACAAACGTGGAAGGATAAAGCAATCCAAGAAAAAGATCCAGTTACGGCGACGCATGCGCTGATTGGCTTGATCCGACAAAGCAAGCCTGAATGGAAAGCCGATATTTATAAGTCACTTTTGGCGATCAATCACCGCTCATTTTCGCAGCCACAAACACTAGACTTACTACGGGCGTATGAATTAGCGATGTTGCGTTTGGGGATGCCAGATGATTCGATTTCATCCCAAATCATTGCGCAATTTGATGCCCGTTTTCCAGCATACAACATGAATCTGGACAGAGCGTTGAGTCGGCTTTTAATTCCACTCGAGGCACCTAAGGTGATTGAACGCACCTTGAAAATCATGCAGACCAAAGACACGGCGAGCGCAACGGCCTATCGGGTGGAATCGGCTACGTCGTCTGCTGATTTGATTATGCGGAATCCTGAATATGGAACGGACATCGCGAAGATGTTAGAGAAAATGCCTCCGGCCCAACAAACCTACATGGCGGTGATGCTATCCGCAGCACGCAAGCATTGGACGCCTGAATTACATAATCAATATTTCGCTTGGTTTAAAAAATCCTTTGAATTTTCAGGTGGTCGTAGCTATGTGGGGTTCATCGATCGGGCACGTAAATTGGCATTAAAGAACGTCCCCGAATCCCAAAAGAGTTATTACGATAAATTGGGCGGAGCAGATTTAGTAACGGCGAATGGTAATGACATCGCTTCCATCAGCTACCCGAAAGGACCAGGTAAATCATGGAAATTAGAGGAGGCTGTCGCGCTACTGGATACGCCATTAGAAGGCCGCGATTTTGAAAATGGGAAATCCATGTTTGCGGCTACGACGTGTATTCGTTGCCATGCCATCGGGAGTGAAGGCGGTGGAAACATTGGTCCAGACTTATCGAATTTGGGCACCCGATTCTCGAAGAAGGACATGTTGGAAGCCATCATTAATCCCAACAAAACAGTCTCGGATCAATACGCCGCAACGCAATTTATGTTGCGGAATGGCACCTCGGTGATAGGCCGATTAACGAATCAAGATAAAACGGCTTTTTATGTTTCTCAAAATCCGTATGCGCCAGATCAGGTGGAGAAGGTTTGGAAGAAAAATGTCATTTCAGCCAAGTATTCTCCCGCATCCATCATGTTGCCAGGACTGATTAATAGCTTAAATGCAGAAGAATTAAAGGACTTAATGGCGTACTTAATGTCCAATGGAAACGCAACGAACGCCATGTTTAAAAAGAAATAAGATGTACATCTCACTCACAGGTTTAAAGCCAAAAGGCTTTTTTGCTTATTTACGCTTTTGGCTATTAGCCATTCCCTCATTTCGTCAAGCCCAAACGGCCGAGGGAAATCTCCATTGCGATGTTAAAAAAATGCATGAATATCAATGCACGATTACGGCGTGGGAAAGTCGAGAACTTATGTTGGCCTATTTGCGAAGTGGCGCTCATCTGAAGGCCATGAAAGCGTTTAAGCAAATTGCGACGGGGCCTACATATGGTTATGAATCGGAGACGATTCCTAGTTGGGACGAGGCGTATACCTTGCTGACCGAAAAGGGGAAAATGCATTGATTTTTAGGTTATGAATAGTAAAGCAATATTTTTCGGCCTTTTCTCATGTGTCTTTTTTCAGCTTGGCGCACAGTCGCCTGTTCAGCATATTTTGAAGCATAAAAACGTAGTTGCGTTATGGGATTTTAAAGAGGAGGC
>CAZUAZ010000021.1:0-19501 GCA_964618445.1 uncultured Aquirufa sp. | reverse complement strand
AAACGTCAATATGGACTCTTTGTCTCGCTTCCTCACTATAATGGCAAAAATCAAGTTTGTGGGCACATTTCAAATACGGGAAAACCAACGCCCCCTTTCCCCTATTCAATCGATTATTCAGCTAGCGCACAAGTAGTTCAAGCTAACACATGGACATGCATTGCATTTACCTATGATGGTGAATACATCCGCTCGTATGTGAATGGAAAATTCATGGCCCGAGAAAAAGAAGTGATTCAAAATACCAAAGGTTATGAGGGATACCCCGACGGTTTAGTGCAATCTAAAAACCCGTATTATTTCCCTCAGGGAATGGGGAATAATGGCTCCGACTTTACTGTCGGGGCGGTCTTATTGAAGAAAGGCATGGGCAACTTTTTCAAAGGCCAGATCGGGGGATTAGCGGTATTTAATCGCGCGCTTGCTGAAAAGGAAATCTTGAAATTGAAGTAAATTAATAAAACAATAACTCATCCACACGCAGCCAAGCCCCCTTCTCTTTATTATCTACAAAATTAGGAAGTCTTTTCAAGCGCTCCGCTTTGATGCGGTAATATTTGGCATGAACGCCGGTAATAGGGATGTTAATTCCGCGTGCCGAATAGCCACTTTTTTCGTTCGGTTGAACCGGCTTTGCCGTAGTAATTAATCGCATTTTATCAGGAGTGTTCCCACCCCAAACTTCCACCTTCACGGGCGGAAAAACATCTGAATCCGTCTTTTCTAAATACGATAAAGTCACGCCATGAACCGAAGTTGATTTTCCAAATGTCGCGATCACATCTAAGTCGGCATCCTTAAAGCCCAGCCATGTAAAATTGGGAACACCCTTCACTTCCCGGGCTCCGATCACGAAGTCCATTAAACTCGCTCCGCCTGCCGCTGGATATTTAGGATCGGGCTTGGATAGTAGATCGATTCTGGCTGGGATGAATTGCGATTTGTACACACGGACATCGATGGGCTTGCTGGCGCGCCAGCCGGCCTTTGTGGCCAAGATACGGACCTTCGTATAATTGGAAATGTTGATTGCCGACCGCGTTTGCATTGAACTAAGCGAATCGGGAATGGAGTCGTTCACGGTATACCGGAATAACACATCACGCAAGGTATGTTTAAACATAAGTTTTTCTCCTGGTTTTAAAATCAAGTTTTCATTCACCAAAATCGGTGGATTAATCTGCAAGGTTTCTTCCTTCGGAATGTAACCGGCATCAAATGTCACCTTCGGAAATTGGCTGCGCAAGGCGCTCAAATCGCCTGCTGAAAGACTAGTGCTCCACAGGTGAATTTCCTTTAGAGCAGGAAGTTTACCGAGTAATTTGGAGACGCCGGATTTACCTACTTTCGTGCCTGCGAGCGACAGTTGCTCCAAATGATTCAATCCTGCTAGTTGACCTATTCCCGCATCATCAACTGCCGTGAAATTCAGGTTTAATTTTTCTAGATTGGCGAACTTGGAAACTAGATTTAGGTCTTCATTTTTGATGGGCATTTTGGAAAGTTGTAAACCCACCAGCTGCTCACTGACCTGAGTTAAATTGGATAATGTTTTCGGGTCAAATTTCGCCGCTACATAAAAATCTGCCTGCAAAGCCGGGGATTCATGTGCGATGGAATAGACTGTGCAATACGGCGAATTGACGGATTCGATAGCTGATTCCGAAGCAGCTGAAAAGTCGTAAGATTTTGTGCTTATTGTGATGGCAGCCGGCTGAATTAGCTTCTGAAATTCAGGACTAAATTGATTTAGTTTCTTGTCAAAGGACGCTCCTTCCTTCACCCATAACGTCAAGATCGTAATTTCATCCGGAGTTAATTGCGCCTTTCCCAGCGGAGGCATGTGCTCCTTCGCGTTCATCGGCAATTTGATGCGTTGGACTAAATGACTATTCAACGCATCCCCCGCCTTCCAAATCGGCCCATGTTTTCCACCTTTCAATAGGTTCGCGATGCTATTCATTTTGAGCGCACCTTTTGACTTTTGGTCATTATGACACGACTCACATTTGGCCTTTAAAATCGGCTGGACGATGTCCTCAAACACGACACTTTCCTGAGTAATTTCTGTCGACTTCTCCCCAAAACGCAAGTAATCTTCTCCATGGGTAATGCTCGCTCCCGTATGGCCGGTAATCACTAAGGCGACGAATCCGATCGCGGCACCAACGAGTATATTTTTACGCAGCAATACCCAAACAAAATAGACAAATGAAACCGCGACGCCCGACCACTGATGCCAGTCTAACGCGCTTGTTTCATAGCCTCCTTCTTTGGCCAAAAACAAGCCAAAAATGGCCGTTGACGCGGAGAAGATGGCGGTTAATAAAAGTAAGAATTCGGCTAAAACTTCGAAGGAAGCGAGGTGTTTTTTTATGCTAAAAAGCCCGAGCAACAATACGCCAAAACCGATAGGCAAGTGTAAAATTAACGGATGTAAATGGCCGATGCCCGCTAATGGCAAAGCAAAGCTCGATTGGAAAATTAAGAGGAAAACAAGGAAGCCTTGGAGACTCCATAAAATCAAATTGCCTATCTTTTCGACCTTCCCCATTACGCGATTAATCCTGGTAAAACATTGCCTGCAATATCCGTTAAGCGGTAACGTCTACCTAAATGTTTGTAGGTCAATTGCTCATGATTGATCCCCATCAAATGCTGCACGGTGGCATGGAAATCATGGATGTGCACGGGGTCTTTTATCACGTTGTAGCCTAGTTCATCGGTCTCGCCATAAACCGTTCCAGCCTTCACGCCACCACCAGCCATGAAAATACTGTAGGCACGTGGATGGTGATCGCGACCATAATTGTCCACCGTATATTTTCCTTGGCAATAATTCGTCCGACCAAATTCCCCACCCCAAATCACGAGCGTCTCGTCCAATAATCCGCGCTGTTTCAAGTCGGTGATTAACGCCGCCGATGATCGATCCACATCCTCTGCTTGCATCGCCATTTCTTTTGGCAAGTTGCCGTGGGAGTCCCAACCTTGGTGATAAATTTGCACGAAGCGAACACCGGATTCCGAAAGTTTACGGGCAAGTAAAACATTCGCTGCATAAGTGCCCGGAACCAGACATTCCGGTCCATACATTTTGATGATATGATCAGGCTCCTTCGATAAATCCGTTAATTCCGGAACCGCCGTTTGCATGCGGTAGGCCATTTCATATTGTTGTACTTTGGCCTCCACTTCCGGATCCTTATTTTCCGAAAAGCCCTCGTGATTTAACTCGGCAAGTTGGTCCAGCATTCTGCGCCGACCGGCCTTATCGATTCCATCCGAATCATTCAAGTATAAAATCGGATCTTCAGAACTACTAAAAACGACTCCTTGATGGGTCGAATCTAAAAATCCATTCGTCCAAAGTTTCGAATAAACACCTTGTCCATTTCCGCGTCCACGCGAAAGCAACACGCAGAAGGCGGGCAAGTTTTTATTCTCACTTCCTAAGCCATAGGACATCCAAGCACCCATACTTGGGCGGTTTCCTACTTGAGCGCCCGTCTGTAAAAAGGTTAACGCCGGATCGTGATTAATCGCATCCGTGCTCATCGTGCGAATCACACAAATATCATCCGCAATCGAGCCGATGTGTGGGAATATTTCGCTGATGTATGTCCCCGATTTTCCGTGTTGTTTGAAGTTATAATACGAACCTACGAGCGGGAATTTATCTTGTGAAGCCGTCATCCCGGTGAGCCGCTGGGTCCCACGAATTGAATCCGGCAAATCCTGCCCCGCCATTTTGTTCAGCATAGGCTTGTAATCGAAACTCTCATATTGTGAGGGAGCTCCGTTTTGGCAGAGGTAAATCACCCGCTTCGCTTTGGGCGCAAAATGTGCGACACCTAAAGGTAATGATTGTGCAGAGGCATCGCCTTTGAATAAATCAGGTACGAGTAATGAGCCTAAGGCTAATCCGCCGAAGCCCGCAGCCGCCTGACCAAAGAAGTGCCGGCGCGTAATATTCAGTCGATTTTTGAAGAATTCGTTTTCCATATTATACCCGCATGATGGCCTCCTCCATGTTATAGATTAACTGAATCGTTAGCATCATCGCCGCCGTAGATCCAGTGACCGCCGCTTTGTCCTGTTTGTATTCCCCAATTTTCATCAGCTTCTGAACTTTCTTCGGATTTTGAACACATGAGGTTTGCTCGGCCTCGTAATATTTTTTCAGCATGGCGAGCTCTTTTTCTTTCGGGGCCCGACAAACAATGCGTCTAAACGCCCGCGTTAATTTCGCTTCGATGCTTCCTTTTTCGCGAGAGAATTGGCTGGCCAAAACACGCGAACTTTCCAATACGTGCGGATCATTCATCATCACCAAGGCCTGCAATGGCGTATTCGTTCGGCCTCGTTGCACCTCACATTGATCGCGATTACTCGCATCAAAAATCAACATGGTTGGCGGAGGAACCGTACGTTTGATAAACACATACATGCCGCGGCGATATAAATCTTGATTATGATCTTGGATGTAATTCATTAATGATCCGCGACCAGATGTGGCCACTTCCCACAAGCCTTTCGGCTGATAGGTTTTCACACTTGGTCCGCCGATTTCCGGATTTAGGATGCCAGCTGATGCCAATACCTGATCACGGATTTGCTCGGCCGGAATCCGAATCCGAGACATGCGCGATAGGTAGATATTTTCCGGGTCCACTTGCTGGGCCGCAGAGGTCACCGTGGAGGCTTGTTGGTACGTGGCCGACATCACAATTTGTTTCACCAATCGTTTGATGTTCCAGCCGTGACTTTGGAAATCGACGGCCAACCAATCTAATAATTCCGGGTGGGTAGGCAGTTCGCCTTGCATGCCGAAATCGCCTACTGTTTTCACGATGCCCCGACCGAAAAACTGCGCCCACATGCGGTTTACAAACACGCGGGATGTGAGTGGGTTTTGAGGATCAATGAGCCAACGGGCCAAACCAAGCCTATTTTGGCCATATTTCGAGGCAGAGTAGGGTAAAATACTTGTAGGGATTCCTACGCCTACTTCCGGGCCAGGCATGTCGTAATTGCCACGGGACAATACATAGGTTGGCCTACGTTTACTCGAATCCGCCATGACCATGACGTCCACGGAAGCCGTATCTTTTTTGTGAATAAACTTCAATATCGATTGTACATCTTTCGTGGTGATGGTCATGTTCGGCGGATCTGCGAACGATGCGTCGATGGTTCCGAACAACCCTTTTTCAGGTACTTGATTGAAGAAAGCGTACGTACTGTAATAGTCTTTTTGTGAAATGGGATCGTACTTGTGGTCATGACAGCGCGCACACTCAAAGGTCAGCGCGAGGAAGGATTTTGAAAATGTATTGGTTCGATCGTTCACGTATTCTACGCGGTACTCTTCGTCGATTACCCCACCTTCTTGCGTAATCTTGTGGTTACGATTGAAACCTGTGGCAAGTAACATTTCTTTCGTTGGCCGAGGCAACAGGTCGCCGGCTAATTGCCACGTAACGAATTTGGCATAGGAATAATTTGAATTAAATGCGTGAATCACCCAATCTCGCCAAGGCCACATCGTGCGCAAACCATCATCTTGATAGCCATGTGAATCCGCATATCGTGCTAAATCCAGCCATTGAATCGACATTTTTTCACCGTAATGTTTGCTGCCCAAAAGCTCATTGACGATTTTTTCATACGCCTGCGGGCTATCGTCTTTCATAAAACGATCCTGCATCTCAAGCGTCGGGGGCAAGCCAGTTAAGTCAAGGCAAACCCGTTTTAATAATTGTTCTTTCGATGCTTCCGGACTCGGCTTCAAGGATTTCTCCGCCATTTTCGCAAAGACAAAATAGTCGATCGGATTGCGCACCCAATCTTCATCGGCATCCGGCAAAGCTGCTTTCACAGGTTTGATAAAGGCCCAGTGGGGTTTGTAAACCGCACCTTGCTTAATCCATTTTTCGATCAGGTCAATTTCATGCTGCGAAACGGTCAAGTGGGAACTTGGCGTAGGCATTAAGAGCGAGGTGTCTTTGGTAATTAATCGCTGAAATGCATCGGAACTTTCTGGGTGTCCCGGAACAATGGCATGCATGGATGGATTATCCTTGAACGCGGCGTAGGCTCCTTCCGGAGTATCTAATCGAAGGCCCGCCTTTCGCTTGTTAGCATCCGGCCCATGGCATTTAAAGCACCGATCAGAAAATATGGGACGTATGTGGTAATTATAATCGATGACATCCGGCATCGCAGTTTCTTGTGCTTGGGTATCCGTGCATTGGGTATAGGTGAAAATACCTCCAATTCCCAGGATTAAAATGAGCCAAGAACGCTTACGAAAGAAAATCATGTAGAGCAAATGCAATTTAAGTCGTTAATATACGATTAAATTTTTTCTTTGAAAATTGCTATTCGGCCAGCTTTAATTTAGCGCTGTCTATTTCAAGTGGCCATTGCCCTTTGAAGCCGGATTGAATCGCTAAATCCGGGCGCATTTTTTTCAGTTGGGCCACTCCTTTTTCCGAGACACGCGTTTGCCAAAGATAGACGCGCTTGAGGGATTTGATTTTAGCGAGATGCGCTAAGCCTCGATCGCTGATCTGGGTTCCTACCAAATTCAGGGATTCCAAATAGGCTAGATTTTTCAGATTTTCAAGATCTTGGTCGGCAATTTTCGTGTGATTTAAATCGAGCAGAATCAACAGGGGCATGGCAGCAATATCCTTTATAAAATCTCCGCCGACGGCCGTATTGCCTAATTTCAAGCGGACGATTTGATCTTGGATTTTGTTTAAATCAGCCAGTTCTTTGCTCGTCACACGCGGCGCATTGATGGCATTAACTTCGATGAAGTTTTGGTCTTTTGAAATGGGATTTGCCAATAATCCATGTGTGCGAATGCGGACCAGGTCGGCCTCATCTGCGGCATCAACGGTCTTGTCAAACACCGGAGATTCCTGCGAAACTACCCCGTTTGCGAGCGAAGCAAGTACCGGTTTAATCTTCTCATCCACGGGGAGTTGGCTTACTTTTTTTGTAAAATCAGCCCCATGCTGTACCCACCAGTGAAGGAGCGCAATCTCATGTTCGGTTAAAGGCGTTTTTCCTTTAGGCGGCATGTGGTGCTCATCACTAGGGTCGAGTAAAAGTCGTTTGATAAGCTCACTTTCTAGCGGCTTACCTGTGGTCAGTATCGGCCCATCTTCTCCACCTTTTAAGATAAAATCTGGAGAATCTAAGCGAAGTTTCCCTTTCTGTTTTTGATCATTATGACACGCGATACATTTTTGAGTGAGGACCGGTTTCACGAGTTGGGTGTAGACAATCGCTTCAGGCAAATTGGCAATTTTAGTCACCTCTTTACGCTCAGCGTCTGCTTCTTTCATGCCAAGTATTTTGCGCGCGGAACTCGGCATACTCGCCGACAAATAATCAGATCCATGCGTTAGATTTCCACCGTAATGTCCGGTGATGGTCAGGCAAAGCAAACTCAACACAAAAAGGCTATTCGTCAGGCGATGGTTCATGCCAGCGCGCATGACGTATGTTAAGCTAACGGACAGCACACAGGTGCTGATGCCGAGCCACTGGTGAATTTGTAACGCGTCCGGATCATATTCACCTGACTGTCCTAGGGCCCAACCCATGGCTGCGGAGATACTAGCGCACGCGCTAGTCCAAATTAAAATTCGGACGATAATGGACTGTAAATCAGACGATTGCTTGGAGAAAAAATGCAAAATTCCTGCAATGAAAAACATCCCGATAGGCAAATGCACCAGCATCGGATGGAAATGTCCCCAAAAAATCAGCCATGATTGGCCTGCCTCCGCGATCATCATTTAGCCAATACGTTCTAATTTGATCGGATAGGTTTTTCCAGAAGCCCACTGCGGAACATAGATATTTTCATCTGAATCTGCATACACATCATGCGGATGGATAAATACTTTGTGCTCGTCGTCTTTGACTTGCTTCTGCAAAACACCATTTTTGTAGACCGGCTCGGAGCCTCCCGGAGTCGAAACAACTTTCATGTTCTTGTCTAAAATTTGGATGTATCCGGAACCCGCCCAGGACGCATCCGTGCTACGGAAACATGCGGCCAAGATGTAGTCGCCGTGCAGGACAGGCCGACAAATAAACGAACCCGGATAGTGATAGCGCGTGATGAATTTACCGTCCAACGTGAATCTTTTCAAGCTGTTATTTACCCGGTCGGTGACTAACAAAGTCCAGTTGTTGGGGTCACGGGTATCGACCAAAACACCATGGCAACAGTTGAATTTATTGTCGTCATAAACAGATGAATATCCGCCAAAATGACGAATATATTGTCCTTTAGAATTGTATTGAATGATGTAATTAGCACCATATCCGTCGGCCACATAGATGTCGCCATTTTTCGGATTCACCGCCGTTTCCGTAGGAACAAATTGATGGGGGTGCTCGTAGACGCCTGTCTCTTTCGGGTAATCAATCTTGAAAACTTCGCGACCTCTTAAATCCGTTTTAATGACTTGATGGCGGGTGTTATCACAGATCAATAGAAACTGCTCGCCTCCCTCATTGAGTATTGTTAATCCATGGGCACCCGGATACGTATGTCCCCAAGAGTCCAATAATTTGCCAGATTTATCGTAGATAATTACGTTGTTTTTGACTTCGTTCGTGAGCATGAATAGTCGGCCTTTTGCATCTTCCACCATCTCATGGCAGTCATTAACCGGATTTTTTCCTGCATCCAACATGCCCCAATTAGGCACAACTTTGTACGTAAATGAGCCATGGCCCAGGGTGATTTCTCCTGCTTTGGGTGCGATTTTTTTCATCGTGTTGTTCGTTAACATGCTTGTTCCGATTAGCGCGGAACTGGTTTTTAAAAAGTCTCTACGCGGTATATGTTCGTTCATGCGATTAAGGTTTATTCATGCTTTCGTCAATATTAAATAGGGCATTGGCCACTAAAGTCTTGGCCACTAAATTGGCCGCATCACGCGGAATGTCATTGTCCTTACACAGTTTTAAAAATGCCAAACGCTCTTGCGGATGCCCTTGATAATACGCCAAAGTTTGGGCGTAAAAGGCGTTTAATTTTTCAGCTTTTGCAGATGAAATCTCTTTGCCAAATAATTCAGCGTAGCCTTTTTGGATAAATTTCAGGCCATTTTCTGGGGATTTTCGGGCGAAAAATAGTGACGCTTCTAGGAACACCGGATCATTCAATGTGTTCAATGCTTGCATCGGTGTGTTGGTTCTGATCCGTCTGGAAAGACAAATATCGCGCGCCCCGGCATCAAAGTTTACCATAGTTGGATAGGGACTGCTGCGTCTCCAATACGTATATAATGAGCGCCTCCATTGATCTTCTCCATCACTTTTTTTCCATTGCATGCCGCTATACGGCGCATTCCAAACGCCATCCGGCTGCTCCGGCATCACACTAGGTCCTCCCAGTTTTCGACTTAATAATCCCGACCAAAGTAAAGCCTGATCGCGGAGTTGTTCTGGATTTAAACGCACCCGTGGTCCGCGGGTGATGTAGCGATTGTTCGGATCTTTTTCGCGGGTTGCTTCGTCGACGATCGAGGACTGCTGATAGCTTGCTGACATCACCACGTATTTCAAAAATGCTTTCGGTTGATACTTGAAATCCACCTGAAATTTATGCGCTAAATGATCCAATAATGCCTGGTTTACAGGTGCGAGCCCTTGGCTTCCTAAATCCTCCAGCGTTTCCACAATCCCCATGCCAAACAACTGTTCCCAGAAGCGATTCACAGCCACGCGGGCAGTGAGTGGATTGTTTGTGCTTCCGAGCCAATTCGCTAATTCGAGTCGGTTAGACACTGGACCATTTTTAAACAAACCTGGAATTCCGGGTTGAACAGCATCCGCTTGATTTAACCAAGAACCGCGCGTAAATAAACGCGTCGTTCGGGTGTATTCGGCCGGGTTTTCCAACATCACCGGTGTCGTGATTTCGGGTTCGGTGGCGATGGCTTGCAAAGCTAATTTTTCAAAATCCGTGGATTTTAACTGGCCTGGAACCTCCGGCAATACGGCCCAAAATCCAATCGTCGCCGTTGTCTGCTCAGGCTTTGTTTTGGCGTTCAAAAACTCCCAAACGAGGTCTTGTTTACCGGGCAAAGATGGAATGTCAACAAACGTATAGGCCCAACCTTTCACCCACTGTCCTTTCGGTTTGGCGTATTTTTCCTGTAGCGTCGTATCCAGTTTGATGCGGGCGATGATCGGTCCCGTTTTCGTTCCTTGGTGAATGTTTAAATAGGTTGGCGCTGGACCTGAGTTCCGACAAGCAATCAACAGTTTTGTTTTTCCCATCATCGGAACCGCCTTAAAGCGTGCGGATCCCTTGTTCCGAATGGCTAAATATTTGTTGTCCGCCAAAGCTCCATTTTCAAATTGGTCCGCCCAATGTGGATGGATTTTCGGTTCCACAAATCGGATCATTTGACCCCAGGCTTTTTGGGTAGCCAGCGGCTGATTGACCAAAAAATTCTTTAGCTGTGCAATCGTTTTTTCGTTGGCAGGCGCATGGTGTCTATAGGTCGGAGAGTCATCTGGAATATCCTCATCGCGGGTATTATTGAAGAAGGCCATGTACTTATAATACTCCTCATTTCGGATGGGATCGTAGGGATGTGAATGACATTGTACGCAGCTAAAACTGGTTCCCTGCAGCACTTCCCACGTCGTATTGACACGATCTAAAATTGCTGCCGTTCGAAACTCTTCATCCTCCGTTCCACCCTCATCATTATTCGTGGTATTCCGGTGAAAAGCCGTGGCGATGTAGTCGCTTTCTTTCGGGTTTGGAAGCAAGTCGCCCGCTAATTGCTCTTTGATAAATTGATCATAGGGCTTATTCTGATTGAACGATGCGATGACATAATCCCGGTATTTCCAAATGCTGCGCCCCTCATCTTTTTCATATCCCTTGGTATCTGAATAACGCGCTAAATCCATCCACATCGCTGCCCATTTCTCCCCAAAATGAGGGGATTTCAGGAGTTTGTCTACCTGCTTTTCATACGCCTGATCCGAATCATCTTGTTCGAATGCTTGGTAATCCGCTGCGGTGGGAGGCAAGCCGGTTAAATCTAAGTATAGCCGACGGAGCAAATCCGCTTTTTCAGCCGGATCCGTATGCGTAAGTCCTTGGTTTTTTTGCTCCGCTTGAACAAAATAGTCGAGGTCGTTTTGTGCCCAGGAGGCTGGAATGCCAATGAAAGAAAGGGCCTTTTCAAGCCAACTGCCCGCTGGGATACTCGGCGCTTCCAGCGGTTGGTACGCCCAATGTTCTCCCCAATTAGCTCCTTCTTTGACCCAAGTAGTTAATAATTCGATTTCCTCTTCGGATAAAGCGGGCCGCTGGTACGGCATTTTTTCCTCCGGATCTTTACTATGAAGTCGCTGGATGAAACTAGATTGTTCCGGATGTCCCGGGATGATGGCTGGTTTCCCAGATTCCGTTTTCCCTAGTGCCTCTTCTTGAAAGAGCAAACTAAATCCGCCTTGCTTTTTGACACCCCCGTGGCATGAGATGCAATTCTTATTTAAGATGGGTTTGATCTGTGTGCTGTAATCAACTTTTTGTTGCTTGCTTGACACATAATAGGCGGTCATTCCCGCGATGCAAAGGCCCAGAAAAATGAATAGCTTTTTCATGTTCTAGGCCAAAATTGGATTAATCACTTTGCCATATACATCCGTCAAGCGGAAATTTCGTCCCTGGAATGGATATGTAAATTCTTCATGGTTGATGCCCAAGCAATGCAAAATAGTCGCTTGCAGGTCATAAACCGATGTTTTCCCCGAGACAGTTGAATAACCTAAATCGTCCGTTTCACCTAGGGACATGCCCGGTTTAATTCCTCCGCCTGCGAGCCACATGGTGAATGCTTCGGTGTGGTGATCGCGTCCGTAGAAACTTTGCTTTTGGCCTTCGCGATTTTCTTGCATGGGCGTCCGACCAAATTCCCCGCCCCAGACAACGAGCGTTTCGTCCAACAAACCCCGTTGTTCGAGGTCAATTAATAAAGCGGAAACAGCTTGATCAGTTTCTAGGCATTTTTGGTGTAAACCAAAATCTACAGAACCATCTTTGCTCGTGCCGTGTGCGTCCCATCCCCAATCAAATAATTGGACAAAGCGAACGCCTTTTTCGACCATTTTGCGGGCTAGTAAACAGTTGTTCGCAAAGGATTCTTTCCCCGGATTTGTGCCATATAACTGGTGTATGTATTCAGGCTCTTTGCTGATGTCCATCACGTCTGGAACCGAACTTTGCATTTTATAGGCCATCTCATATTGTGCGATACGAGCGACTGTTTCTGGATCGCCAAACTCCGCATAGGTTTCCTGATTTACGGCATTGATCGCATCAATACTTGCCTTACGAATATCGGCGTTTACGCCATCTGGATTCTTAATGAAGAGTACGGGTTCTCCGGCGGAGCGACATTGTACGCCTTGGTAGACGGAAGGGAGGAAACCACTTCCCCAGGCCGACTTCCCTGCGTCGGGATTTTTGCCGCCAGATGCCAGCACCATGAAGGAGGGCAGGTTTTCATTTTCAGAACCGAGGCCATACGAAACCCAAGAACCTAATGACGGCCGACCGAGTCGCGCGGAACCGGTATGCATGAGTAATTGGGCCGGCGCATGATTAAATTGATCCGTATACATGCCCTTCAAAAACGTAATTTTATCTGCCTGCGTCGCTAAATGTGGCATGTGGTCAGAAATCCAATGACCCGATTGTCCATGTTGGAGGAAATTAGCTTTTGGTCCCAATAAATTCGGAACCCCGCGAATGAAGGCAAATTTTTTCCCTTCGAGTAATTCTTTGGGACATTCTTTGCCGTCAAATTTGGCTAATGTCGGCTTATAGTCGAATAATTCTAATTGTGATGGTGCCCCTGCCATGTGAACAAAGATGACTGATTTTGCTTTGCCAAAATGAGGCGGAATTCGTGAAGAGGCTTGTTGGCCTTTTGTCGCCGACGAACAACCCCAAAGAGCAGAACCAAATGCGAGAGAACCAATGCCCGTACCGAGTGATTGCAAGAAATGCCTTCTAGTTGCCAAAATGGCCTCTTTTTCGATTGCTTCTTGGACTAATTTGTTCATACGGCCTGAATCAGGTTACGGGCGGATATACCGCAGTTTCAAATATACGACTTTGCACAATATGTAAGTTAAATTTTATAAATTCCTGCCAAAATACCATAATGATGAAAAAGCTACTCTTGCTACTCTTATTGCCTTTTATTTTTCAGGCCAAACCCTTACGTGTGGGTATTGCTGGTATGACGCATGGACACGTGGGTCAGGTGTATACTGCCATTAAGAAGCCCCAACAAGATGTCATCATTGTAGGATTTGCCGAACCGAACAAAGCATTAGGTTTAGCCCTATTAAAGAAACAAAACTTACCAGATTCGCTTTGGTTCCCGTCATTAGAGGCTTTGATCGCGAAGACCAAACCGGAGGCCATCGCCGCATTCAATAGTATATATGAACATCTTGAAGTAGTTAAAACTTGCGCTCCCAAAGGAATTCATGTCATCGTGGAAAAGCCGTTGGCAGTCAACATGGATCACCTCAATCAAATGAAGGCGCTCGTTGCCAAACACCCCATTCACCTGCTGACAAATTTCGAAACCACCTGGTATCCATCCCATGCAAAAATGTGGCAGATGGTTAAAGAAGAAAAAGCGTTGGGAACGATACGCAAAGTGGTGATTATGGATGGCCACCGCGGACCTCAGGAAATAGGTTGTGCACCGGAGTTTTTAAACTGGTTGACAGATCCCGTGCTGAATGGTGGCGGAGCAATTATCGATTTCGGATGTTACGGAGCCGATATCATGACATGGTTGATGGATGGCAAACGGCCACTTGCGGTGACGGCGGTGACCCAACAATTAAAACCGAATGTATATCCGAACGTGGATGACGAGGCAAGTATTATTTTAACCTATCCAGATTGCCAGGCGATTATTCAAGCGTCGTGGAACTGGCCCTTTGACCGGAAGGATACGGAAGTGTATGGGACGAAAGGAATTTTGGTGGCGGATAAAACCAATAATATGCGGTATGTGACAGGAGATCGATTTGGTCAGGAAGGAATGCTTGCGTTGGATCCGTTACCACATGACGTGTCGAATGTGTTTCCGTATTTAGCAGCGGTTGTGCAAGGCCGAATTAAACCACAAAAGGATTTGTCCTCTTTCGAGATCAATCAGGTGGTTGTGGAAATATTGGAGGCGGCACGCGAATCAGCCAAAACAGGCAAAAAAGTACTATTACAGCACTAATTCGAGTCCGAGTACCCCTAACAAGCCCACGACCGCGAGGATGGTTTCCATGATGGTCCAGGAGCGTAAGCTGTCTTTGATGGATACGCCAAAGTACTCTTTGTAGAGCCAAAATCCCGCGTCATTCACATGCGAAAGGACCATGGAACCCGCCCCGATGCTCAAGGCAAGGAGGTTAGGATTTACACCCGAGGAGGCTAATAAAGGCAAAATCAATCCGGCCGTCGTGATGCCTGAAACGGTGGAGGAACCCGTCACGATACGTAATACAGCAGCAATTCCCCAGGCAATAATCAATGGATTTATGGTGGAACCTTGCGTCATTTCATGCATCGCATCTCCCACATGCATCTCTTGTAAAATTTCTTTGAAGGCGCCGGCTCCGCCGAAGGTCAACATTAATGGAGCAACATCTTTGATTGAATCTACCAGCCAGCCGCTGATTTCAGGCCACGAAATTCCGCGTCTTAGTCCGAGAAAATACACCGCGGCAAATACGGAAATCAATAGGGCAACCATCGGCTCACCGATCAAATCAATGCCTGGAAGACTGACAAACGATTTAATCGCAATCAGCGCCACTGGCAATAAGAGAATTGATAAGCTAATACCCACCGAAGGATTATTTCCGCTGTCATCAGACTCCACAAACGACATGGGCGTGGCAGGGATATTTTTCAGAGTTTTTCCAAATAGCCAACCAGAAGCGAGCATGGCGGGAATCGAAATTAGGATCCCATAACCGAGTGTCGTTCCCATTTCGGCCCCGGGTAAATGGGTCACTAGATAATAGGGTGCGGGATGTGGCGGGAGAAAACCTTGGGTGATGGAAAGTGAGGCCAACATCGGAATTCCCAGATAAACAGGTGGCAACTGATAGCGCTCTGCCGTGGACAACACGAGTGGGCTGAGTAATAAAAAGGCCACGGAAAAAAACAAAGGAAGCCCCACGATAAAGCCAATCAGCATGAAGGCAATCGGTAAGTTTTTCGGTCCGAAGAGCCCCACAAAATATTCGGAGAGGACGAAGGTAGCTCTGCTTTTTGCGACCATTTTGCCCAACATGGATCCTAGAATAATGATGGGAATAATCGAACCCAATGTTCCGCCAATTCCCTTCTGCATGGCGGCGATGGTCTGCTCAGTTGTTAACGATGCGGTGATACCCAAACCCAGCGAAACGACGAGAAAGGCTATAAAAGGCTGCATTTTCATGACCGAGATGAGGGTCACTAGAACAAATATTGCCGCGCAGATTAGGAGCCAAATGCTCATATTTTTTAGAATGCTTGAATAACGAAGTTGGAAAAACCTATGCAATAATCCAACTGCTCCCACGACAGGTCAGATTAAAAATTAAACAAGATGCCTTACATTTGGTTTACCTTTTTGAATTTTAAACAGATCTATGAAAAAAGTACTTTCACTCATCATCTGCCTAAGTGCAGCTTCCTTCCTTAGTTTTGGGCAGTCGGCGAAAGCCCCAGCAACACCACCTGCAAAACCTGCTGATTCTACTGCAGCAAAGCGACCGGCATCCAAGTCTAAATCCTACGATCAGGTCATCACGAAGGACGCTAAATCCAAAAAAGGATTATTTACGGCGCACCAAGTAGGCGATAAATATTACTTCGAAATTCCGAAAAAGCATTTGGGCAAAGACATGTTATTGGTCAGCCAAATCGCGAAACTTCCTAGCGGCATCGGCGGAGGCTATGTCAATGCGGGAACGTCCTCACGTGAGCAATTGATTGTGTGGGAGAAATTCCAAGAAAAGATTTTGATCAAAGTCAAATCGTACGCATCCGTGGCGGCAGATTCCTTGCCAATAAGCTTGTCGGTGAAAGCCAATAATTACGAGCCAACGTTGTACATGTTTGATATTGAAACATACAGCAAAGATTCAAGCAACGTGGTGATCGATGTGACGAAGTTTTACAGCAGTGACATTCCAGCGATGAGTGGTTTGGATGCGTCATTACGTGAGGCTCACAAAGTCAGAAATTTAGATCCGAGCAGGAGCTTTATTCGTTCGATTAAATCCTTCCCGTTGAACATCGAGGTTTTACAAGATTTTACATTTAATGCCTCGAAGCCATCTGTGACGCCTTATACGGAAACACTCAGTATGCAGATGAATCAGTCGATGATTTTATTGCCTGAGAAGCCGATGAAGCCGCGTTTATTCGATCAGCGTGTGGGGTATTTTACGCAAAAGCAATACGATTATTCGAGTGAAGAATTAAAGTCAGACCAAAAAACATATATCCAACGCTGGCGATTGGAGCCTAAAGATATGGCCGCATATAAGCGTGGGGAATTAGTTGAACCGATCAAGCCGATCGTCTATTATTTAGATCCAGCTACGCCGATGAAATTGCGCAAGCACATGAAAAAGGGTGTGGAGAATTGGCAAAAAGCCTTTGAGGTAGCTGGATTTAAAAATGCGATTATTTGCAAGGATCCGCCGACAGCAGCCGAGGATCCGGATTTTTCACCGGAGGATATTCGGTATTCCGTGATTCGTTACGTGGCAAGTACAACACGTAATGCGACCGGGCCAAGTGTCAGCGATCCTCGTTCTGGGGAGATTATTGAGAGTGATATTATTTGGTACCACAACCACTTGCGTTCCTACCGTAACCGGTTTTTACTAGAAACGGGCGCTTCGAACCCGAACGCTCGGACACTAGATACGCGTGAGGAGGACATTGGTGAAATGATGGAAATGGTGATTTCACATGAGGTGGGTCACGCCTTAGGTTTCCCACATAATATGGGGGCGAGTAGCTCGTATGAGGTGGAGAATTACCGCAAGGGAGACTTCACAACTAAGGAGGGAATCTCTGCGAGTATTATGGATTATGCGCGGTTTAATTACATCGCGCAGCCGGGAGATCAGGGCGTTCGATACATTCGCCAAATGGGCCCGTATGATAATTATGCCGTGAATTGGGGCTATCGCGTTTTGCCGGATGCGGTTCGTCCGGAAGATGAAGTGCCGACCTTAGACAAATGGATTGAGGCCAAAGCTGGGGATCCAAGATTCCGTTTTGGAAATCAGGGAACGACATTTGACCCAAGTTCACAGACGGAAGATATCGGTAACGATCCGATTCGCGCGAGTACGTATGCGGTGAAAAACTTGAAATATGTGGCTAAGAATTTGGCTGATTGGACAAGCAAAAAGACGAATGATTACGAAGATTTGATCGAATTGAATGATGAGCTATTAGGTTCTTGGTCACGCTATGTGGGACATGTAACGACGATGGTAGGTGGTGTATATGAGCAATATGCAAAGCCAAATCAAAACATTTCGTCGTACAATCCGGTACCGAAGGCGAGCCAACAAGCCGCAGTTAACTGGTTGATTGCCAATGTATTCACGAATGTTGACTGGTTAATTAATAAAGAAGTGGTTACGCATCACATGGCCGGATACGCGGATCGGATTCGAAGCCTACAAGTTAGCCCGTTGAACCGCATGTTGAGTTTAGAGACTTTTGCGCGCTTGGATAATAGTGGCTTGACTACGCCAAATAATTACAAGACGATAGATCTTTTTCAAGATTTACGCGGAGGCATTTGGACTGAGTTAGCTTCAGGTAAAAACATCGATCGGTATCGCCGGAATTTACAGAAAGCCTACATCGAACGCTTGAAAGCCTTGATGACAGATCAAGCGCCTGCACCTCCTGCGGCGGCTGGTCAGTTTGGCCCAGCGCGGGAGACTTATCCAGTGGCGCAGTCGGACGTTCGTTCGATCGTACGCGGGGAATTAAAAGCGCTTCAAGCAAGTTTAGCCTTGGCGAAGGGCAAATATGCGGACAAGGAAGTTCGCTACCATCTAGATGATTGTTTGGAGCGTGTGGGTTTGATTTTAAATCCTAGGAAGTAGTTTATAGGATAAAAAATTCAATGATTACTCCATTCAAAATATGCCAAATGAGGTAGTGGCTTAATCGAACGAGTAGCGAAGAAATGAAGCCACTCTTTTTCAAGTAAATGGCCTGAATTAAATTCATGGCAAAACCTGAAAAGAACGCATATATGATAAACCAAAGCGGGCCACTTGGGAACTGTTCGAGTGGCTCCTTTAGCGAAGTAAGTAGGGCGATTCCCCAAAATATAGGGGGAATCGCTTTTTCGTTTGCATAGCGCCTTGCAATAAATAAGGCCAATGTGATAGGAATTAGTCGATAGAAAACCTCAATTTCAAAAGCACCGGAGAAGAACAAAAACAGCGAATAGGGGAAAGGTTGCGTGTAGGGAGGAAGTATTTTGTGCGGCGGATGCGCTAACCCGTACTCAATGATTAGTAAGTCGGCAAATCCAAAAGCCAAGCCAATCAGTACAGGCATCCAGACTTTGTTTTTTAGAGAAATAGTCTTTTCCCAAAATTCAGGAATTTTAGCGTTAGGAAATAAGAAGACAAACGGAATACCTATACACATGAACAAGACATTTTCATAGTTCCAGATGCGAGGTACGGCTAGCTCAAAGGATGTGTGATGGCCGATGAAAATGCCAAGAATTGTTACAGCGAGGAATCCGAGGTAGATTACTAGCGAGCGTTTCATGATTATTGGGCTTCTACGTAGCTTTTGAAGTTATCTAATATCATTTGCCAGCCGGCTTGTTGCATCTCCTCGGGGTTTTCATTTTCGGGCTCAAAGTGTTCGGTTACTTTCGTTCCTGCTTCGGTGGTTTCGAAAGTAACCTGCATGTTGCGGCCATCGCCAATGAAAATGTGGAGCGATTGCTCTGGATTAATTTCCAAAAAAGTACCCCAAAAATCAAAGCTCATCGAGCCATCTCTAGCCGCCATTTCGTAGTGAAATTCACCGCCAACTTGTAGGTCTGATTTCGCGGATGGGCAATGCCAATCCGGCGATGCGAAGTTCCAATGTTGCAAATGCTCAGGTTTTGTCCATTTCTCCCAAACAATATTTATTGGAGCATTGATCGTTGTTTGTACGGTAATCATCATCGTTATTTGGCTCCATCCATGGAGCTTTGTTTGGTTTTATCCGCTAAAGGTAAGCGCCCTTTTGCGTTAGCGATTTTCAATACGACGGCGTTCGGCCATTTGTTATTCGTATAGAATCGTTGGCCATTAACGGCGCTGATGGTTAAACCTAATGGGCTCGCAGTGACATAGGTTTTCGCATCAAAAT
>CAZUAZ010000020.1:12849-30633 GCA_964618445.1 uncultured Aquirufa sp. | reverse complement strand
AACGTGCAGATGAATGTTGCGGATTCGGTGGAACTTTCTGTGTGACTGAAGAAGCTGTTTCCGTGAAAATGGGTCAGGATCGCATCAAAGAACACGATGCGAATGCGGTGGAATTTATTATAGGCGCAGATACGTCGTGTTTGATGCATATGGAGGGTATTTTGCGCCGACAAGGTTCTAAAGTTCAAGTGAAACACATCGTAGAGATATTAAATCATGCTTAGTCACTCGGAAGCTTCGGAGAAATTTATTTCGGACGCTGAGCGGACCGACTGGCATGATGAAACCTTGTGGTTTGTACGTGCCAAGCGGGATAAGGCTTCCCAGGTTTTACCTGAATGGGAGGCTATGCGTGAACATGCTTCGCAAATCAAAGATCATACACTAGCAAATCTAGGTGAATATTTACAAGCCTTTGAGGCCAAAGCGATAGCAAACGGAATTCATGTCCATTGGGCAGCTGATGCCGCGGAACATAATGCGATTGTACATAGTATCATCGCCGCGCAAGGATCCAAAACGATTGTTAAAAGTAAATCTATGTTGACCGAGGAATGCCATCTGAACGACTATTTGGCGTCGAAAGGCATCGACGTAGTAGATACTGATTTAGGCGAACGCATCGTACAATTTCGAAACGAAGCACCTAGCCATATTGTATTGCCCGCGATTCACTTGAAGAAGGAGGATGTGGGGGAAACCTTTCACCAACATTTAGGTACGCCTAAAGGAAATAAGGATCCACAATTCTTAACCGAAGCGGCTCGCCAACATCTCAGAGGGCACTTTTTGGCGTCCGAGGTGGCGATTACGGGCGTGAATTTTGCGGTAGCAGAAACGGGTGAATTTGTGGTTTGTACGAATGAGGGAAATGCGGATATGGGGGCGCATTTGGCCAAAGTCCATATTGCTTGCACGGGAATCGAAAAGATTATCCCGAAACG
Source organism: uncultured Aquirufa sp. (assembly GCA_964618445.1). Classification (GTDB taxonomy): domain Bacteria; phylum Bacteroidota; class Bacteroidia; order Cytophagales; family Spirosomataceae; genus Aquirufa. The sequence continues at coordinate 29,689 of CAZUAZ010000020.1, read as the reverse complement.
AGCAGATTTAGCGGTGTTTTTGAGATTACTTGCAAGAAGTGCCACAGGACAATTAATCACCACCTATTCATCTCATTTCCATAAGCCACGCGAAGGGCAGGAGATGCATATCGTGTTATTAGATAACGGTCGGACACGTCAGCTCGCTGATCCGAAATACAAGAATTCTTTAAAATGTATCCGCTGCGCGGCTTGTTTTAATACCTGTCCGGTGTACCGAAGGAGTGGGGGACATAGTTACCACCAGCCGGTTGCTGGACCTATTGGGTCTATTTTGGCACCGAACATTGACAAAAAAGCGAATGTGGATTTACCATTCGCGTCGACCTTGTGTGGTTCATGCTCGAATGTTTGTCCAGTCAAGATCAATATCCACGAGCAATTGTGGTTTTGGCGTCAGGACTTGATGGAAGCGGGATTAGCGCCAGCAGGAAAAACGATAGGTATGAAACTGATGGCGTTCACCCTAGCCCATCCGGCGATTTACCGAATAGGCGGGTCGCTTCTAAGGAGATTTGCGCCCCTATTAAATTCTCGATTAAATCCTTGGTATAAACAGCGCGAAATGCCAGTGGCACCTAAGGAAAGTTTCCAAGAATGGTATAAGAAACGATGAGCGCAAGAGATCAAATTTTAGGGAAAATTCAGCCGCTTGAGCCGATCAAACATCCGGGTGCTTTTCAAGGCGCGTCGGAGGATTTTGATTTTAAGGCTTCTTTGGAGGTGGTTGGAGCGCGACTTTTGACACCCGAAGCTTTGGAAATCGAGTTTCCGGGAAGACGGAGGTTTGACAAAACGATGGATGGTTTGAGTTTAGCCGAAATCGAAGTGTTGGAGATTGATGGGGAGTTTGGGGTCGCAGAAAATGGGGCGATTTGGTTGACAGAAGAGGCCTTGCCGCATCGGGTAGCACCGTTTATTTGCCAACATTTAGTCATTAACGTCTCTAAAATTGTTCCTAACATGCACGCGGCTTATGAGGAATTAAAAAAGCCTGGTTCAAGCTTTGGATTGTTTTTAGCCGGTCCATCAAAGACCGCTGACATTGAGCAATCGCTCGTGATAGGTGCGCATGGTGCACGAAGTTTAACCGTTGTCATCCGAAATTAATCGCAGAATAGGTCGTAGACCCCGACAGTGTCTATCGGAAAATTTCCTATATTAGGATCACAAAACCTATTCAATTATGTCAGTTTCAAGAAGAAAATTCCTAGGTCAATCTGTCCTGTCCTTAGCGGCATTTAGTATTGTGCCACGCCATGTGCTCGGAAAAGGCTTTCTGGCTCCTTCTGACCAACTCACTAAAGCCATCATCGGTACAGGCGGCATGGGTCGCGGACATATTCCATATGCAGGCACACGCGTCGTTGCTCTTTGTGACGTCGACAAGAAAAACCTACAACTCGGGTTAGATAAAGTGGAGAAAGGCGTGAAAGCTTTCTCTGACTACCGTGAGATGATCCAAATGCCCGAGGTGGATATTGTCCACGTGGCTACCCCGCCGCATTGGCATGGAATCATGGCCGCAGATGCAGCCAGGGCAGGTAAAGATGTTTGGTGTGAAAAACCAATGACCCGGACGATTGGAGAAGGACAAAGATTGAAAGAGGCGGTCCAACAGCATGGTCGGATTTTCCGATTAAACACCTGGTTCCGTTTTGAAAGTAATTTTTACGGGTTGAATTGCCCAGTTAAACCAATGAAGAAGTTAGTTGACTCGGGACTTCTAGGTTGGCCTCTGAAATTTACCGTAAGTAAACACACCGGTTTCGACTGGAAATTCTACTGGGTAGGCAAAACAGATTTGACGCCACAACCCGTTCCCCCTGAATTAGACTACGACGCTTGGCTCGGACCTGCGCCTTACAAACCATACAACGTGCATCGTACCCACCAAACCTTCCGTGGTTACTGGGATTATGATGGTGGCGCGCTAGGTGATATGGGTCAGCATTACATGGACCCCATTCAATATATGTTGGGTAAAGACAACGAAAGTCCAGTTTATGTGGAGGTAGACGCCCCTGTACAAGATAAAGATGCCGTAGGAATCTTTAATCGCATTACGTATACCTATGCGGATGGATGCCAAATCGTCCTTGACGGTGAAGCAAAAGATGAAAAAGTAGCCTACATCGAAGGACCTAAAGGAAAATTATACCGTAATTTCAAGTCAGACATCCCAGATTTGGAACGCAAATTAGCTGAGTTTCCAGAGCCGCCGGCCCAACAAATTGATTTCGTTGATTCGGTGAAAAACAGAACGCAATTTGCCTTGAATGAGGAAAATGGCCACCGGTCGTGTACACTCATCAACATGGGTTTGATTGCCATGCGCTTGCACCGCAATCTTAAATTTGACTCCGTGAAACAAGAATTTATCGGCGATCCCGAAGCAAATAGTCTCATCAATCAACCGATGCGCGCACCTTATATCCTCTAAACGACATGAAATATTTACTATTAGTATTGGTTAGTTGGCAAACCTTCGCGCAATCCACCCGCGAGCAGCAACTTAATTTTCGAACTCAAGGAGCCACACCTGCCCTAAAAGCGGCAGCATACGCCAGCAAAGGAATTTACGAACCTACGCAGGCGACAGAAGCTTTCATATTAGCCAACGCAAAAAATCCGGCTGAATTAAAAGCATTTCTTCGAGACGACCTTCCTGAAGCGACGCAATGCGAACTGATCGGATTGATTGCGAAGCAAGATGAAAGCATTTTAGTGGGCAAATACCCAACGGCGAAACCACAGGTTACGGCATTTATATTGAAGCAATTACTGGCTAAGCCGCGCACAAACATGAATATCAAAACCTGGGATCCGGTGCACCAAAAAGCATTTGTTCGTGCGGTGGGTACATACAAAGCCGCTTGGGCCTTACCTCTTATTCAAAATTCAAATTTCAAAACGGAACAGATAATTTCCCAATTGCAAGTTCAAGGGGCAAAAGGACTTCCTGCTGTTTGGGATATGTTAAAGTCGAATCAGGTGGATGCGCAAAAAATCGCAGACCTAAGTATGACATTGGCAGCGAATGAATTTTTTAAAGGGAAATTAAGCTCCTATGAGCAGGCGTCAACAGCACAAAAAACGGTCTTATTGACTTACGGAAGTGATCGCCAGTGGCCAGAGGTAAAAACGTTCGTTTGGCGGGCCGTACAATCCAATCACCCGCAACGTGCGGCTGGATTTGAGGCATTGACATTTTGGGTTGAATTGAAAGATTTTGATCTGATTGCTGAGAAATTATCGATTGCTCAGTTGCCGAATGAAATCAAGGCCCTTCAAAATTGCATGACGCAATTAATCAAGCAGGATGGTTCACGCAACAGTAAAATTACAGCCTTTGCCTTAGCCGCTCCACACAAAAATAATTGGGTGCCTTTCGTTCAGGAAGTTGCCAATTTGGACTGGTTATATGCTTTGGGAAAGAAAGATGAAGAGGCGTTGAAAGCTTTTGTACGCATTAACGGTCGTGCATTTGCGAATGTAGATCAACAAGTGTTACGTTACCGCAATGCGTTAGATTTAACTCAAAATTTGGATATACGGGAGCAGATTTATAAAGGATTAGTGAAATGTAATTCATTAGCTGCCATGCGGACTTTGTATTTGGGATTGAAAGAGCCGAATGTTAAGCAAATTATCGTAGATGGGTTGGCAGCACTTTATGTGGCAAATCCTGCCTTTCAAGGTCAAATGACCAAGGAGTGGACACTTGAAAACCAGTGGCAAATTTCGGATCCCGCGATTCGTGATCAAGTAATGAAAAGCAATCCGGGTCGAGGTTTTTATACGATGTACAATAGCATCGATTTACGCGGTTGGAAAGGTTTAGTAGACAATCCTGTCAAACGTAGAAAAACATCAGCAGACACGTTGGCGATGAAGCAAATCAAGGCGGATTCGATTATGCGTAAAGGCTGGATGGCACAAGGGGAGGAGTTACACTTCACGGGGCATGGCGACAATTTGTGTTCGGTTAAAGATTACCAAGATTTTGAATTAACGATCGATTGGAAAATTGAGAAAGAAGGCGATGCGGGACTTTACCTCCGTGGTTCTCCGCAAGTTCAGATTTGGGATACGGCCTTAACGCGTGTGGGAGCACAAGTGGGTTCTGGAGGTTTGTATAACAATCAAATTAATCCGAAGAACCCACTAAAAGTGGCCGATAATCCGGTAGGTGAATGGAATACCTTTCGCGTGATCATGCGTGGAGAACGCGTAACTGTTTTCTTGAATGGTGAATTAGTCGTGGACAATGTGATTCTCGAAAACTATTGGGATCGTAAAATCCCTATTTTCATCAAGGATGCGATTGAATTACAAGCGCACGGGAATCACATTGTGTACAGAAATATTTACGTAAAGGAATTGACTCCACAGCCTGTATATACACCTGAGGAAGTTGGCTTTGAGCCGCTTTTCGACGGTTCCTCGCTCTTTAATTGGACTGGAAATACAACGGATTATTACCCGGTCAACGGCGAATTAGTGGTAGATCCGAAACGTGGTGGCAAAGGAAATTTGTACACCAAAAAACAATATGGAGATTTTCACATGAAGTTTGATTTCCAGTTGACACCTGGTGCAAATAACGGCTTAGGTATCCGTACGCCATTAGAAGGTGACGCTGCCTACGTCGGGATGGAGTTACAGATTTTGGATAATACGTCTCCCATTTATGCCAAATTGCAACCTTATCAATACCATGGATCTGTCTATGGAATCATTCCAGCTAAACAAGGTTTCTTAAAGCCGGTAGGCGAGTGGAATGAGCAGGAAGTGATTGCAGAGGGAAATCGTATTAAGGTTATTCTAAATGGAGAAGTTATTACGGATGGCGACATTGTTCAGGCCATTAAAGATGGAACGCCGGATCATAAAGAACATCCAGGTTTGTTAAACAAAACAGGCCATATTGGGTTTTTAGGTCATGGGTCTCCGTTGAAATTTCGGAACATTCGAATTAAAGAAATCATTAAAAAGAAAAAATAAGTCATGGCAATCACATTGACGATTAATCGAAAAAAAGTAAGCTTGGACATTGATTCCAATACCCCACTGTTATGGGCTTTGCGTGATCATGTGGGGCTTTTAGGGACAAAGTTTGGTTGCGGCATCGCACAATGCGGTGCTTGTACGGTTTGGGTAAATGGAGAGCCTATGCGTTCTTGCGTATTACCAATTTCGGCCGTTGGCAACGCTCAAATCACCACCATTGAAGGTTTGGATCCTGCGGGAAAACACCCGGTTCAAGAAGCTTGGGATGAACTAGACGTGGCGCAATGTGGCTATTGCCAAGCGGGTCAAATTATGACGGCAGCCGCTTTATTGAAGAAAAATCCACATCCCTCCAAACAAGAAATTGTTGACGGTATGGCCGGAAATATTTGTCGGTGCGGCACCTACCACCGCATCCAGGAAGCAGTCGCATTAGCCTCTAAAAAAGTCAAGAAATGAAAACGACACGTAGAAATTTTATCCAACAAACGGCACTCTTTACGAGTGTGTTTACCCTCGGATTTGATTGGTTTGAGTCCAAGGGAGCTGGGATGGCGATTGCCAATGAGCCAGGCAGATTTAATGCTTTTTTGAGCATAGATTCGCTGGGAAAAATTCGCTTATACTCCCCAAATCCAGAAATTGGCCAAGGGATTAAAACGGCTTTTCCGGTGGTTGTGGCTGAGGAATTAGATGTGGATTGGAAGCAAGTAGAAGTCTTACAGGCAAATTTAGATACACAGAATTTTGAACGCCAGTTGACCGGTGGTTCGGGGGCCTTGAAACATTCATGGGAGCGTTTACGCAAAGCGGGTGCTAGTGTACGCCAAATGATGGTGCAAGCAGCTGCGAATCAATGGAAAGTAGATGCAAGTGTTTGCAAAACCTCCAAAGGATTTGTGTTAGGTCCTGCAGGCCAGAAAGCCTCGTATGGTTCGTTAGCAGCGGAAGCGGCTAAGTTGCCCGTTCCTGCTACCGTTACGTTCAAAGATCGCAAAGATTATAAGATCATTGGCACGCGGGTTCGTGGCGTCGATAATAAAGATATTGTTACAGGTAAACCTGTTTTTGGCATTGATGTTAGGAAGCCAGGAATGGTTTTTGCACAGATCGTCCGTCCGCCTTTTGGTGCCACATTGAAATCTTTCTCCGCGGAAGATGTGAAGAAAATGCCTGGCATTATTGACGTTGTTTCCTTTAAAAATAAGGTGGCCATTGTGGGTACAAGTACTTATGAAATTATGCAGGCGCGTCAGAATTTGACATGTTCGTATGGTTCGGATACGCCTTTGGAGGGAAATGATACGCATCAGGCGTGGTTTGATGCGGGAATGAAGTCGGATAAGGCGACGGTCCAACGGAAAGATGGGGATTTTGCGAAGGCCATTTCGGAAGCTGCCAAAGTCATTGAGGCAACGTATGAGTGTCCATTTATTGCGCACAGCCCGATGGAGCCGATGAACTTTTTTGCGGATGTTAAGCCGGGTTCGGTTTTATTAGCGGGTCCTACGCAAGTGCCGCAGCCCGCTCAAAAAGCAGTGGCCACGTTGTTAGGTGTTCCAGAAAATACGGTGCAAGTGGAGTTAACCAAAATGGGCGGAGGTTTCGGTCGGCGCTTAAATAATGACTTTGCCTTGGAAGCTGCGGAACTATCGAGCATCATTAAAAAGCCAGTCTTGGTTATGTGGACCCGTGAAGATGATATGGGGGGTGGAATTTACCGACCAGCTGTTCGGTATCATTTCAAAGCAGGTATTGATGCCAAAGGAAATATAACTTCGTTCTATCTACGTGGAGTAGGTTTGAATGCAGGTAATTCAACCCGTCAGGACAACTTCCCCGTGGGAGCAATTGACCATGTGTTAATTGAATCCGTAGATCAGAAATCTGCCGTAACTACGGGTCCATGGCGTGCACCAATTACCAATTTCTTGGGATTTGCGGAGCAGGCATTCTTGGATGAAGTAGCTGAAGCAGCTGGAAAAGATCCGATTCAAATGCGCTTGGATTTATTAGCTCGCGTGAAATCAAATCCAGTGGGTAAAATTACCTATGAGGCTGACCGCTTTGCGGAGGTGATCAAGCAAGTAGCTGAGAAGTCTCAATGGAAGAAAAAACCAGGGGTGCACCAAGGATTCAGTGTGTATTATTCGCACTTTTCCTATGTGGCACAAGTAGCTGAGGTCCAAGTAAAAAATGGAAAGCCACAAGTGACGCATGTAACTGCTGTAACGGATTGTGGCGAGGTGATTAATTTAAGTGGTTCGGAGAACCAAGTCAAAGGTGCGATCATCGATGGCATGGGCCATGCGATGTTTGCTAAATTGAATTTTCAGGCGGGTGTGACGAGTCCGACCAACTTCAATGCGTATCGCATGATTCGAGGAAATGAAATTCCGAAGATTGATGTGTATTTTGTGGATAATGGCATAAGCCCAACGGGATTGGGAGAGCCGGCATTGCCGCCTACAGGTGGTTCAATCGCTAATGCGATTTATGCGGCAACCAAAAAACGTTTCTATAAACAACCATTCTATTGATGGCCATTCCCAAAGTTCAATATCTAGATAATCTGCGTGTTACAGCAACCCTTGCGGTATTGCTGATCCATTCGGCCGCAAATGTCTTATTGAACTTTGGGAAAATACCAGATTCCGCCTGGTGGTTTGCCAACCTATATAATGGGGGATTTCGGTATGCCGTACCTATTTTTGTGATGCTTTCTGGAGCATTATTGCTGCCCAGAGAGGAGGAGATAGGCTCATTTTTCAAGAAGAGCTTTCTGCGAATTATCGTTCCTTTTCTTTTTTATAATACCATTTTTACGGTGTTCAATTGGCAAGTCCGTCAGAGTGGCCGACCGCAAAGTTTAACGTGGATATTTAATCAATTTTTTGACGGAGCATCGTATCATTTTTGGTATATCTACATGATTGTAGGTGTATACCTGTTTATACCCATTATTGGTGCTTGGGTACGTCAGGCGCGTGAAAGTCATTTAAAATTCTTTCTAGGTATGTGGCTGATGACTATTTTGTTCGACAATCCACATTTTCCCGGGCTGAGCCTGCCGGTCAAATTGCCCTATTTTACAGGTTATTTAGGTTATTTAGTTCTGGGTTTTTATTTAGCTAAACATTCATTTTCGCGAATTTTGGCTTGGTCTTTGTTTTTGATTGGTACGCTTTGGACCATGCAAGGTACGTATGTACAATCGCTGGAAGACGGAAAGTTTTATGGGTTGTTATATGCCAATTTTTCGCCGAGTGTGGTCATGTCGACGGCCGGATTGTTTATGCTATTTAAGTCCTATGAGGGAACGATTCCAGGAACAGCTGGCTTTCGAGATTGGATCAGTTCGTACAGTTATGGCATTTATTTAATTCACATCATTGTATTATTTTACTTGGTTAAAATTAAGATTTACGGGGCAATGTGGCACCCAAGTATTGGGATTCCACTAACAGCCTTTACCTGTTTATTGATTTCTGGCGCGATCGTTTGGGTTTTGCGCAAAATCCCTGGGATAAAATACCTTGCAGGATAAGGATTTTTCGTACCTTTCGCGCCTATTGGTTCTAAATATGAGACTATTATTATCATTTGTGTTTGTTTTGGTAGGCCAACTAGCTTGGTCTCAAAATTCAACCATCTCCTCTGGCGGAGTAACAAAGTTGGTTAACGGCCGGTATTATTCCCACGTAATTGGTCAGTCCAGTGTCGTGACGGGGACAACGGTCAAGTCGGGCATTACAATCCGCCAAGGTTTTAAACAGCCGAATTTACTCGCACGAAGTATTCAAAAATCAGGGTTGAAGGTACAGACAGCCGTTGAAAATCCGATTTCATATACCGTTTTTCCGAATCCATTTGTGGATAAGTTACGCATTCAATTCTCTGAGAAAAGTACCTCAAAAACCTATTTGGTCATCTACGATATCGTTGGAAGTGTTATGTGGGAAGCCACGTATGCTGAGGGAATTACCGAGATTAATCTAACAGATTTTCAGAATTTTCGTCCCGCAAAATATGTCCTGCATGTGGTGCAAACGATGGGTAAGCCTTTTGTGGCTAGTATCGTAAAGGAATAATTATTGGTTGATGATTTTGCCATCCTGCATTTCAATGATGCGTGATGTTTTATTGGCAAATTCATTGTCGTGAGTCACAATTAAAAGGGTTTGGTCGAATTCTTGCGCTAATTCCTCAAAGGTTTTGAATACGATTTCACTATTTTTCTTATCCAAATTACCGGTAGGTTCATCACCCATAATCAACAATGGGTCATTGATTAACGCGCGTGCAATGGCCACGCGTTGTTTTTGACCACCTGATAATTGGTTGGGCATTTTGAGGGCTTCGTTCGAGATACCTAATACCTTTAATTTTTCATAGGCCCGGTGCTCTACCTCGGATTCACTGTATTTTCCTAGTTTTAGGCCAGGTAACATGACGTTTTTGAGGACATTGAATTCATTCAGTAAGTAGTGAAACTGAAATACAAATCCGATTTTTTCATTGCGAACACGCGCTAATTCCTTTTCGGATTTAGTCGCCATGGCTACGTTGTCGATGAACAAATCGCCTTCATAGTCCGTGTCCATCGTCGAAAGAATATACAAAAGTGTCGACTTTCCACATCCCGATTTACCAATCACCGAAACGAATTCACTCTGATTCAAACTGAAGTTGATGTTGTCTAACACCTTCACCGTCATGGGATCATGAAAGTATTTGGTGATGTTCGTAGCCCTTAAAACTTCTTTGTGAATATGTGCCATGCTTATTTTCCGCGGATGATGATGACAGGGTCGATCTTACTAGCTTTCCGCGAGGGGAAATAGCCTGCAAAATAGGTGGTGACAATGGAAAATATACCCCCAATAATGTAAAATGCTGGATTGTAATTAATGGGATAGGTTTTGATTGTGGGTAAGGATTCTGTGTTAAATGGGATATTATCGATGATATTGGACATCCCAAAACCCACCAATAAACCTAAGATTCCGCCAAAAATACCAATACTTAACGCAATGAAGATGAAGATAAGGTTCACATCTTTTCCTGAAAAACCAATGGCCTTCATGATGGCAATTGAATCCATTTTTTCATAAATCATCATGTTCAGGATGTTATAAATACCAAATCCCGCGACGATCAATAAGGTAACGCCCACCGCATAGGAGATAATACTACGGACTGAACTTCCGGTTTCAAACTGTGAGTTAGCTTGTTGGATATCAATGGCATCTGTCTCGTAATAGCGCTGATACTCTTTCGCCATGGCTGGTGCTTGCAAGATGTCCTTTAGCTTTACTTGTACGTCGGTGATGTAATTATTAGAAACACCCAATAGTTTTTGAGTGGTGCTAATCGAACAATAGCTTTGCACTTTGTCTAAATCTTGTAGGCCTGATTGGAAGTAGCCGACGACCTTGAGTTGCAAGCGTTCGCCTTTACTAGTCGTTACTTGAACGACGTCGCCGATATTCGCTGCCATTTTATCTGCCACACCTTTGCCTAAAATGATGCTATTCGGTATGTTTTTCAGTTCTAGGTAGTTGCCTCGCGTCACATAATCACTGAACATGAATAGCCGATTTTCTTCGTCTGGATCGATGCCATTGATCACACCCGTTAGGTCAATGGTCCCAACGTTGTAAAAAACTTGCGCATTGATTTTTGGGGCAACGCCTAAAACGCGCGCGTCTTGCTTGATGGCATGCATGATTTGCGCGCTATTGTATAATTCAAGCCGTTGGTTTTTAGGTTTAACCGAATTAACAAAGTTGGCCGAATGAGGCATCATTAAGTCGATCGGTTGGTTTTTGGATACATTGATGTCATGGTAAAGCCGAATGTGCGCAGTTCGGTTCATGATTAAACCATCCAGTAAATCATTTAATCCATTCATGAATCCAAGCAAGGTGACAAACATCGCAATGGAGAACGTCACACCTACCGCGGCGATCAGCGTTTGTTTCCAGCGGGCGAGCAGTAATGAAATCGATACTTGAACAATTAATTTTAAGTTCATTACTGGGGTTTAATTACTTGGTCTTTGGAGCTAAGTCCGCTTAGAATTTCAGCTTTTTGGAAATCGGTTAGTCCAAGTTTAACAGTACGCGTGGTCCCATCTGCCAGGGTAACTATAGAATCATTTTTCAAGTAGTTGCGCGGTAGAATTAGGGCGTTCTGTTTCGTTCTTAGGATGATGTTCGCTTCAAACGTGACATTTGGATACAGTTTTTCAGGTGCTTTTGTGAAGCTTGCTTCTACGAGAAAAGTTTTATTGCGCTCGTTCATGATGGAGGCGATTTTGGTCACTTTTGCTTCAAAAACTTGGTTTTTATAGGCGTCAAAGGTGAGCGCAACTTTTTGATCTAGCTGTACTTGGAAGATGTCATTTTCATCTACTTGCAGTTCAAGTATGTAGTTCTGTGTATTCCCTAAAACGGCAATAGGTGTTTGTGGGCTTACGAGTTCTCCTTTCTCTTTTAGTAAGTTGAAAACGGTCCCTTTCACTTGACTTTTCAATATAAAATCTTCGGATTGTCTCGCTGAAATCTGTACGTTTTTCTTTGTTTGTGCTGAACTGAAATTGATTTGTCGGCGCAAATCCGTCAAGCGCTGTTGGGCCGAAACAAAATTAGCCTTCGAACTTTGATAGTTTAATTCTGCTTGTTCGTAGGCGACCCGGGTGCCTACTTGCTGTGCCCAGAGGGCTTTTTGGCGCATAAATAAACTGGAATCTAATTTCAGTTTCGCTTTCGATGTTTGTACGATGGCTTCTGATTCAACTAATTTTCCTTGATTATTGGCCTGATCATTGTAGTTGGCAGCCAATTTAGCGTTATCTAAATTGAACTTTTGTGTCTCATTTGACACGCGCAATAGGGGTGTGCCTACCTCAACTGCTTGGCCTTCTTGCACATAAATTTCTTCGATGATGCCACTCACGGAAACAAAAGCTTGGTATTGATCGGCAGATTTAATTGTGCCTGACGCGTATATAGATTCTGTGATGTTGCCTGTCGTAGGTGAAATGCTTTCTTCTTTTTTGGAACAGGCCATGAGTAGCCAAAGTCCAGTAAAAATGAGTGTATGGTTTAATTTCATTTTGCTAAATTAAACTTTTCGTGCAATAGAAAAAATGATATTAGTCGCGAATGCAGCGAATGCTAAATCCGGCGTCTTTATCGTTTGTAGAGGTAGTAGCGTTCCCGTTTGCAGTAGGTATAACATAGGCACGGGCATGGGTTGTAGAGAAAGATGATTTGGACCAGTAATGTGCCGTAATCCCTCGATTTGAAAGAGTTCCGGTCAGGCCTAGTAATCCTGCCGCATGCATATTTAAATCCGAATTGAATAGGCTGGATAAATTTGAAGTTACGACATCAACCGCCTGCCATTCAGCATAAGTTGGCAATCGCCAACCCACACCTAGCTCAATGGTACAGGGATCATTTGCTCTAGACCAATCTGTATTTTCAAGCGGTTGGGAAGGCCAAGCAGTTGATGGGGTTCGTGATGTCGTATATCTGTAACCTTTTTTGGCTCCAAATTGCCAATACCAGCCAGCAGCATCTTCTGTGCTATTCGTTGCGGTGGGTGGTGGGTTCGTAGCACCTAGATTTTGCATAAGCCAACATTTTTGAGTTCCGGTTATCGTAGAATAGGCTAGTTCGTAAACCACATTTTTATTAACAGGCGCTACTCCACGGCTTGTTACGTGATTTACCGCAAGTATTGTACAGGGTAAAAGGGGATTTAATTGTCCGGTTGGGAAAACGCCCTCATACGTTAATTTTTTCCCTGAGCGATTAATATATTCAACTCGGTTTGACGTTAATCTACCCTCCGGGGTTACAGTTTGACCATAACCAACGGTTACACTTAAAAAGAAAATACCTACGTAAAGTTTAATATTCATAGTCAAATTGGATTCGGTCATCAGCTGCTAATTCAAAAGCACTATTTAAGCTTGGCGTATAGGTGACAATTCTACCGCTAATGCTGTAAGCATTTTTGTCTATTCTGATTCCATTAATAAACATTTGAATCTTGGAATTTGAAACAGGTGTTTGCGTTAATGTAAAAGTTAACTGATTCGTAGTAGCCATAAATTGGTCACTTTCATCCGTATCAGGAGCTGAAATGGTCCAAGTAGAACCCACTACCTTAAGTACATAGCCGGCTGTGCTTGGCGCTAAACTAGTCACGGCGCCTGTTCCGTTACCAATCAAAAGTGCGCCCGTTGTCAGGGTAGATGCGCCCGTTCCCCCTTGAGTCACACCCACGGTTCCTGTAGAGGTAAGGACCTTAGAGGCATCTGTAAAGATTACTTTAGAAGCAGTTAATGCACTATTTGTTTGAGATCCGGTTAGTTCGAGGTTTCCGCCAACTGACACATTGCCGCTCGATGTAAGACTGGCAAAAGTTTTAGCTCCCGCCAATGTTTGCGTTCCGGTAGTTATAATCCCAGGATTTGTGCCATCCGCCGGACTAAGACTTATCTCGCCACCTGCTGTAATGGTTAGTGCTTTAGCCGTTGAACTGCCATTCACATTTCCAAGCGTTACCGCCGGTGATGCATTTTCCGCCCTCCAGACTCCCGAGCGTGAGATTAATACTTGCCCATCCGTACCTGGACTAATAGCAGTGACAGCAGATGTTCCGGCTCCCACGAGTAAAGCAGCACTTGATAGGGTAGAAGCACCCGTTCCCCCTTGAGCCACACCCACGGTTCCTGTAGAGGTGAGTACCTTCGAAGCATCTGTAAAGATTACTTTGGAGGCTGTTAATGCATTATTTTTTTGAGACCCAGTAAGCTCGAGATTTCCACCAACTAATATATTTCCACTTGTGGCTAGACTAGCAAAGGTTTTCGCCCCCGCCAATGTTTGCGTTCCGGTGGTTATAATCCCAGGATTTGTGCCATCCGCCGGACTAAGACTTATCTCGCCACCTGCTGTAATGGTTAGTGCTTTAGCCGTTGAACTGCCATTCACATTTCCAAGCGTTACCGCCGGTGATGCATTTTCCGCCCTCCAGACTCCCGAGCGTGAGATTAATACTTGCCCATCCGTACCTGGACTAATAGCAGTGACAGCAGATGTTCCGGCTCCCACGAGTAAAGCAGCACTTGATAGGGTAGAAGCACCCGTTCCCCCTTGAGCCACACCCACGGTTCCTGTAGAGGTGAGTACCTTCGAAGCATCTGTAAAGATTACTTTGGAGGCTGTTAATGCATTATTTTTTTGAGACCCAGTAAGCTCGAGATTTCCACCAACTAATATATTTCCACTTGTGGCTAGACTAGCAAAGGTTTTCGCCCCCGCCAATGTTTGCGTTCCGGTGGTTATTATGCCAGGATTTGTTGCATCCGCTGCAGTTGGCTGACTCGCCACCCAAGCTGAACCCGAATATGTTACAATATCCCCAGCCGACGTTCCTGATAACGTGTTAAGGCTGCTCGTTCCATTGCCAATAAGTAGACCTCGGCTGGTGAGTGAATTAAGTCCCGTTCCCCCGTTGGCAACCGGTAATACATTTGTTACTTTCGCACTTAGGTCGATGGAACCGGCCAACATCCCATTCGTGATTTTGTTAGCACCAACAGCCGTCACCCCCGCATTGGATATATTAATATCACCCGAAATTGACTGTGCTGCGGCGGCATTGGAAACATTACCGATCCAAATTTTTCCATCTAGTAAAGTAGTTCCCGATGGGCTTGTAGCATTTACGGATTGGGTTGATATCGACGTGATTCGACCTTTGGCATCTACTGAAATAACGGGGATTAAACTGGCACTTCCAAAGCTGCCCGAAACCACCCCACTATTTGCTAATATCGCAGAAATGGCCCCCGTACCAGAACCCGTTAGATCACCACTTAAGGTGATGGTTTGATCCCCGGTATTTGACCCGATGATGGAGGCATCATTTCCGACCGTCAATGTCTTTGAAATCGTTCCGCCAACCAGATTAAAACCTGTTCCCAAACTACTTGGACGGACACCATTTACCGATTTATTTGTTAAGTCTTCGGTTCCTGCCAACGTACTCAACGTCCCAGCAGTGGGTAACGTAAGGGAAGTAGCTGCAGTCACCGTCAGGTTCGTGGCATGTGCTCCATTTAAAACCAAATTGCCACCCAGCGTGAGTGATTTACCCGAATTGTCGATTCCTGTGCCACCTTTAGCGGCGGATAAAATGCCTGAAATTTTCGCATCTGTCACTGCTCCATCTGCAATTTTTAAGGTACTAATGGCATTCGCCGCGATGCTAGGACTTGTGGCTGTTCCCGTGATATCGCCGGCTAATCTAATTTTTCCAGAGGTTGTCGATGAGGCGTCTGGCGTACCACCTGTACTGACGGTATTATCCACATAAGCTTTATTTACGGCATCCGTATCGGCCGAAGGGGCATCTTGTAAAATCACCTTTTTGCCTATTCCGAAACTTAAATTGCCACCCATGCTTCCTCCAGAAAGCCGAACATAACGTGCATCGAGCGCCGCCTGATCGGTACTTATTTCATTCCAGATTGCACCGTCGTAAATAAAAGTTCGACCATTATTGGAGGAAGTCGGATCTGCTGAAACAATGTATATGTCACTATTTGTCGGGGAGCCAACAGCGGTAAAAACTCCACCATTATATATGCCTGTATATGTTCTACCATATAGAATAGCTACATTTCCGCTACCGTCTGGCGTGATGCCATTGACCTTTTGAACGGCACCCGTTACGTCACTAACGGGTATGGCACTTATGGAGAAGAATGGATTTCCCGCTTTGACATAGCCTGAGCTCATGCTGTTCGTTCCTAATCCACCATTAGCCACGGCAAATACCGTGGATCCAGATATCGTTCCATTTAAGACCGGACTTGTAATTGTTGGGTTGGAAGCGCGCACCAAATTCCCACTGCCTGTCGTATTTAACGCTGCTGGACTAGCCGTGCTCCCACTGAAATTCCCTAAAACCGTACCATTGGCCAACAAAGGTAAATTGCCTAATGTAATGTAATTCGCTGCGCCAAATTTGTCATCTACATAGGTTTTGACTGCATTTTGTGTCGGGAATAAGGTAGTACTTGTCCCTAATGCTGCATCGGATTTATTGGCCGTATTTTCTTTTAAGTTCAGCGCGGTTAAGGTGGCTCCACCCACCGAACTACTAACTGCTAAATCCACATAGGTTTTTACAGCTTTTTGACTTGCATAATAGGTGTCACTGGGCGTTGAATTTCCTAGGTCAGTCGCTGTTGATTTATTGGCTATTAATTCTGCCCCGGTAATTTGTGCGACCGGTATGCTGGTGGTGGCCGTATAGGCTGAGGTACCATTTCCATATAAAAAACCGGTCAATGTTCCCGCTGTTCCACTGCCTCCATGTGAAGCAGTAATCGTTTCAGTCACATTAGCTGCATTTCCGGCAATATTTCCCGAAATTTTTGAGCCACTTACTTGGTCAATTTTTTCATTTGTTACCGCACCGTTTAATATTTTAATGGAAGTAACGGCATTATTTGCAATCGAAGGAGAAACAGATGTTCCACTCAAATCTCCGGCTAATTGAACAATTCCTTTAACTGTTGTGCTGGCATCTGAAACGCTTCCATTACTTATTTGAGTATCTACATAATCCTTGATCATTTTCACAGAAGGATACTTGGTCGTAGATAGTGCATCCGCACCGATATTATTTGATTTATTGGATGCGATTTCTTTGCCTGCCAGACCAATAACAACCGGCAGTGTAGAGGTACCACCCAAATCACCCGCTAACTGAACAATACCTTTTGAAGTCGTGCTGG
>CAZUAZ010000020.1:1644-12749 GCA_964618445.1 uncultured Aquirufa sp. | reverse complement strand
TACCTTTTGAAGTCGTGCTGGCATCTGATACACCACCGATACTAATTTGGGTATCAACATAATCTTTAATCATTTTCACGGAGGGGTACTTGGTCGTGGATAGTGCATCCGCGCCGATATTATTTGATTTATTGGAGGTGATTTCTTTGCCCGCCAGACCAATAACAACTGGCAATGCTGAGGTACCACCCAAATCACCCGCTAACTGAACAATACCTTTTGAAGTCGTGCTGGCATCTGATACACCACCGATACTAATTTGGGTATCTACATAATCTTTAATCATTTTCACGGAAGGGTACTTGGTCGTGGAAAGCGCATCCGCATTTATGTCATTTGATTTATTACTGGAGATTTCTTTACCAGCTAGGCTAGGAACTAAGGGAGCCGTCGCCGTTCCTCCAAGATCTCCTCCTAATTGAATGATACCTTTGGCACTCGAGCTCGCATCAGAAACGCTTCCATTACTAATTTGAATATCCACATAATCCTTGATCATTTTCACAGAAGGGTACTTGGTCGTAGATAGTGCATCCGCGCCGATGTCATTCGATTTGTTGCTTGAAACTTCTTTACCAGCTAAGCCAGGAACTAAGGGAGCCGTCGCCGTTCCTCCAAGATCTCCTCCTAATTGAATGATTCCTTTTGCACTCGAGCTCGCATCCGAAACGCGCACCTCTATTATTTGAGTATCCACATAATCCTTGATCATTTTCACAGAAGGGTACTTGGTCGTAGATAGTGCATCCGCACCGATATTATTTGATTTATTGGAGGCGATTTCTTTGCCTGCTAGACCAATAACAACTGGCAATGCTGAGGTACCACCCAAATCACCCGCTAACTGAACAATACCTTTTGAAGTCGTGCTGGCATCTGATACACCACCGATACTAATTTGGGTATCTACATAATCTTTAATCATTTTCACGGAAGGGTACTTGGTCGTGGAAAGCGCATCCGCATTTATGTCATTTGATTTATTACTGGAGATTTCTTTACCTGCTAGGCTAGGAACTAAGGGAGCAGTCGCCGTTCCTCCTAGATCTCCTCCTAATTGAATGATACCTTTGGCACTCGAGCTTGCGTCATTGACGGAAAGCGCAGCAATAGAATTTTGAACAAAAGCTGTGGTGGCCACTTGCGTTGAGTTTGTGCCATTGCTTTGGGTAATGGCCACAGTCGTGCTAGGTAATTGAGGGATGCCCGTGAAAATTGGGGAGTTTTTGTCTGCTTTGGCATTTAAATCTGCGGCTAATGCCGTACCCAACGTGGCCTGATCCACATAAATTTTTACCGCTTTCGCCGATGGATATTTGATGTCCGAAGTGCCATCTGCGGTAATGTCAACCGTTTTATTACTTAAAATTTCTTTTTGAGAAAGTCCCGGCACGGTAGGATTTGTCGCGGTGCCGGCGAGATCACCGGTTAGCTGCACTTTGCCGGGGGCTAATGTCGTAGCATCCGGAGCCCCAGAAACCACCACTTGGCTAATCGCCTGATCCACATAGGTCTTAACGGCTTGTTGGCTCGGATACGCCTGATTACTCGGATTCGCGCTCCCTAAATCTGTGGCCGTCGATTTATTGCTTAACGATTCATACGAACCACCTAAACTATTGAATTGATTGATCGTTTGCGCCCGCTGATCATTCAGCTGGTTAGTCAACGTCGTGTAATTTTGATTCACTTGATTTTGAACCGAACCTACTGTTTTGTTCGACGAAATCAAGGCGTTTTCTTGCGCCTCGATACGTGAATCTTGTGTGCTGATCCGTTTTTCAAGACTAAGTCGCTGGGTTTCCAATAAGACAAATTGACTCGTTGTCTTGAGTTCATTTGCCACCATTTTATCTTCCAAGGGTTTTAAATCCTTAGAAATTAAATACCCCGGATCATTTTCAAAATGGGATAATTTTTTGGGGGCATGTTGCACATTCGCATATTCCACGGATGAGGCATATAATGCATAGGGGGAATAATTAAATGTCTGATTACTAACCTCAACGAAGCTAGATTCATTTTCAAATTTAACAGCCACCACGAGTGACTTGACTTTTGCATCCCATACCAATGCACTCCATTGGCGATATACCGCATTACTTGTCTGCGTATTTCCGGTACCTATCGTTAAATTGACCAAGCCAAAATCATCTGTTTTGGTTTCATGTGTCTCCTCATAGTCAGTTGAATTATCGGTCTTTATCGTAAATCGAATCGTGACTTTTGCTTGAACAAGTACTTGATTTTGAATAAATGTGCCCGGTATTTCAACGGGTTTGGGATTCAAGATCACCGCTTGGTAATTGATTCCCGTATTTTGCGCCCAGCTGTTCCATCCTAGGAATAGCACGATCAGCGTGCTGATAAGTTTTTTCATATGCATTAGTGGGATTAGTTAGGGAAAAGGCGAATGCCAACGAACACCGTCGCTGGCTGGAATGCCAGTAAGGTGCCATTTATCTTGGACACCCCCATGCTTTGCATCGACTGAAATCCGAGGTGAAGTCCAGCCATCGAGTTGATTCGGTAGTTCAGTTGGACTACATAACCCGCCAAAACCTGCAACCCATTGAATTGTGAGTCTGTGCGCAAATCCAATAATTGGGTATCTAAGCGTTGGGTCCCTTGAATGAGGGATTGTCCATTCAATTTACCCAATACCTCCACTGAAGTTTTTTTGCTAATAGGTAGCTGAAATCCGGCGTGTAAACCAATTCCTACATATTCAGTTTGATAGGCGAATTGATTAATTCCCACATTGCCTGCTGCATTATATTGGTCTGAAGACAATTGGACACCTAGCCGAAGCATACTTAAAAGTTTTGCTTGCGTCTGGTGATTGCTAAAATAAACGGCAGACTTATTGGATTTAGGGAGAAGTTTCGACGTATCTAGAAGGACTTTTTGATAGCCTATTTCCAAGTGTCTTCCAGATGATGGACGTAAGGCATCTAACGTGTTTCCTTCTGAATTTGTAAATTGGTATTGCGTCAGGTTTGTGCCAACATGAATCGACCAGTTTTGAGCATGAAGCGGAGGAGAAATGGCTAGTAGCCAACTAATGCCTACAAAGACTACATGAGTCCATGCGGCTGGGGAGGATAAATTCATTAATGTATTTTTTAGAACTAGGTTGGTAATTCGAAATTAGCGAATTTTAGCGTGTAAAAAAGATATAAACTTATAATTGAGACCAAATTGACATGAAAATTACGACTGCGATTGATTATGCGGAATTGAGCCAACTGGCCAGCGCGAGTATTTTGAGTTCTGTGCGCGCAAATCCATCTTTGTTTTTTTGTGCTGCCACCGGTGGATCGCCCACAGGCATGTATGCGGAAATGGCGAAACATGCGGCGGATTTTACACAGATGCGTGTTATGAAAATGGATGAATGGGGAATTATTCCCTCAGAACATCCGGATTCATGCGAATCGTATTTACATAAGCATTTATTGGGACCTTTAGCCATACCTGAAACGAGGTATTTCGGATTTGATACGAATATGGCGGATACGGATTCAGAATGCCTACGGATGCAAGGAGTCATCGCGCAAGAAGGTCCATTTGATATATGTATTTTGGGTTTAGGTAAAAATGGGCATATCGCATTTAATGAGCCAGCACCATTTTTAAATGCCAAATTTCATAAAGCTACCTTGGCAGCATCAACAATCCAGCATGACCCAGCGCTATCGCAAGGTGCTGAACCGGCATTTGGTTTATGTGTGGGTATGGAGGAAATCTTGCAATCGAAAAAGATTATTTTCTTGGTGACTGGAAATGGTAAGGAAGCGGCATTCAAACAGATTATGACGAAGCAAATCACGACGGATTGTCCAGCTTCATTTTTGTGGTTGCACCCGAATGTGGAATGTTATACGACGGTTAAGTAAAAATGATTTGATACATTGCTTGGGTTCATTAACCAAGCTTGTTGCTCAGTCTATAAAAGTATTTTCAATCGAATAAATTACACCTTTTCTGAGTGCGAGTACCTATGGAAAGCCAGAAGGATAACTAATTGTCTTTCAGCATATTATTTGATGTAGCATTCGCCAGTTGAATGTACGATGGACATTTTTACAAAAGTGCCTTTTAGTTATTTTTTTGGCCAAATTTTGGTTACCCAAAATAAAATTGTAAAATTCGGAGAATTAATTAGATAACAATAGCTTCATGTTAATGTAATCTAGTGACCATTATACCAATATACATTTGCCTCTTAACCAATTTAATCCATTCATTTATGAGACTACTCGTACGCACTTGTGCGCACAAGTTAATGACACAAAGCCGTCATGCGGTTTTTCTATTAACTAGCGCAATTCTGTTAATTTGTTTGCAAACCAATGTGGTTTACGGACAAGGATCTAAAATTACCGGTAAACTGACCGATGCCACTACACAAGAACCCCTAGCTGGAGGATCAGTTTCCATTAAAGGTTCGACCAAAGGAACCACGGCTGATGCGAATGGCCAGTATTCCATTGCCATTTCTTCTGAAAATACCGTACTGGAGTTTAAATTTGTTGGCTATGCCACCAAAACAGTCACTGTAGGGAAGCAATCTACCATCAACGTATCCTTATCGGCAAATGCATCTGACTTAGAGCAAGTAGTCGTGATCGGTTATGGTACGCAAAAGAAAACCGACGTGACAGGTTCTGTGAAGTCTGTTGGAAGCGCGGCATTCAATAAAGGTATCATCAACTCCCCAGAGCAATTATTGCAAGGTAAAGTAGCGGGTGTTAACATTACTTCAGCGACCGGTGAGCCAGGTGGATCACAAGGAATCACGATTCGTGGACCTGGTGGAATTCGTACAGGATCTACGCCTTTGTTTGTCATCGACGGATTAGCGTTGGACAACTCATCTACAGGTGGTGGAAATCCATTAAACTTCATTAACCCTCAAGATATCGAGACCATCGACGTATTAAAAGATGCTTCTGCAACAGCTATTTATGGCTCACGCGGTGCCAATGGGGTTATTTTGGTGACGACTAAAAAAGGTAAAGCGGGTACATCTAAAATTGAATTTTCTTCGTCCTTAGGTGTTAGTTCCATCACACGTCCATTGCCTGTCCTATCTGCGAGTGAATTCAAAAAGCAAGTAGTAGCTAATAGCGGTACGCTAGAAGATTTTGGTTCGGATACGGATTGGCAAAAAGAAATTACACGCCAAGCCATGACCAAAAACTATAATTTAAGTTTAGGTGGTGGTGCCAATAAATTAACTTATTACGCTGCTTTTGGAGCACAAATGCAACAAGGTATTTTGAAAAACAATCAGTTGGACCGTTTAACAGGCCGCATGAATGTGAATCAAAAATTCTGGGATGATCGTTTGAACTTAGATGCCAATATTTCATTCTCCAATACGGTTAATGAGCGTCCTGCAATCGAGAGCTTGTTAGGAACAGCCATTTCAAATAACCCTACGTTGCCTACGTATGCTGCGGATGGAAAGACTCCAGCTACGTTTATCAGTCAATCCAATCCATTAACTACGTTACAATTGTTTAAGGATGTGAATACGACTAATCGTTTTATCGCAAATATTTCACCTTCAGTGAAATTGACAAAAGGTTTAGTGTATCGCATGAACTTCGGTTATGATAATTCGACTTCCGTACGTGATGTACAGACCTTAGCTAGTAATGTTCCTAAAATTGACGGTCGCTTAGATACGTATAATACAAGCAACTTGAATAATTTGATTGAAAATTATTTGACATATAACTTGGATTTAGGCGATCATAGCATAGGTGCTTTGGTGGGTCACTCATATCAAAAAATTGAATACCAATGGCGTACGTTTAGTATCAATCGTTTTCCAATTGTTCCTACGGAGCCAATTTACAACCCAGGCATCGGACAAGAGTTAACGCTTGCTACGAACAGACCAGCGGGTAATGCATTCATTAATGAATTGCAATCATTTTACACACGTTTGAATTACGATTATCAAGATAAATATTTGGCAACTGCCACGGTACGTGCTGATGGTTCGTCCAAATTTGGTTCCAATAATAAATACGGTATTTTCCCTTCATTCTCTTTGGGATGGCGTATTTCTGAAGAACCTTTCTTGAAAAATTCTTCGGTTAGCAACTTGAAATTACGTGGAGGTTGGGGACAAACAGGTAACCAAGAAATTCCACCAAAAATCACACAGCCGTTATTTACAGCGACAGTGGGTGCATCTACCTCGTACCCATTGGATGAATCTGCTTCATTCCCAGCAGGTATTACCTACTCGCGCTTAGCGAATCCGGATATTCAGTGGGAGGTTTCTACGCAGATGAACTTAGGTTTGGATTTTGCTTTCTTAAATGGCGCGCTATCTGGATCAGTTGATGCGTTTAGAAAGATATCTACCAACATGCTTTTGGAGGTTATTCCAGCAGATCCAGTTCAGCCAGCAAGTTCAGTTTGGACGAATGTGGCGAATATGGAAATTGTCAACAGCGGTGTGGAATTGGATTTGGATTATAAATTCGAAACTAAATCAGGCATTAAATTCAATGTGGGTGGTAACTTAACGTTGATCAATAATGAAGTGACAGGTTCTCCGTATACCGTTATTCCTTCAGGATCTGCATCGGGTTCAGGTTTGACTTCAGCGACTATCAACGGATATATCAACGGTCAGCCAATCGGTACATTCTTCCTGCGTGAATTCATTGGTTTTGATGACAAAGGAATTAGTAAGTACAAAGATCAAGACGGTGACGGAATTGTGACTGATAAAGATCGGATTGCGGCAGGAACAGCTTTGCCTACAACCATGTACAATTTCTTTGGAAATGCTTCTTACAAAGGATTTGACTTTTCGATGCAATTTAACGGAGTATCTGGAAATAAAATCTACGACAACACGGCCAATGCATCATTTTATAAGTTGAGAATTTCGAAAAATACGAACGTAACGCCAGCTGCTTATGCAGATCCGAAAGAGTCTATTAATAACGCTGCGCCGGTATCTACGCGCTTTTTGAAAGATGGGGCATTCTTGCGTTTGAACAACATGACCTTGGGTTATCAATTGCCAACGGCCAAGTTGGGCATCAGCAAATTTATCTCAAGTGCACGTTTATCCGTTACAGGTCAAAACCTGTGGGTGAAAACAAAATACGATGGATATGATCCAGAAGTAAACAAGGATAACTCAATTAATGGGGTATTATCTTACGGTATTGACTACCTAAGTTATCCAAAGGCGAAATCGCTGATTGTTGGTTTAAATCTTACATTCTAATTTGAATAGCTACATAGAAATGAAAAAGTTTAGAAATATAGCCATGTTAATGGTAGGGATGACAACCTTAGTAGGTTGCTCCGATTTGAATGAAATTGTATTAGATGAATACAATGCTGCGAATTTGACTGATAAGCAAGCAGCGGATGGAATGATTGCTCCGGTATATGCATTATTGCCAACAATGTTCCAACATACGACCATGTTTGCGTTGCAAGAAATTTCAACAGATGAGGCGATTTTGCCTTACCGAGGGGGAACGGATTGGGGTGATAATGGTATTTATTTGTCTTTACACAGACATGAGACCACCAGTACAGATCCAAACGTGCGTAATACATGGAATGCCGTTTTAGCCGGTATCTCAAGATCAGTTACGGCGATCAATTCCTTGAAATTGAATACAGATGGTAATGCTAAATTGTATTTGGCAGAGGCAAGAGGTATGCGTGCTTATTACAACATGGTGATGTTGGATTTATTTGGATTATCCTTTCAGAAGGATGATTTAAGTGAGGTAACGACGATTCTTCGTGGAGAGGCAGCCATCTCGTACATCAAAAGTGAATTATTGGCCGTTGAGCCTATATTAACCACGACGGCAGGCCCTGGTCGTTTAACGAAAGGTGGAGCTTGGGGTTTATTAGCTCGTTTGCACCTAAATTCGGCTGTTTGGCGTGACGTATACGGTACGCCTTCGCACAAAGCAGAGGATATGGATAAAGTGGTTGAGTATACTGATAAGATCATTAATTCGGGTCAATATGCCTTGTCTACGGATTATTGGGATATTTTTAGTAATTCAAATCACGGAAATAAGGAGTTGATTTTTGCTGTTGACCAGCGCGCAGAATTAAATGGACATAACCGTTTGGCTTATTTCTCATTAGCAAATGATCAGCGTCCTTTGCCAGCATTTCCTGCAGCAAATGGTACGGATGGTCCAGCCATCACACCTACATTTTATCAGACATGGGTTTCTGCGTATGGAGCTGTAGATCCAGCTGATGCAGATCCACGTTTTTACAAGCAAAATGTTAAAAAGGAAGATAATCAATGTGTTGATCCAGCTACATATAAGATTGACCGTGGAATTTTACGTGGCCAACAATACGGATTAATCTTGCGCAGTGGTGCATTTGTTCGTTGTGCGGATGGAAAATCATTGCAAGTAGGTAGAATTCTTAATTCAAGAGGTAAGGGGAATCCACTGGTTATTCATACCGAAAAAGTTGACTTTACGACGGAGGGTAGTGATTACAGCTCAGGATTCCGTGTGTTGAAATATGAGTTTTCGAACAAATCCGCATCTGGCCGTAACTTCGGCGAAGCGGATATCATGATTGTACGTTTAGCGGATGTTTATTTAATGCGTGCGGAGGCTAAATTACGTAAGTCAAATGATGCAGCGGCTGCACTAGCAGATGTGAATAAAGTACGTTTATCTCGTACAGCTAATTCGCCTGCGAGACCATTATCAAGCATCAACTTAGATTTGTTATTGCGCGAGCGTGGTTTTGAGTTCTATTGGGAAATGCAACGTCGTACGGATTTAATTCGTTTCGAAAAGTATGAGGACAGCTGGACTGAGAAAACAGATAAAAATAAGAATAAGCGTATTTTCCCAATCCCGCAAACGGCGATTGATGGTGCGTCTAATTTAACGGGTTACCTGAAGCAAAACGCAGGTTACTAGTTTTTGAACCTTTGTGAAAAAAAACGCTACTGGAATGGTAGCGTTTTTTTTTCATCAAGGAGCTGATTACTAGTTTATTATCTTTAAATTAGGCCAACAAAAACCTATTAAACTATTGACATATGAGCGTATCTAGACGAAGCTTTTTAGAGAAAAGCGCCTTGGCATCCAGTTTTTTTATTGTTCCAAGACATGTATTGGGCGGAAAAGGTTTTCTCGCTCCGAGTGACAAACTGATCGTAGCGGGAATTGGTGTGGGTGGTAAAGGGAAGTCCGATTTGAGAAAATTCTATGAGAGCGGGAAGGCAGAAATTGCCTTTTTGTGTGATGTGGATGACCGACAAGCCAAAGACTCAGTAGCTGCTTATCCCAAAGCAAAATATTATAAAGATTGGCGGAAATTGATGGAAGTTGAATCGAAAAATTTCGACGCAGTTTCCGTTTCTACCCCCGATCATAACCACGCTGTTCAGGCGATGGCTGCGATGCAATTAGGGAAGCACGTCTATGTGCAAAAACCGATGACACACGATATTTATGAGGCACGGATGTTGACAGCTGCGGCCGACAAATATAAAGTGGTTACCCAAATGGGTAATCAGGGTTCTTCCGGTGATGGCGTTCGTCAATTAGTCGAATGGTATGACGCAGGGATTATCGGCGATGTACATACGGTTCAAATTTGGACAAATCGTCCGATCTGGCCTCAGGGTATTCCGTGGTCTAAAGCGAAGCCTCCTGTTCCTTCCGAATTGGATTGGGATTTATGGTTGGGGACGGCTCCTTACAAAGATTATGTAGACAATTTGATTCCGGGCTCATGGCGCGGATGGTGGGATTATGGTACGGGTGCGTTAGGTGATTTAGGTTGTCATTTAATGGAGGCTCCGTTCCGCGTATTAGGTTTGAAATATGCTTCGGATGTGCAGGCAAGTGTAGGCAGTGTCTTTACGGCATTTGGTCAGCGGGGTGTTTTCCCAGATAGCTGCCCTCCTTCAAGCCATGCGACTTTGACATTCCCGAAAACGAAAAAGACGAAAGGTCCAGTGACCATGCATTGGATGGATGGTGGCATTAAACCAGAGAGACCTGAAGAGTTAGGCCCGGATGAAATGTTTGGTGATGGTAACTCAGGTATCTTGTTTATTGGTACCAAAGGTAAAATGATGGCGAGTGAATATGCAGCTAATCCGCGTTTATTACCTCTTTCTAGAAATGAAGAAGTAAAGGTGAAGCAAAAACTGGAACGTGTTCCGGGTAGCGCGGACGGTCACTACGCGCAGTGGGTAGAAGGAGCGATTGCAGGTTATGGTAATAAGCAATTGAGTTCACCTTTTGAGTTAGCAGGCCCGTTGACCGAAGCAATCTTAATGGCTAATTTGGCGATTCGCGTGGCGGATATGCCGTTCCCTAGGCCAACGGGCAAAGGGATGCATTATCCAGGTTCGAATACCAAATTATTATGGGATAATGAAAACATGCGCGTAACCAATTTCGATGCGGCGAATCAATTTGTGAAGCGTACGTATCGGGAAGGTTGGAGTTTAGGAGTTTAAAATTTAATTATATGCGGTTATTGTTTTTGCTTTTTTGTGCTCAATTCGCTTGGGCACAAAAAGCGCAAATTGTTCGTGGGCCTTATTTGCAATCGGTCACGCCTACATCTGTTTTGGTGCATTGGCGTACGGATATCCCGTCCCCAAGTCAAGTATTTTATCAAGCCAAAGGTCAGGTGTGTTCGGCCCAAGATACGAGTCGCGTGATTGATCACGTAATTACCTTAAATCGACTGAAGCCTGCTACGAAGTATGTATATCAGATTGATTCAAAATCATTTGCTGCGGATCGTTATGTCGTAACGGCGCCCGCTTTTGGTTCAACCAAAAAAGTACGCATTTGGGCCTTGGGTGATTTTGGCGATGGTTCAGCTAGCCAAAAGGCTGTCATGAATTCAATTGAGACTTATACTCGAGGTGATCGTCCGGATGCTTGGATTTGGTTAGGCGATAATGCTTATAATAACGGCAAGGATGAAGAGTATCAAAAAAATGTATTTGATGTGTATCAAACCGCATTTTTGCAAAATTTGCCTATTTATCCGTCACCTGGAAATCATGATTATGCGGGCAAGCATGATCCGAC
>CAZUAZ010000020.1:0-1544 GCA_964618445.1 uncultured Aquirufa sp. | reverse complement strand
AGGGCCAAGGGGTGATTTATGTCGTGAATGGATCGGGAGGAAAAGTGGGCGGTCAGCGTCCGGGTTTTCCTATGAAGTCCTCTGTGTATACCAATAATAAAATTGGCGGATCTGTTATCTTGGATGTGGACAAGCGTACCTTCAACCTAAAATGGATTCAATCGGATGGGGTAGTGGGTGACGAATTTGTGATCAAAAAGCCCTAATCTAGCTCTTTAAATGGATTTCTGGCTGTCCATTGGGCTTCAGGTTCAAGTAGATTGAAAAAGAATCCTAAGTTTTTATTGATCCAATGATTTTTGTGTTGCATCCAGCCGAATAATTGTTCGGGTTTAGCGCCAATGGAGCTCTTGATTTCCATCGCCGTTCGTCCAAAGTTGATGCGTTTAAATCCATTATGAATACTGCACCCAATCATATCGTATAGCATATTGAGGTAGAGCATTTTTTCTTTTTGGATTTTGTCGTCGTAGCCGAGGAAGTAGGTTTCTAGAATCTCATCGTGGTGAATGAGGGTATTAAACCCGATTAATTCATTGTTTTCAAAATAGGCAAAAAACCGAAAGTCGGCACCCAATTCTTTTTTCAGCGAATAGAAGTGATTTTTCGCTAGGAAAAAGGTGTTGAATGGCGCGTTGTCTGCGACGTGACGGTACAGTGTATAAATCTCGTTTTCTAATTGTTCAATTTCTTCCAGACTTAATTGTCGCTTTTCGATTCCGGATGCTTTTTTACGTGCGCGTTTGTATTGGTCTCGGTATTTTTTGGTGAGTGCGTTAAGGTAGTCGGCCTCTTCCTTCCATTCTGCACGTAGCTCGATAAACATGTTCGGCTGGGAGCTGAATTTGAGGCTTTTTTGAAAGGCTACTTGGTCAAACATCGGAGCGTCAATCGGCTCGAAATCTTTAAATATAGTGAGATGTGGTGCTGGATGTAGTGCTTCAACAAAATCTTTTAGGCCAGCGATCACTTCGGCTTGGTTGGCCTGCGGACTAAACGAAATTGCGTGTTGGCCTGTCAACATGTTATTCCCAATGATCGCAAGTTTCGATGAATAGCGTTTGAAGAGGAAGTTTCGTGCGATGGTTAAAAGTCCGTGATCGCGATTTCCGAACCCTGCTAATTTTCCTAAATCGAGATGCTGCAGCATCGCTGTAGCAATTAATTTATCCGATTGGTATACGCCAATGAATTGACAATGAATGTTAGTTGGCGCTGAATTTTCAAGGACGCGCAAGTATGTCGTTTGAAGAAATAAACTTTGTGCGGCTACGTCGTTCCAGTTAGTTGGAAGGGTAGCGGTGGACTCGAAAATACGGAATTGGTAGGTCAAAAATTATTGTTTTCAAAAGGTAAACGGCGAAGTCAGTCTTTTTGTTCCATAGGGATAGACGTTGGACGCTAGACGTTTGACCCTAGACGTTAGATGTAAGTGTATTTTCAAAATTTGTTTTTAGATATATAACGTATAACGTCTATTGTCTAGCGTCTGACGTCTAACGTCTAACGTCTAACGTCTAATCTGTGGCCCCGGCGGGAATCGA
>CAZUAZ010000019.1:18737-30691 GCA_964618445.1 uncultured Aquirufa sp. | reverse complement strand
GATCTCAGCCTAGACCAAGCCACCGCCCACGTTTCCTACGAAACCCAAGGCCACCAAATCAAACGGGAATATTTCGTTTCCCATCCCGATAAGGTCTTTGTCATCCATTTGACGAGTTCGGCAAAAGGGACGTTGGCTTTCCGCATTCGCTTTGATTCCAAACTGAAATTCGCGATTCACTCGTCGGTGAATCATTTGCATGCCAACGGCACCGCGCCTGTGCGGGCGGATCCCAATTACATCCGCAAAAAGGATAATCCGATCCAATTTCGCCCAGATCAAGGCACGCGTTTCTCGACGGACGTCTTAATCCAGTCGGCAGATGGCACCGTCACCCGGACCGATTCCACGCTTTCATTCAGCGGTGGGACCGAGGCTGTCGTGCTGGTTTCCCTGGCTACGAGTTTCAACGGCTTTGACAAAAGTCCTTCCAAAGAAGGCTTGAACGATGATTTGATTGCTCAAAAGCAATTGGAGGCTGCAAGTCGGGTTCCTTTGGCGCAACTAAAATCGCGTCATAAAGCAGATTATCAAAAGTATTATCAGCGCGTTTCCCTGCATTTGGGAGGTCCGCAGGCAACGGATATTCCTACGGACGAGCGCTTGCGTCGTTATGCGACGGGGGCGAAAGATCCGTATTTGGAGACTTTGTACTTTCAGTTTGGGCGGTATTTGTTGATCAGTAGTTCCCGGACGCCTGGGGTGCCGGCCAACTTGCAAGGCCTGTGGAATCCGCACATCCAACCGCCTTGGAGTAGTAATTATACGATGAACATCAATGCCGAGGAGAATTACTGGTTGGCCGAAAACACCAACCTCCCCGAGATGCATCAATCGTTTTTGGGCTTTTTGGACAATTTAGAAAAGACGGGTCGCGTGACGGCACAGACATTTTACAACATGCCGGGCTGGGTGTGTCACCACAACTCGGACATTTGGGCCATGACGAATCCTGTAGGGGATTTTGGGAATGGGGAACCGAGCTGGGCGAATTGGCCGATGGGCGCTGCCTGGGCTTCGACACACCTGTGGGAACATTATCAGTTTACACAAGATTTACCTTTTTTACGCACCAAAGCCTATCCCATCATGAAGGGTGCCGCAGAGTTTTGTTTGGCATTTATGGTTCCGGATGCGAAAGGTCGTTTGATGACATCGCCATCTACGTCGCCTGAAAATAAATTTTTAACCCCTGCGGGGTATGTTGGTCAAACCTCCTACGGTGGAACCGCTGACATCGCCATGATTCGTGAATTATTTCTAGACGTACTGGCGGCTGAAAAAGTGCTCAAAAACGATCCTTTATTTGCTGCACAAGTTCGAGAGGCCTTGAGTCGCTTGTTGCCCTATCAAATCGGCGCTGCTGGAAACTTACAAGAATGGTACTTTGACTGGGAAGATCAAGATCCGAAACACCGTCACCAAAGTCATTTGTACGGCCTTTATCCGGGGAACCACGTAAGTGTCGCGGAGACGCCTGCAGTTGCTGCTGCGGCACGAAAGACTTTGGAGATCAAGGGGGACGAGACTACCGGTTGGTCCAAAGGCTGGCGCATTAATCTGTGGGCACGTTTGCAGGACGGGGATCATGCCTACAAGATGTACCGTGAACTGTTGAAGTACGTGGAGCCCGACGGCGTCAAAGTAAATTACCAACGTGGTGGAGGCACCTATCCTAATTTATTCGATGCGCATCCACCGTTTCAAATTGATGGGAATTTCGGTGGTGCAGCGGCCGTGGCCGAGATGCTCGTTCAGTCTACCGCGGATCAAGTGGTCTTATTGCCAGCTTTACCTGCTGCCTGGGATTCGGG
Source organism: uncultured Aquirufa sp. (assembly GCA_964618445.1). Taxonomy (GTDB): domain Bacteria; phylum Bacteroidota; class Bacteroidia; order Cytophagales; family Spirosomataceae; genus Aquirufa. The sequence goes on along the minus strand of CAZUAZ010000019.1, from coordinate 28,877 downwards.
TTCTGTGTCTGGCTTGAAAACGCGTGGAGGCTATACGCTTTCGATGAAATGGGACAAAGGTAAGGTTGTTAGTTATTCGTTAACTCGTCCAGGTGGAGGGAAACCGAAGGTGCGGGTGAATGGGGTTTGGAAGTAGGGGGTATATCCGCTCAGGCGGATAATTCTATTTTGTTTCACAATCTCGGATAATACCGCTCCCCGCGGGCGATACCGCTGCCGCGGGCACACCTTTGGCAAAGCTTAAAGCTTTGCCAAAGGTAAGGTTTTCGCCGCACTTCATGCGGTGTAAATAACAGATTATCAAGTACTTGATTTTTAATTAGGGAGCAAAATCTCCTAGTTCCCACCTACCTTTGGCAAACCTTGGAGGATTGCCAAAGGTAAGGTAATTCTAGTTGTTTTTTGAATGAGAAATGTTTAAATCAGTTAGTTGATAATCAGCTGATTAACTAGCTTTGTTTTAATTTAATGCCAACCACAAATCTCATGAAAACGAAACTGATTACACGAGGAAATTCTTCCTATGTATTGCTACCCAAGGCAGTTAAGGATATGTATGAATTTGGTACTTCCATAGCCATTCAATTACAAAAAGAAGGAATTATGATCCTGGCAGTGAGAAAACCCCGGGCCGACTGGGATGAACGATTTAAACGTGCTTTGAAGCCTACGCTTTCCTCAGAAGATGAATTATGGCTTAATGCGGATGACTACCCAAGTGATTGGACATGGTAATTATTGATTCCCCCACCTACCTTTGGCAAACCTTGGAGGATTGCCAAAGGTAAGGGATTGCGGGGACTTCAAAGCCCCGCCGTTTCAATTTACCAACTTACTTATTTCGCATAAATCAACAACCCCAGCCCGACCACATACAAGCCCAGCATCACCCGTAACAGAACCTGCGTTCCCGCCGGCGCCAGCCTAAATTCCTTCCAAATATAAATTCCCCACACCGCTGCCACCACCGTCGCCCCTTGGCCTAAACCATATGAAACCGCCGCACCAGCCTTCTCCGAAGCCAAAATACTCATGGCCATCCCCACAAACCAAATCGCACCACCTAACATCCCGATCAAATGATCCCGGAATAAACCACGGAAATAATCGCCAAACCCTAACGCCACCCCCGAAAACGGACGAAGCATTTGAGCCGTGTTAAATACCAACGAACTCGCAAAAACCCCACAAGCGAATAAGACCAAGGCAGTATATGGCGTCAACAAGCCTGCAGACGGATGCGCAAAATCTAACGCCATCGCCGCAGCCACATAGCGGTAAAACAATCCCATCAAACATCCACTCAGCACCGAAAGCACCAAACCCTTCGTAGACATCGCCCGCGAACTGCCCGTTTGGCGATATGCCATCGCATTCAATATAATCGCCACCGCAATCAAAGCCACGCCACAAAAGATCAACCAACCATTCCCCACCGGCGTATCTAAATAATTCACCAAAACTCCCAATACTAGCGCAATACCGATCCCCACCGGAAAGGCCACCGACATACCTGCGATCCCGATGGCGGCCACCAACAAGATATTGGCGGCATTAAAAACCACCCCACCCACAAACGCAGAGCGTAAAGCTTCCGAACTCGCCTGGCCTAAATCCGCCAAAAATCCACGTCCTTCCAGCCCTGAACTTCCTAATGTAAATGCTAATAATATAGAAGCTAGCAAAATACCAACCACATAATCCCAATAAAACAATTCAAAGCGCCATCCCGAGCTCGTCATTTTCTGCATGTTTGCCCAAGACCCCCAGCACAACATCGTCACTAGGCACATCCACACCGCCGTCGAATACGTTTCAATTATAAACATAGCTAATCAGTTAAACGGTAAAATTTGTCATTCGTCTTCAATAAGGGCTGATCGCGGTAAATGATCACATCCATCAACTTACACGTATAATTCGGATTTGGGTTTTTCAATACCAAACGCACCTCATGCGACCCCATCGGCAAATCGTAATTCCACGTTAATTCATGTCGGCGCGTGGTGAAATTTACCGGCAATTTGACCTGCTCAAAAACCTTGCCATCCACATAAACATCCACCTCAAACGCATGCGGATCCGTAGACGCCCATTTCGCCATATCCGCCCGCACCACAAAGCCTTTGCCCTCGAACGAGAACCGATACTCATTCGTCAAATCTTTATTAATGCCCATTTTCTCCGTCGGATACACCCCCGCAAAACTCTCCTCAAAGGCCACCGTTTTCGGCGCCGCAGAAGGAATCACCACCGCATCCGCCGTCACCTGACCGCCATGCGCCTGAATATTCTTCAAGGCATGTTGGTACCCAATCTCATACACATCATTCAAGGAGGTCGACGTATATTTAAAATCAATGTCCTCCGCTTCCTTCAAGCCCAATTTCCAATAAGCTGGTATCCGGTCATAGCCCAGCATCGTTCCCAAAATCCCCGCCGCCGAAGATGGATTGCAATCCGCATCTTGACCACAACGCGTCGCGATTTCCACCGTCTTGCCAAAATCCCCCTGACCATACAATAATCCAATCACCACATAGGCTGAATTCACCGTTGCATCGATATTGAACGGCGCAAAAACGCCGTCCGGACAACCGATATCATCCGCCCATTTGTTCTGAACCTGTAACCATGTTTGACGCCAGTCGGCAGGATATTGTTTATGCCAACGGATCACATCGGAAATGCATTGGTAGTATTTGCTTTGTTTGGGAATCGTCTTCAGTGCTTCGGAAACGATGTAATTGATGTCGTTTGAAACGAATGCCAAGGTGTACGCCGCACCCAAATAGACCCCGCCGTAATACCCATCGCCGTAATTCATAATGTGCCCGATTTGCTCCGAAATTTCGGACGCGGCGTTTGGCATGCCGGGCGACATCAGCCCCGCAAAGTCACATTCAATTTGATAATCGATGCAATCCGCATGCGGATTATTTTTCCAATGCCCGGAAGCCGGCGGCATCATGCCATTCAAAATATTGTATCGACCTGCCTGATTGGCATGCCAAAGCGCGTATCCCGCCTGCGCATACGCCTTCGCATGGGATGCCAAAGGAGCCTTCAAACCTTCCCGCTCAAACACCTCCACAAACGTTAAATCCATGTATAAATCGTCGTAGAGCCCTGGATTTTCGAGCATCGTTTTCTTCAAATAACCATCAAACCAAGGAATCGGTTGGTAGCGATTGATCATCGTCCCGTTATACCGGAATTCCATGGGACCACCGAAGGTCACGCCGATGGTTTGGCCGGCCCAACCGCCTTTGATTTTATTGCGCAATTCGGCTTTAGTGATGGTTTTCGTTTGGGCGTGTAGGCCAAAAGCGATCAATGAAGCACATAAAAAGAAGAGTTTTTTCATAGGTTTTGGTATAGATATTTTTGCATGATCCGCTCGATAAACGCCGCATGATCTATCTGAATGCCAATGCGGGCATTCGGTTTTTCATGGGGAATAAGTCGCGTAAATCCTTGATCGTCCACACGAATGTGCACGTCTTCTGTTTTAAATAAGTCGGGATACGCCTCCATCCCGATCGCCACCGGGTCAAACAGGGTAGGGGTTTCCTGCCCCCAAAGCACATATAATCCACTTAATGCATTGGTTAAAGGCGATTGTCGCTGAAGTAGTTTCGCACGCTTGTTGGCATCCAACTTCACCATCGCCGTCACATCCAATCCGGCATATATAATGTTTGCTCCTGAGTTGACGAATTTTTTCGCCGAAGGAATGTCCACGACCACGTTCCATTCGGCATGGATTTTATCTGTCGAATCGTAGCCCAAACGGAACGATCCAAACATCGCATAAATGGCCTTCGCCTTGTTCAAGATGTTCGGCTGCAAATCCATGACATCGGCCATGTTGGTCACTGGCCCAACCGAGAAAATAACTACCTCGCCGGGGTAGCGGTTAAGTTGGTTTTTAATGAATTCAGCAGCATTTGATTTTATCGGGGATGTTGGATTGAACCCTTGTGACCAATAAAATTGTTCCGCAAACCAGTTGGCCCGTTTATTTTGCCCCGACGTATTTCTACCGGCATAAATGGGAATGTTTTGGTGGGTCTCTTGTAGAAATTTGGCCGCTAGACGGCCGCGGTCTTCTGTCCTTCCGTAACAAGTGGTGATGCCTAAAATCTCATAGCGGTCTTGCATGGTGATCAATAATCCAAGCGCATAGGCATCGTCGATGTCGTCGCCCAAATCACAATCGAAGATGATTTTTTGCTTAGGAGTATTGCTTGGTTTTTGGGCAAAAACGGGCAGACTCAAGAATATCAAACAAATGATTTTTTTCATAGGTCGCTGAGCTTAGGCATGGAGGCTTGTGCGCCGGCGTGCGTGACGGAATAGGTAGCGGCGCGGCAACTGAAGTTGATGGCGTCCAACCAGGTTTTTTGTTGGCTTAATGCCACTGCCATCGCCCCATTAAAGCAATCACCAGCTGCTGTGGTATCCACTGCTTTCACGGCTTGGGTGGGTACGAAAAGTTCTTCGTGAGTTGATTGATAATAAGCGCCTTGGGCTCCCAAGGTAATGATGACATGTGGCACGCCCTTTTCGATTAATAGGGTTGCTGCTTTTTTTGCGTCGTCCAAATGCGTTACTGCAATTCCCGTTAGTAATTCGATTTCCGTTTCGTTCGGAGTAATAGCGAAAAGGTGCGGATAAACGTGATCCGGAATTTGCGCGGCAGGCGCTGGGTTGAGGATGACTTTCATGCCAGCTTTAGCTGCTTTTTCGATGGCATACCAAACGCTCGCCAACGGGATTTCCAGTTGGATCAGTAATATGTTTTCTTTTTCAAATAGGATGGAGGCATTGTCGATGTCGGCCGTGCTTAGGCTTCCATTTGCCCCTGAAGCGACTGTAATGCAATTTTCGCCGTGGGCATCTACGTTGATGAGTGCTACCCCCGACGGATTTTCTAAGTCCGTTTGTACAAATTCGCAATGAATCCCCGTTTCGATGAATTGCTTCCGCGCCATTTCACCAAAAACGTCATTTCCCACCTTACATATAAAATGGGTTTCGCCACCGAGTTTGGCGGTGGCCACGGCCTGGTTGGCCCCTTTACCTCCGGGATTTAATAGAAATTGTCCGCCGAGTATCGTTTCTCCGGGTTTCGGAAGTCGGTCAGACACGATGACCATGTCGGTATTTGAGCTACCGATCACAATGATTTTTGACATAGGTTTAGTGGGCGCACACCCATTACCTTGTCAATTTATACTTTTTCTACGAATTAGTCAATATTGGAATTCTGATGGTGGACATACTATCCAGGGGAGAATTTCGATAGCGCGGTCACACTGTTCGTGCGGATACATCGCTGGCTCGTTCACACAAGTGGCTCGGTCATACCGCTAGCGCGGGTACACCTTTGGCAAAGCTTTAAGCTTTGCCAAAGGTAAGGTTTTCGCGGGACATCAGCCGGCAATAACCAGCAGATTATCAATTTGTTGGGTATAAAATGTCAACTTTCCCCCCTACCTTTGGCAAACCTTGGAGGATTGCCAAAGGTAAGTAGGGGGCCAAAAATAAGGGGAGCCCAAAGATAAGTCCCCCCAAAAAAGCCTAGTCGCTAAGCGATTTTAGCAATCCAGCCTTCGAACAATTCCGCCTCAAAAGCACAAGCTGCCGCGGCATGTTTTTCCCAGTCGGCCGAGAAGGCTTTCAACTGTACGATCATTTCCTCTAAATGCCCTTCTTCCTCCACGATGATGGATTTGACTTGCACCTTGGATCCGATATCAGTTAAGATTTTTTGATAGATTGGGTAGAGCATATCTGCGCGAACTTCGATGGCATAGGTGACTAATAAATAGGCGGCCCATTTGACATCGGCGCCGGATAGGCCGAGGACCTTTTTCGCATATTGACAGACACGCACGTCCAACATATCTAAGTAATGCCGCGAATCTTGTGGACTCAATAACCAGTTATCTGCATAGGTTTCAAAGCCCGTTGGCCATAGCTTGCTGATTTGCTTCTTTAAATAATAGGCATGTCGGTGCTCCTCCGCCGCATGTTTCAACACGATCAAACTAACCTCCGTTTTCGGCTCAAATTTGGAAATTTTCTTAGCCCCCACATTTTCCATGTAGGAAAGTGTGTTCAAAAATTTGGCATGCGTAAAGGCATCAGAAGTGATTTTAGCAAACTTTTCGGCGATCATGGGCTTAATTTTAGTTACGAATATACCGAGCGATGGAGGGACATGTCAACAAACCACCTAAATTTGAAATAGAAACCTTATTTAATCCTATAATGGCTATCGAATACCGCATCAATCCTAGTCTCAGCTTGACTGATTTTATCAACATCTTGGATAAATCAACCCTTGGCGAACGGAGACCTCTACATGATTTAGAAGCGATGCAATTGATGTTGGACCACGCCAATGCCTACATCTGCGCCTATGACGGCGAAAGACTCGTGGGCCTGGCCCGCGCCATGACGGATTTCGCCTATACAACCTACCTAGCAGATTTGGCGGTAGACGAAGCCTACCAGCACCAAGGCATTGGAAAAGCTTTAATTCACGCAATGAAAGCGCATACCCCCAAGGCGAAAATTATCTTAGTTGCGGCCCCCAAAGCCATGGATTACTATCCCAAGATTGGGATGGTGGAAAGGAGGGGGTGCTATACAAGTCTTTAGGCCACAGGCCTAGAGACTTGTAGTCCGAAGTCGCTAGTCCGAAGTAAATTGTATGGTAGATACGCGATACCTCGCGTCTTAATAAGGTGACTTTGTATACGATTTGTTTGAAATTTTAATTTTGAACTAGTCCCACTAGACTACTTACCTTCAGACAGAAGACGCAAAGTATCGCGTCTCTACTTCGGACTATTTCTCTTCGGACTGCTTTAAATTAGCAGCCGCAGGCGGCTAATTTAAAGCTAACCTCTTCGTCACCTTACTTCCATCCAAGCCCGTAAACTGAACAAAATAATTACCCCGTGCCCACGAAGAGACCGGGAATTGCGCTGATTTAACGCCCTCAATGACCTGTGAATAAATCTTTAATCCCGACATGCTATACACGTCCAGCACCCCATCCACAAAATTCGACCACTGCAAGGTCACCTGATCTTTCGCTGGATTGGGGAATAGTCCATACTCAATAAACTGCCCATCCTTATAGACAATCGGGAAACTCGAAAACCCAAACGCCCGCATCCCCAATTTATTTTTCAAAAATGGCCCCGCAAACGGGAATATCTTCGTCTTCGCATCAAAGTCCCGGTGATAATCAGGTAAATACGAAATCACATTTCGATCATACTGCACATTAAATGTCAAAATCACCTTGCGCCCCTCTACCTCAATTTTGGTGATAAATGGCCCCATCGATTTGGCATTCAACTCATCATAAAAGAAATTTTGTGCCAATGTCCGCTTCTGCAACACCCCCGCCTCATCTAACACCGCAGTATCCAAGGTCGCCACCATCTCCTGACCCTCCTCAAATTCCAAGTATACTTTGTTGCGCTCCGACTTCGAATTAAAATATGCCCGCTGAATATTTGGGCTATACACTTGAGGAGATAATGGCCGGCCATACAACTCCTTCAACATAATACGCGCAAGCTCCTGCCCCGATGAACGATATCCTGGATTCGTATAGTGTATACGGTCAAAACCCAATGTCCCCACGGTCGCATATCCCTTCACCAACGGATCCTGTGCATGCAATCTGCGCTGGTCCTCCCGAATCACCGCCGCCCGATCATACCTAAACTCATAAATATTCAATTGGGGTAGAAATATTCGTTCCACCGAAGGGAAATATTTCTTCCACTTATCCTTTATCGCCAAAAATTTAGTCGTCCATAAATTCGGCGTCCCCGCCTCATACGCTACCTCACCTTCCCCCTGCCTAAATATAATGCCCCGCACTTTAGATATCGTACCGGACTTCAATGCCTTGTAATACATAATGTCCCCACCCGTGATCGGAGGCGTTGTATTTCCACTCAAAATCAAATGAAAGTCGATGTACGATCCACCTGCTGCCGAATTAATAAATGCCATCGGAATCTTCTCCGATTCAAACAATTGTTTCGCAATCTCAGCCGCCCACGGACCAATCCGCGCCTTGCCCACCGGCAACGACCAGAGTGTATCTGCCAACACATACGGCCCATAATTATCATTGGCCTGAACCAATCCAAACGATCGCACCCACGGTCCCTGATAAACCAAATCATCAATCGGCCCAATCCACGCATTCGATTGACCAGATACATAATACACATCTCCCGCCACCACCGATTTTCTGCGAACCACCAAACTCGAATCCACCCCCTTAAACGCGTAAACCTCCACATCGTATTCGGCCAACTCCGCCCGAATGGAAAAGGAAGAAGAAAATTTAGATGCAGAAAGCGCAGGTTTAGCATAAGCAAACAAAGCCCCATTCCGCAACACCCGTACACTCACGCCCGTCACCGCCGGATTCGTCACCGCACCCGATACGGGGACCGCCGCCAAGTTTGTTAACTCGCGTGGAACCAACTGGAAATCTTGTGGGAGTTTATTAAACGTAATGTCGCCAATCTTCTGCGCTTGAACAGCAAAGAAGCTGCCCAATAAAACCATAAATACTACACTTAACTTCAGACGCATGCGCAGGGGAAATCAATTTTTTAAAGGCTCAATTTACAATATTTCAGAAAATTAGCCAATTTATATTTATCTTGTTCGCTCAACAAATGAACCTGAATCTATGTACAATTTTACACTCAGGTGGCTTGCATTCATATTACTTTGTGTCACGAGCCCCCTCATCGCCCAACAAACGTATCCGGCGAACGATATCGCAAATCCCCGCACGGGATATTATGCTTTCACAAACGCAACCATCGTCAAAGACGCCAAAACCACTCTGACTAACGCGACACTTTTAGTGAAACAAGGTAAAATTGAAGCCGTAGGTACGAACCTACCTATTCCAAAAGAAGCGGTCATCATCAACTGCCAAGGCAAATTTTTGTATCCATCATTCATCGATGCATACAGCGATTACGGTTTCGATGCGCCACAAGGTGGCGGCTCATCTTACCGATCGCCATCCCAAATGATTAGCAAAACGCAAGGCCCATACAGCTGGAACCAAGCGCTTAAATCAGAACTTAGTCACGCGAAACTATTCAGCGTAGACGATTCCAAGGCGAAAGACCTTCGTAAAATCGGTTTTGGCTCAGTGGCATCACACCAAATGGACGGCATCTCTCGCGGAACATCTGTATTTGTTTCGCTTGCCAAAGAAAAAGAAAACCTAGTCATCCTAAAAGAACATGCCGCCGCGCAATTCTCTTTCGACAAAGGAAGTTCCACCCAAGATTATCCAAGTTCGTTAATGGGGAGCATCGCTTTATTGCGCCAACAATACCTAGATGCGAATTGGTATAAAACGAAACCTGTGCAAGAAGGCCTAAACCTAAGCTTGCAAAGTTTTAACGCAAATAGCAGCTTGCCACAAATTTTTGAAACCAACGACAAATGGTCTGCACTTCGCGCAGATAAAATTGGCGATGAATTTGGCGTGCAATACATCATTAAAGGAAGCGGTAATGAATACCAGCGCATCGACGAAATCAAGTCGACAAAAGCAACTTTCATCCTACCACTTAATTTCCCGCAAACCATGGATTTAGAAGATCCAACAGACGCACGTTTTGTAAACGTGGCCGACCTGAAGCATTGGGAATTAGCACCTACCAACCTAGGCGCATTCGAAAAAGCAGGCATTCCATTTGCTTTGACATCTAATGGATTAAAGGATCAATCTAGTTTTTTGGCAAACGTACGTAAGGCGATGCAATACGGCTTGACAGAGCAAAAAGCCCTAGAAGCCTTAACGCAAACGCCCGCACAATTCTTACAAGTAGCTGACCAAGTAGGAACGCTTGACGCAGGTAAGTGGGCCAACTTCCTAATTACGAGCGGTCCGATATTCAACGAAAAATCAGTGATAATCGAAAACTGGATCCAAGGAGCATCGTATGCTATCCAGTCGGACAACTGGAATTCATTAGCAGGAACTTACCGCTTGCAAATTGGTAAAGAAGAAAAAAGCTTAGTCATTAAAGGCAACCCAGGTAGCTACAAAGTGACCATGAT
>CAZUAZ010000019.1:14867-18637 GCA_964618445.1 uncultured Aquirufa sp. | reverse complement strand
GAACACTCGCACGTGGCAGCGACAGGAGGCATCAACGAATGTTCCCAATCCGTAACGGCTGAAGCGCGCATCGCTGATGTCATCGATCCAGAAGATGTGGATATCTATCGTCAATTATCCGGTGGAGTAACCGCATCGCATATCTTGCACGGTTCTTGTAACACCATTGGTGGCCAAACACAATTATTGAAATTCCGTTGGGGTAAAAATGCAGAGGAAATGAAGTTTGGGAATTGGGATCCGTTTATCAAATTCGCTTTGGGTGAAAACGTAAAACGTTCTTACAATACGGCTAATAACCGATTCCCAGATACCCGTATGGGCGTAGAGCAAGTGTTGACAGATGCATTCACACGTGCCCGTGACTACGAAAAATTAGGACCAGGCAAGCGCATCGATCTTGAATTAGAAACACTTTTGGAAATCTTAAATAAGAAGCGCTTTATCACATGCCACTCGTATGTGCAAAGCGAAATCAATCAGATTTTGAAGGTGGCTGATAAATTTGGCTTTACCGTAAATACGTTGACACATATTTTAGAAGGCTATAAAGTAGCCGATAAAATGAAAGCACATGGAGCAAATGGTTCTACGTTCGCGGACTGGTGGAATTACAAAATGGAGGTACTCGATGCGATTCCACAAAACGCTTATTTGATGCAAAAGAATGGCGTAAACGTGGCAATCAACTCAGATGATGCAGAAATGGCCCGTCGTTTAAATCAAGAAGCGGCGAAAAGCGTGAAATATGCAGGTATGTCGGAGGAAGACGCCTTGAAAATGGTGACGTTAAACCCAGCTAAAATGTTACACGTCGCTGATCGCGTAGGTAGTATTAAAGAAGGCAAAGACGCAGACGTCGTAGTATGGTCAGCACATCCTTTAAGTATCTATGCCAAATCCGAACAAACGATCGTAGACGGAACAGTTGTTTTTGATCGCCAAGAAGATGCCAAATTACAAGAGGCATTGAAAGCTGAAAAACAACGTTTGGTGATGAAAATGTTAGGGGCTAAAAAAGGAGGAATGGCAACACGTCCAGCAACTCCTTCGTATAAAGCTGAAAACATGTGTGAGGAGGACCACAACCACGAGCGCAGTTTATGGGAGCGTATCTCGCACCGTTTTGTTAACATCGACTAAAAGAAACAGATATGAAAACGAAAATATTCGCACTATTGATGTTGGCCAGCTTGGGACTTAACGCCCAAGAAACCATGCATCCCTCGCCGGCACAAACTAAAAAGATTGTGATCTCAGGCGGAACGCTTCACATAGGCAATGGCCAAGTGATCGAAAACGGAACCCTGAGCATTGAAAAGGGGAAAATAAAAATTGAAACAGGTGCTGTGACAGGCGATGTCGAGCGTATTGACGCCACGGGAAAACATGTGTATCCAGGTGTAATTGCGCCGAATACCAATTTAGGTTTGGTGGAAGTAAGCTCAACTAAGTCGACTGCTGATTTCGACGAATTAGGTGAAATGAATCCGAGCATTCGTTCAATTGTTGCCTATAATACGGACAGTAAAGTGATCAATACGCTACGTTCCAATGGCGTTTTGTTAGCCCAAATTGTTCCACAAGGAGGCATGATTTCAGGTATGTCGACCGTCGTACAATTGGATGCTTGGAACTGGGAAGATGCGGCGTATGCGCTAGATAATGGCGTGCACATGACTTTTCCGGCTTTGATCAATCGCCCAATGCAAATGCGTAGACGTGGTGCTGATTCAGATCCAGTGAAATTAGGATTGGATAAGATTGAACAAGCACGTGTATTTTTCCGTGAGGCCAAAGCCTACTTACAGGAGAAAACACATGCAGCGACTAACCTGAAATTCGAGGCAACGCGCGGGTTATTTGATCGTTCAAAAACCTTGTATGTTCATTGTGATTTGGTGAAGGAAATGCTTGTGGCTGTTGATTTTGCCAAAGAATTTAACTTCAAATTAGTCATTGCCGGAGGAACGGATAGCTACATGATTGCAGATATTTTAGCTGCCAATAATGTCGCAGTTATCTTACATGAGCCGCATGCATTACCAGCTACCGATGATGACGCGGTGGACCAGCCCTACAAAACAGGTGCTCAGCTCCAAAAAGCGGGTGTTTTATTCACTATTTGCCAAGATTCAGGCGATGGATATACGCAAATCCGTAATTTGCCATTTTTGGCTGGAACTATGTCGACCTATGGTCTAACCAAAGAGGAAGCTTTAGCTGCCATCACGCTTAACCCGGCTAAAATTCTGGGGATTGCGGATCGTACAGGAAGTTTAGAAAATGGGAAAGATGCGAATATCGTGATCTCAACAGGAGACTTGTTGGACATGAAATCAAGCATCGTGACCCACGCCTTTATCCAAGGTCGGGCGATCAATTTGGACAACAAGCACACGCAGTTGTTCAATCGATACAAATATAAATACGGTCTGTAAGACTAATTTTGCAGAGGCGCTTTTAGCGTCTCTGCTTTTTTCTACTGCTTGTGAAACACCGCATACTTCTTTTTGATACCATTTTGGACGGCCACCACCCGGATTACCTCACGCATGTGATTGGGTATTTTAGCGGTCGAATGGATGTGGACATAATCGTGGTTTCCGGCGAAAAATTTAAGGAAGATTTTGATTCGCGCCGCATGGCCGACCAGCTTGTCTGGGGTTCAAATGTGACGTTTGTGGGGATTCCGATGGATCAAATCGCGCGCTTGCATGCGACTAATATTTACCGCCGCTCGTTTGTGGAGTGGAAATTAATGTTGGACTATGCTATCACGCATCAAGCGACACATGCCCTCTTGATGTATTTCGATTATTTTCCATTAGCGGCATGGCTAGGGAAACGCAGTCCGATACCCGTTTCAGGTATCAGTTTTCGGACAGATTTTTTTGAGGATGCCACGGGCTTTTATCCCAAGCTTAAAAAATGGCTGTTGGCCCGCGCCCTTCAATCTGGCCAAATCCACAGTCTCTTTTGCTTGGTTCAATCCTTGGTTCCTGCAATCCGTTCAATCGCAGGTCCTGCCCACGTGGAACCACTTTGTGATCCGATCAAATCCTATGAAATTACTGAGGAGGCTCGAGAAGCGTTTCGGATTAAACAGGGCATTCCAATAGGCAAAAAGGTCTATTTGAATTTCGGGTTTTTGGATGACCGAAAGGGGATGGAAGTTTTCTTGGATGGTTGTAAACAGCTCCCACCATCGGAACACGAAAATATGTGTTTGGTGTTAGCTGGGCCGATAGCCCCAGCGTATCTGCCACGCATTCAAGCAGCAATTACCGCGCTTCCTTCTTTGCAAGTGATTACGTTATTTGGCTATTTGCCGGCACAAGAGGTGCAGATCTGTTTCGAGTTAGCCGATGTGGTGTTGATGTTGTATCAAGGTCATACGGGTATGAGTTCGGTATTAGTTCGTGGAGCGATGGCTGAGAAGGCCATGTTAGGAACCGAGCTTGGGATGATTGGCGATATGATTCGCGCGCGCGGATTGGGTAAGGTAGTTGATGCGACGGATGCATTAGCTGTAGGGAATGCCTTGCGTGTTATTCAAACGGAGGGTTTGGAGGTGGATGTGGAGGCGTGCCAACAAGTCGCTGCGGAAAATTCGTTAAAGACGTTTGGGGATACTATAGCGCGATGTATTGAATCTTAGTGCGTAGATTTTTTAGTAATGATTTGGTCCGTTCTGGACGGGCATCGGTAATGAAAACCTGCCCAAAATGATCTTCTGCCATCATTTCAATCAAACGTTGAATTCGGCG
>CAZUAZ010000019.1:0-14767 GCA_964618445.1 uncultured Aquirufa sp. | reverse complement strand
ACCATGAAAAAGGAATCGCCGTGGCGGATGCAGAGGGGATCGGCTACGCCGCGGGCACTTTTGGTCAGCGAAAGAAAATGAATCGCGTCGAGTAGGTTGGTTTTTCCGATTCCGTTTTCGCCTACGATGCAATTGATATTTGAAATAAATTCAAATTGGGCTTCTTCGTAAGACTTAAACTGTTTGACCTGTAACGATTTTAGGTACATAGGGCGAATCCGAATGGCGGAAAGCTGTAAAAATAAAGAATAATACGCGATTTTTTGGCTGCGTGGCGCTTTTGTTTTAATTTCGCATCGATTTTAAATACAATCAATAAGATGGCGAAGAAAGAAACGCAAGCACTGAAGTATTCCAAAGAGACCTACATGTACTGGTATGAGTCGATGCAATTGCAACGCAAGTTCGAAGAGAAATGCGGTCAGTTGTACGGGATGCAAAAAATCAAAGGTTTTTGTCACTTATATATCGGACAAGAAGCGTGTTCATCAGGTGCAAAATCTGCTTTGATTGAGGGCGATAAATACATCACTGCGTACCGTGACCACGGGATTCCATTGGCATTAGGTACGTCACCAAACGCGATCATGGCCGAGTTATACGGTAAGATCACAGGTGCTTCAAAAGGTAAAGGGGGCTCCATGCACATTTTCGATAAGGAAGTTGGTTTTGTAGGTGGTCATGGAATTGTAGGTGCGCAGATTCCGTTAGGTGCGGGTTTGGCATTTGCTGAAAAATATAAAAAAACAGGTAATGTTTCGATCACCTATTTCGGTGATGGTGCGGTGCGTCAAGGTGCTTTGCATGAAGCCTTTAACATGGCGATGACGTGGAAATTGCCTGCGATATTTGTCGTAGAAAACAATGGTTACGCGATGGGAACGTCGGTAGCGCGTACGTCCAATGTGACGGAATTATATACCATCGGGGAGGCATACGACATGCCATCTGAGCCGGTAGATGCAATGGATGTGGAAGCGGTTCACGAGGCAGTATCTCGTGCTGCGGCGCGTGCACGTGCAGGAGAAGGTCCTACATTTTTAGAGTTTAGAACGTATCGTTACCGGGGTCACTCAATGTCAGATCCACAAAAATACCGTTCGAAAGAGGAGGTTGAGACGTACAAGGATCGTGATCCAATCGAGCAAGTGAAGGCGCGTATTTTGGAAAATGGTATTGCAACGCAAGCAGATTTAGATGCGATCGATGCGAAGATTAAGATTCAAGTACAAGAGTCGGTGGATTTTGCGGAGGCATCTCCTTTCCCAACTGCCGATGAGGCGTATAAAGATGTGTATGTACAAGAAGATTATCCGTTTGTAGCGGAGTAATTTAATCTGAATATTTCGAAACCCTAGGCCGAACGCCTAGGGTTTTTTTGTAACTTGGGGCCTGATGAAAATAGAGATTTGGAGTGATATTATGTGTCCGTTTTGCTACATCGGTAAGCGGCATTTGGAGCAGGCGCTTTTGGCTTTTGAGGGCCGCGATGCGGTGGAGATTACGTGGAAAAGCTATCAGTTGGACCCGGAAATTCCACTGAAATTTGACGCACCCGTGGGCGTTTATGCCTATTTAGCGGAGCGCAAAGGGTGGTCGATGGAGCAGTCGATCCAAATGCATGATCGTGTGGTGGAGATGGCTGCTGCAGTGGGTTTGGATTATCAGTTTGACAAAGCGGTTGTGGCAAATTCATTGTATGCGCATCGGGTGATACAATTGGCCAAAGAAAAAGGATTAGATAACGAAATCGAAGAGGTGTTTTTTAAGGCTTATTTCACGGAGGGTCGTGATTTGGCATCTGTGGAGGAGCTTGTTTTGCTGGGAGAGTCGGTTGGGTTATCGGCTGCGGATGTACGTGCGGCGATTGCGAGTGAAGAGCTGGCTTATCGGGTCAGTCAAGATATGCAAGAAGGAGTAAATTTAGGAGTTCGTGGGGTGCCATTTTTTGTGTTTGATCGGAAGTTTGGCATATCTGGCGCGGAACCTATTCAAGTTTTTATAGACACATTAAACCAAACATTACATGATTCAAGTTAAAGGGTATGGCGCTACGAGCGCGGAGGCACCTGTGGCGCCGATTACATTTGAACGTCGCGAAGTTGGGCCGCATGATGTGAAGATTGATATTATGTATTGTGGGGTCTGTCATTCGGATATTCACATGGTGCGAAGTGAGTG
The DNA here is from genome assembly GCA_964618445.1 of uncultured Aquirufa sp. Lineage (GTDB taxonomy): Bacteria > Bacteroidota > Bacteroidia > Cytophagales > Spirosomataceae > Aquirufa. Next base: position 12,586 of record CAZUAZ010000019.1, on the reverse strand, counting down.
GGGGCCATCGATTTACCCAATTGTTCCAGGGCATGAGATTGTGGGTAAGGTCGTGGAGATTGGGTCGCATGTAACAAAGTTTAAAGTAGGCCAAACAGCCGGCGTCGGCGTTTTCGTTGATTCTTGTCGGACTTGCCCATCGTGTGAAAAGGGTCAGGAGCAGTATTGCGATGAGGGAATGACGGCAACTTACAATGATTATTATCGGGATGGGAAGACGCAAACTTTTGGGGGGTATTCGTCGAATTATGTGATTGATGAAAAATATGCCTTGCATGTCAATTTTGAAGAAGCGAATTTAGCACGTGTAGCTCCTTTGTTATGTGCGGGCATTACGACGTATTCGCCATTGCGTTTTGCGGGTGTGGGTAAGGGTCATAAAGTGGCTGTTTTAGGGTTAGGTGGCTTGGGTCACATGGCGGTGAAATTTGCGGCATCTTTTGGGGCGGAGGTAACGATGTTGTCAACTTCTCCATCAAAGGAGGCGGATGCCCGGGCTTTGGGAGCGGATCATTTTGCGTTATCCACTGATCCTGCGCAAATGAAGGCGCTGGCGGGGTCATTTGATTTTATCCTAAATACGGTCGCTGCGAAGCATGATTTAAATAAGTTTCTTGATTTATTGACGGTGGAAGGCAAGATGTTATTGGTTGGGATTCCGCCAGAGGACAATGCTTTTGGGGCGGCGAAATTGATATCAAAGCGTCGGAGTATTATAGGTTCGATGATCGGTGGTATTGCTGAGACACAAGAAATGTTGGACTACTGTGCGGAACACGGCATTTTGTCGGACGTGGAGATGATTTCCATGTCGGCTGTGAATGAGGCGTATGAGCGGGTAATCAAGTCGGACGTGAAGTATCGTTTCGTAATTGATATGAAGACGCTGTAAATGATCAGGAAAATTTGGAGCTTGTGGTAGACGCTGCCGGGGTTAAACACTCCGGCAGTGTCACTATTTTACAGGACACACGTATACGAAAATTCAAATTTGGTCTAAATTAAGGCTGACTTGATGCCTTAAACTTTAGTTTTGGGCTTTCTCATTTTAAATGCCTGTTATGAATCCATTCACTAGTTCTTTGGCCGCTTTGATGGCTGCCGTTCCCAATGCAAATGCTTCAAGCGTTTCGGGTGTTTTAACCACCCAGTTAGAAAACATATTAGGCACTTCGCTCGACATGAAAATTGCAGCTCAGACGTTTGAGTTGGCCCAAAAGGCGGAGGCTCAGGTATTGGCTGAAATCAGTCGGCTCCAACAAATTTTAGGTAGCGCGGGATCGCATAATGAATTTGCTCGTTGGATGGCTAGTTCAAAAGGCGAGGCTATAGCTGTTTCCACTGAGATATCAGAGGTATTGAATTTGTTTGATGATTGGAATGCGAAAACAGACGGAGCAATTAATGCAGCTTCAGAGGAAATTGCGCGTCATTGGAAAGAAGGGAAAGTGGATGTAAATGAGGCACATTGGTCATTAGGAGAGGGGACTGCAACACGATTAACAGATGCAGAATTACGTTTACACACATTTACGAAGGGTTATGTGTTGGAAAAGGCTGCCGCAGTGGCCATGGCCTCGCCAGGTGTGAATGGTCTTGTGTTGAATGTGGGAGGGGATATTTTGGTGAAGGGGGATTGGACGGAACCGGTTCGTGTAAGTGATCCACGTTTGGATGCGGAAAATGGAGCGTCGCTTGGCGTTGTTTCTTTAGCGAATAAATCAATTGCAACGAGTGGCAATTACCGTCGGGGAGAGGTATTAGATGGCCAATGGTTCTCACACATCATGGATCCACGGTCGGGAATGCCTGCGCAAGATGTGGTATCCGCTACGGTGATTCATCCAGATGCGGTGACTGCTGGGGCTTTGGCTACGGCATTTAATGTGCTTTCTGTTGAGGAGTCGAAGGACCTAGCCGCGAGTTATCAAGATCTTGAATACTTAATTGTTACTAAAAATGGCGAGCAAATAGCGAGCGAATCTTGGGCGGGGGCGAACCCTGAGACATCGATTTCAATGGTGAATTTGAAGGAGAAATTATGGACGGCAAACCAAGAATTATTAATCAACATACAACTGGCTAATTTAGGAGGTGGGGCTCGCCGGCCGTACGTGGCAGTTTGGGTAGAGGATGCGAATCATAAACCTGTGCGTCGTTTAGCGCTTTGGTACCGGAAGCCTCGCTGGCTACCTGATTTACGTTCGTTTTCTGATGTGCAACGCGAGTCACCGATCGACTTAATGTCCATTACATCGGCAACGCGTTCAGCAGGGGATTATTCCTTAGTTTGGGATGGTAAAAATGATCAAGGCCAATTTGTCGAGCAGGGAAATTATACTATTTATATCGAGGCGGCGCGTGAGCATGGCACGTATCAATTGATGAAGCAATCCATGAAATTTGATGGCAAAGCCAAAACGCAAGCTATCGCGGGCAACGAAGAGTTGTCGGCCGCTAGTTTAGTCTACCGAACAAAATAAGTATGAAAAGAGCATTTGCCGAATGGTCTAGATGGTTGCACATCTATTTGTCCATGTTCAGTTTCGTGATTGTGCTGTTTTTCTCGGTGACGGGATTGACGTTAAATCACTTGGATTGGTTTCCGGAGAATGAGGTTTTGCAGGAGGCAGACGGTCGTTTAAACTTGGCTTGGGTAAATGCTGCAGATACGGCTCAGGTCAAAAAATTGGAGATTGTCGAATTTCTGCGCGCTTCGTACCACATAAAGGGACAGCTAAATGATTTTCGTATCGATGAAACGGAGTGTTCGATTTCATTCCAAGGTCCAGGTTATACAGCAGATGTGTTTGTGGATCGGGCAAAAGGAACATTTCATTTATCGGAGCGTTCATTGGGCGCAGTTGCTTGGGCAAATGATCTACACAAGGGCCGAGATACGGGACAGGGCTGGAAATGGGTGATTGATTTTTCTGCCATTTTTATGACGATAATCTCGCTTACGGGCTTAATTCTCTTATTATTTATCAAGAAAAAACGAGCCAATGGGTTGCTTTGGCTCGTTTTGGGAATAGGGGCTATTGCCTTATTTTATTTCATTTAGTCACGTTTCGGACGAGGCTTCATTTTAAGGCTGTCTGCTGGATACGTTGCTTTTAACGTATCCATCTGCGCTTTTGCCCACGCAATTAATTGGCCTCTTTCTGCCTCACTTAAATTTGCTTTGGGGTGTAAGCCCAAATAAGTATACGACGGCATGGGCATTTCGCCTTCCTCCACGGTCTCGATAACCTCTTCTAACTTATGATTTTGAACGGCAATCGGTAATTTTAAAAAGGTTGAAAAGTTCAAGTGTTCTTTGCCTTCTTCGATGTGATGATTTAGCCAAAAGCCCACCGGCTGAATATTTGAATACCAAGGATACGTGGATTGATTTGAATGGCAGTCGGTACATGCATTCGTTAAAATCGTATTCACATGATCAGGAATAATGTATTTCTTCGAAATTGCATAGGTGTTGTCATTGCTTGTGTTTCTTTCCGGATGGATGAACTGGATGACGATGAGTAGGCCGAGAATGCCCAGTGCGATTTTTTTCATAGGGTTAACATGTTTATGGCTCCAATTTATCATGTTTTTGACAAAATGAGGTGCGATTTGTGAAATATCATACAAAATTTCGACTTTTGATACGCATCGCCGTGGTTAAAGACCCGGCTGCCTACACTTTACAACGATTTTTTATGCGGATTTTGATACTATGGGTTATGGGGTTTATGCTACTCGGATTTCGGGTGGGGGATACGTACCAACAAGAAATAGAGGCCTTTCATCAGGCTCGTTTGAAGAGTTTGAAATCTGAAAATGGCTGGTTGAATTTAGCAGGATTATTTTGGTTAAACGAAGGGGTTAATACCATCGGTGGAGATGCGAAAAACGATTTCGTTTTTCCTGCAGAGCATGCAGATGCTTTTTTAGGTCAGGTAGTTAAAAAAGGAGAATACGTTTATTGTGTTCATCAAAAGGATACCTTGCAGGTTTATCCTTATGCTGAAAAACCAGTCATAGTTGCTCATCAAACACTTCGTTGGTTTATCATTAAACGAGGCGAAAAATTCGCGATTAGATTACGAGATTTGGAAGGCGAATATGTCAAGGCGTTCACTGGAATAGCGCATTTCAAGATAGATTCTAGTTGGCGAATAACTGGAAAATTCATCCCAACGAAAGGGCGTAAAATCACGATTATTGATGTGACGGGACGCTCTTATCAAGAAGATTCTCCTGGAAAAGTTGAGTTTAAGCTTCAAGGCAAGACGTATGCATTGGAAGCGAGCCAAGAGGGAGAGGAACTTTTCATCGTTTTTGGTGATCAAACGAATAAAGTGGAGACCTATGGCGCTGGGCGTTTTATCTATACGAAATTGCCTGATTCGAATGGAAATGTAGTCATTGATTTCAATAAAGCTTTTAATCCGCCTTGTGCATTTACGCCATTTGCGACTTGTCCATTACCTACACCAGCAAATAAACTACAAGTAGCTATACGGGCCGGGGAGCAATTTAATGGGCATCATTGATGGGAATATCGATGCATAAGATGACCTTCTTTCTCAAAGCTTGACTCCAATTCAAACGCTAGTTTTTTCAGTAGCCTAATTAATGCGGTATTGTTGGCCTGACAAATAGCTAAAACAGGTTCGTTTTCTTTCTTTTGATAGGCTAGCCACTCGTTACTAGCTTCAAATGCATATCCATTTCCCTCAAATTCTGGCAGTAGCGCATATCCCAAATCGGGGGCAGGTAAAAAATCGCGTTTTACCCAAGTCACCACACCTACTGGGGTTTGATTTTGTTTCAATTGAACAACCCAATAGGTGATGTCGGGATTAGCCAACATGTTTTCTATATAGGTAATACAGGATTCAATTGTCCGCACGTGACGATCTCCGATAAAGTCAATGAAGCCTGGACAGTTTAAAAGTTTGAGCATAAAGTCGGCATCATCTACATTGATTGGACGCAATTGAAGTCGACTTGTCTGTAGGATTTGCATCGGTCTAAAAACTTATTGAATACTTGTTAGTTAAACAATTTTGGTGGTGCAGGTCAAAGTAGTAGCGTTAAGTTGCACGAAATTTTGCAAACAAGTTTACCCATCTTCCATAATTTATTTTTAACATTGAGAATAATTACCTCTTTCATACTATGCTTGAATCATTGACTCATTATTTCGATACTATTCCCAGCTCACATAGAGCCCTTATTTTAGCCGGCGGAATTGCATTTTTTTGGATTATTGAAGGGATCATCCCCTTATTCCAATTCAAATATGTCAAGTGGAAACATGCGAAGATTAACCTCCTATTTACACTTACCACCGTTATCATCAATTTTGCCTTTGCTTTCGCTTTAGTTAAGGCGAGTGACTGGGCTGTTGCAAATCAATTTGGTGTCTTATATTGGTTCCCAATGCCGTTGTGGCTTTTTGCACTGGTTGGCTTACTCTTATTGGATCTTGTTGGCGCCTATCTAATCCACCTCATCGAACACAAAATCAAAGTGTTGTGGAAATTTCACATGATTCACCATGCGGATACCATGGTGGATACAACTACGGCAAATCGTCACCATCCTGGTGAGAGTGTATTTCGCGCCATTTTTGCCATCCTTGGTATTTTTGTTTGTGGTGCGCCGATGTGGCTGGTGATGGTTTATCAAAGTGCGAGTGCCTTGTTATCCCAATTTAATCATGCCAACATCAACTTGCCTACCTGGTTGGATCGCAGTATCTCGTGGTTGATTGTATCTCCTAATATGCACAAGATTCACCATCACTATGTGCGTCCTCAAACCGACACAAACTATGGCAATATCTTTTCGATTTGGGATCGTATTTTTGGTACATATCATGACATGCCTACAGATCAAATTCAATATGGTCTCGATGTATTGCCGTTAAATAATGATTCTGATTTAAAATTTCAAATAGGCATACCTTTTAATAAATCAATCAAGACAGATTAAGCCATTAATTTCCTAAATTTGCACCTTAAGCCTCTAGTGCTGATTTTTAATCCCTAATAAAAAGGATATTTTTGTAGTCTTGTTTGCAAATTCATTGATTTCAGAATGAAAAAAGTAGCGATTATCGGGGCAGGCCCAGCTGGTTTAACTGCAGCCTACCTTTTAGGAAAAAGTGGTATTCCCGTTCAAGTTTTTGAGAAGGACCCCACCTATGTAGGTGGAATTTCTCGTACGGAATCCTACAAAGGCTACCATTTTGATATCGGCGGACACCGATTTTTTTCAAAATCTCAGGAAGTTGAAGATTTTTGGACAGAAATCTTAGGTGATGAGTTACTCGAACGTCCCCGTAGTTCACGGATATTTTACAATAAAAATTTCTTTTCATACCCACTCGTGGCCATGGAGGCGCTATTCAAATTAGGCGTTTTCGAAAGCATATTGTGTGTTTTGAGTTATTTGCAGGCTAAAGCCTTTCCGATTAAGAATCCTCAAAATTTTGAAGATTGGGTGACGAACCAATTTGGCAAAAGACTATTCAATATCTTTTTTAAGACATATACAGAGAAGGTTTGGGGTATTCCTTGTAACCAAATTTCGGCGGATTGGGCAGCTCAACGAATCAAAGGGCTTTCTTTAAGCAGTGCCATTTGGAACGCATTATTTTCTAGCCAAAACAAGAAAAAGAAAGGAGATGCTTTAATTAAAACGTTAATTGATTCTTTTCGTTACCCTAAAACTGGCCCTGGACGCATGTGGGAAGTTTGTGCAGAGAAAAGCAAAGCCATGGGTGTTGAAATTATCATGAATACGGGTGTGCAAAAAATCGAAAAGACCGACGGTACATGGCAAGTGCATACGAGCGATGGTAAAAAGGTCGGCGATTTCTCTCATGTGTTGTCTACTGCTCCCATGCGCGAGTTGATACCCAATATTTTACCTCAAATGCCATCTAAATCTTTAGTGGCTGCTTCTAAATTAGCTTATCGTGATTTCTTAACTGTCGTACTAATCTGCCGGGATAAAGACGCCTTTACAGATAACTGGATCTACATTCATGATCCAACTGTTCAAGTAGGTCGTATCCAAAACTTCAAATCTTGGAGTCCTTTCATGGTTCCAGATCCTTCTATGGCTTGTTACGGTCTTGAGTATTTTTGCTTTGAGGGCGATGGCCTTTGGGATAGCTCAGACGATGCATTGATTTCCCTTGGCAAAAAAGAAATATCCCAAATTGGCCTAACGGACCCAAGTTCGGTATTAGACGGCTATGTCGTGCGACAGCCAAAAGCTTATCCGGTGTATGACCATGAGTATAAAGACCATTTGGCCACGATTCGTGAAGACTTGGAGGCCTATTCTGGTCTTAGTTTAATCGGCCGTAATGGCATGCACAAGTATAACAACCAAGACCATAGTATGATGACAGCCATGTTAGCTGTCAAAAATATTGTTGCAGGAAAAGAATTGTACAATTTGTGGGATGTCAACGAAGACGCCGAATACCATGAAGGGGGCGACCGTGGTGCAGAGAACAAGTTGGTAGGTAGAGCCGTTCCGAATAAGATTTAATCAGCCAATAATTTATCGATTGCCAGTAGTTCATCTCGGAATTTAGCCGCCAATGGGAAATCCAATTCGCGCGCCGCACGTTCCATTTCTTTTTGGACAGCCTCTTTTTGCTTCTTCAGTTCTGGTTTGGACATGTAGGCCAATAGCGGATCTGCCGCTTGTAAATTTTCTTTTGGTGTGATGCCATAGGACTTCATCGGCTTCGCCATTTTATCCGCAATTGACGTCTGTTCCATGATTTCATCATGACTTCGCCAAATGGTTTTTGGGGTAATACCATGTTCCGAATTATAGGCCATCTGACGTTCGCGACGGCGATTTGTTTCATTAATTGCTTTCTCCATCGATCCCGTCATCCGATCCGCATACATGATTACTTTGCCATTTTCATTCCGAGCTGCCCGACCAATCGTTTGAATCAACGACCGAATATCCCGCAAGAAGCCTTCTTTGTCCGCATCCATAATCGCCACCAAAGAAACTTCCGGCAAATCCAATCCCTCGCGTAATAAGTTAACGCCTACCAATACATCAATCACCCCCAAACGTAATTCACGCAAAATCTCCACGCGTTCAAGCGTCTTGATTTCCGAGTGTATGTAGCGGCATTTGATTCCCACTCGATCCATGTATTTGGAAAGTTCTTCCGCCATACGTTTCGTTAGGGTGGTAATCAGCGTACGCTCTTGTTTTTTGATCCGATCATACACCTCATCCATCAAATCATCAATCTGATTTTTAGTAGGTCGCACATTGATCAATGGATCCAACAGTCCTGTTGGCCGAATAATTTGTTCCACCACAACGCCTTCCGACAATTGCAATTCGTAATCAGAAGGGGTCGCTGAGACGAAAATCGTTTGGCCTACTAAGTCCTCAAACTCCTGGAATTTTAATGGCCGATTATCCATTGCTGACGGTAAACGAAATCCATATTCGACAAGTGATTCCTTCCGCGAGCGGTCACCTCCATACATCGCCCGAATTTGGGGCATAGAGGCATGACTTTCATCTACCACCATTAAAAAATCATCCGGGAAAAAGTCGAGTAGACAAAAGGGCCTTTGACCTGGTTTACGTTGATCGAAGTAGCGGGAATAATTTTCGATTCCCGAACAATACCCCAGTTCACGCATCATCTCTAAATCAAATTCAGTTCGTTGCTTGATACGCTCCGCTTCTTGAAGTCGGCCATCTCTTCCGAAATAGGAGATTTGATTCACCAAATCCGCTTGAATATCCGAGATCGCATTATTTAACGTTTCTCTTCCCGTCACAAATAAGTTGGCCGGGAAAATCGCCACCATTGTTTCCTTCGAAATTTTCTTTCCTGTCCACGGATCGATCCGGTGAATTTCTTCAATCTCATCGCCGAAGAATATCACGCGATACCCAAAGTCAGCATAGGCTAAAAAGATATCGACCGTATCTCCTTTGACCCGAAATGTTCCACGCAAAAACTCGCCTTCGGTACGGGCATATAGAATTTCAACCAACCGAAATAAAAATTGATTTCTAGAAATCGTTTCTCCCACACCAATTCGCATGATCGAATTTTTATATTCATCGGGGTTCCCCATACCGTAAATACACGAAACGGAGGCGATGACGATGACATCTCGCCGACCCGACATTAAGGCTGCCGTTGTGGCCAAACGCAATTTTTCAATTTCCTGATTAATCGAAAGGTCTTTTTCGATGTAGGTGCCCGTGGACGCAATGAATGCTTCCGGCTGGTAATAATCGTAATAGGATATAAAATATTCAACGGCATTTTCGGGGAAGAAGGATTTAAATTCACCGTACAATTGCGCCGCCAGGGTTTTATTATGACTTAAAATAAGGGTAGGACGATTGACTTGTTGGATCACATTCGCAATCGTAAAAGTCTTTCCGGATCCGGTTACTCCAAGTAAGGTTTGGGATTTTTCGTTTTTGTGTAAACCATCCACTAATTGTTTGATCGCATTAGGCTGATCGCCAGTAGGCTTATAGGAGGATGATAGTTTAAATTCCATGCATCAAAAGTACATAATCGGTAGGATTTATGGTGTACTTCCACTTATTTTTGGCTACTTAAAAAATCATCATGACTAAATTGATTTCCATTTTGGGTGGCTTTGCGTTAGTAGCCACTTTTGCTTGTTCACAAGCAGAAACGCCTGCCCCTACTCAGCCATTTGTTCCCACGCCACCTGCCCCTCCTAAGGTTTATACGTTTTCGGAAAAGCCGATTTGGGTGGATGAATTTGATATTCCCGGATTGCCAAACGATAAATTTTGGTCTTATGATGTCGGAGGTTCCGGTTGGGGAAACAATGAGTTACAGTTTTACACACAAGCAGATTTAGATAATGCGCACATTGAGAATGGCATTTTAACGATCGAAGCACGCAAGGAACCGATGGGAGCTCGGAGTTACTCGTCAGCTCGAATTGTGACCAAAGGAAAGCAAGATTTTTTATATGGCAAGGTTGAGGTTCGTGCCAAAATCCCCGCGGGCCGTGGTAATTGGCCAGCCATTTGGATGTTGGCCAGCCAGTCCGACTATGGTTCTGCTTATTGGCCAGATAACGGAGAAATTGATATTCTAGAGCATGTGGGATACAATCCGGGCGTCATGCATTTTTCCGTTCATACTAAAGCGTTTAACCACGTAATAAATACGCAAAAAACGGCAACGACCCGCTTGGATGATTTCGATACCGAGTTCCATGTTTATACGATGGAATGGACGCCTCAGTATGTGAAGTCCTATATTGACGGGAAATTACATTTTACATTTGAAAATTCAGGACGTGGCTGGGAAGAGTGGCCATTTGATAAGAAGCAACATATCTTGTTGAATTTGGCGATAGGTGGCAATTGGGGAGGCCAAAAAGGTGTGGATGATACAATTTTCCCCAATAAATTTCTGATTGACTACGTCCGTTTATACGCATTAAATCCTTAGATATGAGATACCCAGCTGCTGCAGAGGCCTTTGATCGCTTGTTATGTGTGATGGATGATTTACGCGAGAAATGTCCTTGGGATAAAAAGCAGACCATGGATACTTTGCGTCATTTAACCATCGAGGAGACGTATGAATTGTCCGATGCGATCTTATCCAAGGATATGGCGGAAATTCGGAAGGAGATTGGGGATGTCATGTTGCATTTGGTTTTTTACAGTAAAATTGGATCGGAGACAGGAGATTTTGATGTGACATCTGTGTTGCATGGGATTTGTGAGAAATTGATTTCGCGGCATCCGCACATTTATGGTGACGTGGTGGCAGAGACGGAGGAGCAGGTGAAGGCCAACTGGGAAGCATTGAAATTAAAAGAAGGTAATACGTCTGTTTTGGGCGGTGTACCAAATTCATTGCCGGCCTTAGTGAAAGCGATGCGTATTCAAGAAAAAGCACGTGGCGCGGGGTTTGATTGGGAAGAAAAGGAGCAAGTTTGGGAGAAAGTAGAAGAGGAGCTCGGGGAGTTTAAAGAGACTTTTGTAGGCAAAGAATTATCGGCAGCTCAAAAAGAGGAGGCAGAGGGTGAATTGGGCGATTTGATTTTCAGCTTGGTAAATTTTGCGCGCTTTATTGATATAAATCCTGAGACAGCTGTAGAGCGAACGAATCGAAAATTTATGTATCGATTTCAGCACCTCGAAAAGCGTGCGGCCGAAATGGGAAAAAACCTATCGGAGATGACCTTATCGGAAATGGATATATACTGGAATGAGGCAAAAAAAATGCCGCCAGGAGTGTAATCCCGGCGGCGGTCAAGTTTATTTTGTAGAAAACTGGTAGACGGTTTTCGACGTGTAAGTTTCTCCCGGTCGCAGTACTGTCGATGGGAAGTTGGGTTTATTCGGAGAATCTGGATAATGCTGTGTTTCTAAGCAAAAACCCGATCTTTTCGTGTATTTGGCACCATATTTACCCGTGAGGTGGCCATCCAAATTATTTCCTGTGTAGAATTGAACTCCTGGTTCGGTCGTGAAAACTTCCATAACCCGACCTGAAGTTGGGTCTTCCACGTGTGCGATTTTGCCAAAAGCACCCGGCGCTTTATCAAACGCATAGCAGTGATCATATCCTCCACCGAAGGCAATTTGTGTATCGTCAGCATTGATATCTAACCCGATTTTTTTAGGAGTTGTAAAATCAAATGGACTTCCTTTTACGGATTTGATCTCGCCTGTTGGAATTAGCACCTTGTCAATTGGGATAAAGAATGGTGCGTTCAATTGGATGTTGTGATCTAGCACATCGCGTTTTACATTCCCTGACAGGTTAAAATACGAGTGGTTACAAATATTCAATACCGTTGCCTGATCTGTTTTTGCCACATAATCCATTGAAATGGCGTTGTCTTCATTAAGTGAATACGTGACTTGAATTTCTAAATTGCCGGGAAACCCTTCTTCTCCATCAGCGGATAAATAGCTTAGGGTAATGCTACCATCTTTTTTGGCAACTGTTTTCCAAACTTTTTTATCGAAGCCTTTTAATCCACCATGTAGGTGTTGGCCGTTATTTTGTGCGGCCAGTGTATAGCTTTTTCCATCTAAGTTAAATTTTCCTGCGGCGATGCGGTTTCCGTACCGACCTACTACGGCTCCGAAATAGGGCGAATCTTTGATGTAATCTGCTACGTTATCGAATCCCAGCACGACATCTTCCATGACTTCATTTTTATCGGGCACGATGATTTTAGTGATGATGGCTCCGTAATTCATGACATGCACTTCCATACCTTGGGTATTTTTCAGTGTATAGAGTGTAACGGGTTCGTTGGTAGCAGTTTTGCCAAATGGCTTTTCGGAAATAAACATGTTGGTTTTGAGGGAGTTAGATTGCGCATTACCCATAAAAAAGGTGCAAGCAAAAATGGCTGCAGCGAGCCAAGAAACTGATTTTTTCATGGTAAACAGGTTATTGAACTTCCAATTTAAAGAATTTGCTTGAAAATAAAATTATTCTATCTATCTTTGCACCCCAATTTAAAAATTGTTTTACACTTAATTTCAGCACGTTAGC